>DATJHW010000153.1:0-49409 GCA_035493615.1 Saccharimonadales bacterium (SeqCode) | reverse complement strand
GCGATCTGGGTCCACAAGTTCACGCGCGCCGTGAAGCTGCACCTCTTGAGCGTGTACGCGACGGGCGTGACGGCGGCGCTGGAGTTCTTCTACTACATCACGAGCGGCAACCAGCCGATGCAGGCGGCCGTGATCGTCGTCGATGCGGTGCCGGAGAAGTACAAGAACACGGCCGTCTCCCGCTATCTCACGACGGCGGGCGTGTTCAAGGAGATCGCGGCCAACACGGCGCAGACGTTCACCGCCGCGCACACGATCAACAACGCGGCGGCCGGGCAGGTCTGGGGGACGATCCTCATCCAGCAGAACGCCGCCGATGGCGTGCTCTCGACGAAGGTCATCACCGCCGACCAGGCGTACGCGACGAAGGCTGCCGCCGAAGCCGCAGCGGCGACCGTCGCCCCGGACGCGGGCAAGTTCATCGTCGGCGCGATCACGATCCAGACGAAGAACAACACGAAGTGGACCGCCAACACGGACGACATGACGGCGGCGAGCGACGTGGCAGCGGTCACGTTCTACGGCACGGGCGCGGGGCTCAGCAGCGGTGTCAGCTTCACCGGCACCGTGCTCACGCCGAGCGCCGACGTGGTGCCGGTCGCGTTCACCGAGACCGTCGAGGATACCTACGGGCCTCGCGTGCATCGCGAGAACCAGTTCGGCGTCCTGTGCTACACGAGCGACGGCACGGGCGCGGCGGTGAATCCGGCGGTGAAGCTGGAGTTCCTGCCGTGGCCGATCCGGGGTGACAGCGTCGCCACGGACGTGTGATGCAGCGGCTCGTACAGTTCGACAACGCGGAGGCACGCCCCACTCCGCTGCTGCTCCTGGCCGACCTGCGGATGATTGATCCGCAGGTCGAGCTGGTCTACGTCGGCGAGGGTCGCTGGTGGTTGGGGGCGATCAAGCCGAACGACGAGCGCCGACGAAAGGGAGAGCTGATCGCGAAGCAGATGGACATGCTGCCGATCGAGCACCAGAAACTCCCGACGATCCAGCGCAATAAGATGCTTGCGAGATTGCTCATGCAAGGGTTCGCACGCATTGAAGAATACTTCGCGCCCGGCGATCCGTCTGGTGACGTGATCGCCCAGCGCGGCACCGACCACGAGTACCACTGCCTCATGGTGCGCGACTTCCAGGAGCGCGACTTCGTGTTCCGCTCCGAGGAGCAGCGCAAGGCCAAGGAGGCGCGGGTGCTCGATGAAGTGACCGGCGCGGAGGAAAAGCGGGCGAGCGACGCGAACTTCCGCGACTACATCCTCAACGACGGCCGCGATCACTGGCACCGGCAGGCGCGTGACCGAAAGAACTTCGGGCGCGGCGGCATGACGGGCGGCCGTGGCAGCGGTCTCATTCTAGGAGTCTGAGCATGGACGCACAGCGTCTCGGTCCAGCGCACGGCCCGCGCGTCATCGGGCAGGAAGCGTTCGATCGCGAGCAGAAGAAGTTCACCGAGGGCGCGCACAAGTTTGGCCCGCGCGTTCGCGGCTCCTCCCCCTCGACCGCTCCGCAGCCCGGCGCGGTCGTGAAGCATGGCGAGAAGATCGGCGGCACGCCGGACACGCCGGACGTGCTCCCTTTGGACCAGCTCCAGAAGGCGCTGACGGAGAACCCGTCGTTCTTCGACGGCCTCTACGAAGCGGAGCTGAGCCGACCGGATGGCGCACGCCCGAAGGCGTTGGCGCTGTTCCGCACGGTGGAGATGCAGCAGCAGCGGCGCACCGACGTGATCGAGGAGATCGACAGCCTCCTCGCGTCGAAGCAGCCCGAAGTCAGTGGACCGACGACGGACGAGCCGAAGCCCGAGACCGACGAGAGCAGCGAGCCCGAGACCGAGACCGAGGAGGTCGAGGTGGACGAGCTGAGCAAGGCCGAACTGGAAGCCAAGTTCGCCGAGCTGGGTGGAGACCCGACGACCATCAAAGCAACGGGTCGCGGGGGTCGCACCGTTCGTGAGGATATTCTGAAGGCCGTCAAGAAACTCCTCAAGGCGCAGGGCTGACATGACGATCCGGGCGGGCAACGTCATCGACGCGGCGCGTGATAGGCACGCAGCCTTTGATCCGAAGCATCACCCGAACAAGGGGGCGCTCCGGATCTTGTCGCAGTATGCGAAGCGGCTGCACGGGAAGATCTCGCAGATCGACCCGAACCTGGTCACGGTCGTCGATACGGTGGCGTTGCCCCTCGCGGATTTCACTGTGGGCATTCCGCTCACGAGCGCGCGGCTCGTGCTGGATGTGCAGGCGCACTTCGCCAACCAGACGACCGTGCCGAAGGACCCGTATCAGGTGCGGCTCATCGACTTTCAGCAGCGCAACGCGCCGAACGCGCCCCGCGCCGCGTGCTGGCAGGTGGGCTCCACGCTCTACTTGCGGCCGATCTCGACGATCTGGTCGAACTTCGATTCGGTCGAGATCACGACCTCGACGGTGCCCGCCGACCTCGCGGACCTCGACGACACGGTCGCGCTGCCCGACATCGCCGAGCTGGCGTGCGTCGAGCGCGTCGCTCTGTTCTTCGCGAACCGCGAGGTGCAGGAGCGGCCGGATTCCAAGATCAACATTAGCATCTTCGCACAGACGCTCGGCTCCGCCGAGACGGACTTCCTCACCGACATCGGCAACAACGTCGGCGCGCGCTCCTTCTTCACCGAGGACGTGTATCGCCCATGAGCACCCCGAGCGACATCCTCACCCGCGCGTTCGGCTACTCGACGAAGAACAAGCCGTCGTTCCTCACCGACAAGGCCGACGAGCTGCGCTTCGTCGTCGTCGATGCGATGCGCGCGCTCTATCTGCTGAGCGCGAAGGTGAACCCCGAGCGGTTCTCGAAGCACACGATCGTGAACGTCTCGACGGGCGGCTGGACGCTGCCGACCGACGCGCTCGCCGTGTTCCGGCTGGAGGACAACGTCGGCAACGAGATCATCATCGTGCCGCGCTCGCAGCTCAAGGCCGACGAGGGGCGCGGCGCGGTGTGGACTGAGGGGAACCGCTACTTCTCGGCAGGCAACCCGCTCGACCCGACCTCGGGCTCGATCACGTTCTTCTACACGAAAACGCCGGACGTGCCGGGCGACATCAACTCGAACCTCGACGCGCTCTGGCCGACGACGTTCGACCGCCTGCTCGCGCTGGAGTCGGCGATGTATCTCGCCGCGCAGGACGGCCGCGCTGATGACGTGGCGGCGCTCCAGCCGATGCGCGACGGTTGGGCGACCAGCTTCATCACCTGGCTCGATGTCGCCAACTCGAACGTCGTCCGGCAGTACGGCAACACGCGCAACATCAACATCCCGGATCTCATCCGCACGACTCTCATCACCGGACCCGCCGCATGACCGCAGAGGAGATGGCGATCCTGGCGCTCGCGCGCACGAGCGAGATCACGGAGCACTACCCGGCGACGCGCTCGACGATGTACCGGCGCATGGGGCTGCGGCAGCGCGAGCTGATGACGCTCGCGGCGAAGGCCAACCCCGACTACTACGGCGTCTGCGCGCTCTCGAATCTCGACTCGAACACGGCGACGGACCTGAACGACATCATCGAGCCGGTGCCGACGCCCGAGCTGATCTCGCTCGTCAAGATCGAGGACCCCGGCACCTCGCAGTGGGCGGCGGGCACGGAGATCAACATCGTCCCGGCGGCGCAGAAGGACTGCGAGCTGCCGCCTCGTGCGACGTTGCGAGATCTCGTATTGCAGGGTGTGGATACGGATCTCGTCGGCGTCACCTCGGTCGAGATCCTGTACTCGCGCATCGCGGCGGCCTTCGGCCCCTTCGACGGCGACTCGGTGCTGGAGCTGCAAGCGCCCTGGGATGAGCTGCTGGTGATCGACCTGACGAAGCACCTGCTCGGGAAGGCGACGCGGCTGCCGCAGGACATCCAGCAGGCCGCCATCGCCGCGCTCGACAAGGAGGAAGCGCCGATCCTCACGGCGTACATCGACCACGTCACGAACTACGCGCCGCTCACGACGCGCTTCACTCGGAGGGTTGCCCGCACATGATCGTCCGGCTGAACACCGCGCTGCGGAACGTCATCCTCGACTGCATGTTCAACACGGGGAGCGCCATTGCGTTCTTCGATAACGGCACCGTCGAGTTTCGCACCGGGGCGCAGCCCGCCTCGGCTGACAATGCGGCGACGGGCACGGTCGTCTCGACGGTCTCGCTTCCGGCCGACGCGATGGCGGCGGCGAGCGGCGGCTCGATCTCGAAGAACGTCACGGCCTGGGAGGACACGAGCGCCGACAACGCGGGCACGATCGGCTACGCGCGCTTCAAGTCGAACGGCGGCACGTACGTGATGGACATCGACGTGACGGTCACGGGCGGCGGCGGCGGCATCACCGTCGATAACCCGGCGCTGCTCGCGGGCCAGGACTTCCAGGTCAGCTCGTTCACGCTCACCATGCCCGCCTCGTCGTGAGCAACATCGTCGCGGATCGCGTCAAGGAGAGCACGACCACCACCGGCACGGGCGACATCACCCTGGCCGGGGCGGCTGCCGCGCACCGCACCTTCGGCTCGGTCTGCGCGGACGGCGACATCGTGCCGTACTGCATCGCCGGGCCGAGCGAGTGGGAGGTCGGCGTCGGCATGTACGTCGCCTCCGGCACGAAGCTGACGCGCCTGGAGGTTCACGGCAGCTCGAACGCCAACGCGCTCGTGAACTTCAGCTCGGGCTCGAAGGACGTGTTCCTCACGGTCGTCTCGCGGCAGCTCGATGCCATCGCCGCGTTCCCGATCACGTCGAACCTCTACGCGCGCTACAGCGCCCGGCGTTCGCGGATCGACCTGGACACCAACGGCTACGTCACGAAGTGGTACGACATCAGCGGCAACGCGCGCGACTCCGACACCGCTGCGGCGAATAAGTGCAAGTACATGGACCGGGTGCTCAACAACAAGTATCCGGCCGTGGTGAACACCAGCTCGAACACGCTCAAGTTCTCCGCGCTCGCCGCGCAGGGCTCGCCGTTCACCTGCACGCTCGTGTTCATCGTGCAGAACATGAAGGGCTTCTCGGGCAACGGGCACCTGTATAATTGGGCGGGCAACCCGATCGGCTTCGGCCCGGCGTCGCCGCTCGATCGCATGTACAACGGCACGCTCCCGGCCGCGCACCCCGGCGGCGCAGGCGTGAACGACGCCGATCTCCCGCCGCAGTTCCTCGCGCACCCGGCGGTCGTGATCCACGCCTTCAACGGCGCGTCCTCGATCCAGTCGATCAACAACCGCGAAGTCACCGTCTCGCCCGGCACGACGGCGGGCGGCGCGACGAACGAGTTCCGGATCTTCCAGAGCAACACCGGCACCGATGTCGCGAAGGGCATGATCGGCGAGTTCTTCATCGTCACCGCCTTCCTCAACTCGACCGATCGCCTGAAGATCGTGCGCTGGGCCGAGGCCGAGTGGGGGATTCGTAGCCCGTGATCCCCGGCGGCTTTCCGGTCGCTGGCGCACCGCTCGCCGAGGGCGTCGAGTCACCCGGCGCGATCGGCAACGCGACGCTGCCGATGTTCACCTCGGACGCGAGCGGGCTCGCGCGCGCGACGGCGATGTCGTCGGCGTTCCTTCCGGCGATGGGTCCGGCGAGTGGCGCGGCAGCGGCTCCGGCCGAAGGAACCGGGGCAGCCATCCTGCCGATGTTCACCTCCGTCGCTCCAGCCAAAGCGCGAGCGACCGCGCGCGGTGCGGCCCTGCTGCCCATGCTGACCGCGAACATCACGATGAATACAGCGGCAAGGCGTAGCCTCCGATCGTGGCAGCAATGCCCACGCCCGGCCTCCGGCTTCACGGTGTGCGCCGACGTAACGGTCGGTTCGCTGCGCGAGGGACCGCAATGACCTGGAACGAGAGCACGCCGACCACTGGCTCGCTCCGGCAGGGGCCGTTCGATCCGGGGCCGCCGCTCGATCCGATTCCGGTTGACGAGGTCTGGGAGAACTGCCCCGACCAGGTCGTCGGCTCGCTGCGCCAGGGCGCGCGCACGATCGCGCCGAACCTCGGCATCGGGCTCGGCGGCGGCGCATCGCTCGACCTCTCGTGCCCCGAGAACAACGCGCAGCTCCTCGCGAACGGGGTGTCGCCGCAGTGCGTCTCGCGGCAGGGTCGCTCGCTCTACTCGGGCGTCGGTTCCGGCCAGGCTCCCGGCGCGAGCGGTCACACGGTCTACAAGGGTCGGCCGTGCGGCTGGATGGAAGCGCAGGGCGCGGGGCGCTCGGAGATCGGACTCGCGTGGATCGACTTCCATCGGCAGCGCGGCGGCGCGGAGTTCCGGGGCGACCGCGCGTGCTGGCGCGTCAAGGGGCTCATGGCGTTCGAGCCCACGGGCTCCGGCGACATCGGGCTCATGATGAAGCTGGAGAACGACACGAACGCGATCAAAACCGGCACGGGCGCGGGACTCTTGCTGCGGCCGGACGCGACCAACGTCGTGACGTTCTACGCGCGCGCGGTCGGCGGCGGCGGGCTCACGCACTCCGACGCGCTGCCGATCGACCTCGATGTCTCGGACTTCAACATGTACGAGTATCGGTTCCTCGGCGCGACCGACGACCAGCCCGCGATTTTCAAGATTCTCATTAACGACATCTTGCTGCTCCAGGAGGACTTCGAGTCCGGCCTCCTGCCGGGCGGCGCGATGCAGTGCTGGTTCGGCACGCGCGCGGGCGGCAAGATGTACACGGCGATGATGGGGGTGAACATCAAGGCCGGACCCACGGAGGACTCGCTGCTATGAGCGGCCCGCTTCGCGATCCGACCGGCACCCTCGACGGCGTCACCTGGACCGAGCGCGTCGATCTCTCGATCGACGGCGGGATGGTCGTGCCGCCGGTCGCGCACTCGAACCCGATCACCCCGCCGAGCTACTACGCGGGACCGCTGCCGTACTACGGCGACTTCCAGCTCTCGGCCGCGCCGGGCCAGAACATGCAGCTCGTGATCGAGTTCGATAAGCCGATCAAGCAGATCCGGACGACGGCGCAGTTCGTCGGCGCGTCGGCGCTCGCGATGTACGCCGTCGTGCAGGAGTCCGACTTCAGCGGCGGCGGGCTGGTGTTCACGAGCCCCAAGTTCGTGACGTGGGATCTCTCGACGAGCGGCACACGCACGCTGACGTACGAGCCGGGGTTCCGGTTCGTCGTGCTCAGAACGCTCGTTATCAGTTCTCAAAACAACTCGCTGACGTTCGGGCCGACGTTCCGAAACACGTTCTTCTTCGAGAACATCACCGCCCCGGAGTCGTTCGAGCCCTTCGAGCCCGACCTGCACGTCCCTCGCGGCGTCGGCCGCACGATCTCGCTCCACTGGCCTGCGGCGGCGTTCGGAGCTGGTGATCCCATCAGTGGCGGGATGCGCGTGCGCCAGGATTGGACGGCGAACGTCGGCACGAGCGCGACGATGCTCTCGGGGATTCTCGGCGCGGGCACCGGCCCGGACGGCAGCGTCTACTATCGCAACAAGTACGCGCTCCGGATGGCGGCGGCGGCGGGCTCGCTCGGCCGCGTTTTCTCGCCGCAGGGCGGCACGTCGCGCAACACGCAGATCTACATCGCGACGCAGCAGCCGAACCGCGCGCTCATCGGCAAGCTGGACGAGATCGCGTGGTGGGAACTGCACATGACGATGGCGTTCGAGCAGCCGAGCGGCGTCATCGGCGGCGACGTGGGCATGGTGATCGGCCAGGGCCTCAACATCCGCATCCGTGATTCGGTCGCGAAGCAGGCGGGCTTCTCGTTTGGGCTCCGCGACATCGACACGCTCGGGCTCTCGATCCGGAAGGTGACCGGCGCGGCGCTCACGTACGACAAGACGTACGTGCCGGGCAACCAGCTCCCGGCGGGGTTCGATCTGGAGGACTGGCACGACTACAAGCTGCGCCTCAACTCGGCCGACTTCGGGCTCGATGCCGCGCTTCAGGTCCTCGTCGATGACCAGGTGATCGACACGATCGCGTTCCCTGGGATCGCCCCCGACCCGAGCGACGGCTCGACGATCGGCTACTATTGGGCCTGGTCCAACCAGAACCGCGACTCGGGCGTCACCTCGCGGCTCTACCTCGCCCACGAGGGCCTGGCCCTCATCGCATCATCCACGGAGACCGGCCTTGCCTAGACAGACCGCGCCCATCCCCTTCGGCGGCGGCCTCGATCGCGACAGCGGGATCATGGTCGTCGATAAGTCCGCGTTTTCAGACATCCGTAATTGGCACCTTCGCTACGGCAAGATGGTGCTGCGCGGCGGCAACGGAAACACGGGCGCGACGTTCGGCACGGCGACCGACATCTGCGGCATCTGGCCGATCCGCGCGCGCGCGAAGGGCGCGGTCGTCACGTACGACTTCGCGGCCGTAGGCAACGGGCTCAAGCTGTGGATCGTGAACGCGGACGGCACCGCGCCGGTCGATACCGCTGCGCCGTTCTTCTTCATCGGCGGGCAGTCGGTGCCGCGCATCATCATGACCGACGTGTACGGCCGCCTGTTCATCGCGCACGACGAGCCCGACATCTCGAAGCGCATGAGCACCGTCGTGTACAACCTAAACACCGGAGCCTTCGAGGGGATCGGCGGGCTCGATGGCAGTCCGATCTTCCGGGGCGTCACGCGCTATTTGAGTTATCTCATCGGCTGGGGCTACGGCACGAACGCCGACCCGGATCGCCCGGAGACGCTGCGGATCTCACTGCCCGGCCAGCCGACCGTGTTCGATCCGCAGCACTACTTCCTCGTCGGCCAGCAGGGCGAGCCCGTGCTCGCGTGCGACAAGGCGGGCCAGGTTCTCGCGCTCAAGAAGCTGAGCGAGACGTTCCAGCTCGTCGGGTACGATCGCGCGACGTTCGGCGTGCAACCGCTCGACGGCGCGTTCGGCCAGATCGCGCAGCGGCTCTCCGTCTCGGTCGGCAACGTCAACTACTTCTGGAGCGAGAGCGGCCCCCGGCGCACGGCGGGCGGCGAGTCGGAAGATCTCGCGATCCCGCTCAACCTGCTCGGCCCCGCGCCCGATCCACTGGCGAGTGGCTTCGACACCGACGACGCCTTCGCGTACTACGATCACGACCAGCGCGAGGTCGTGTTCTCGTTCGGGCAGTGGCAGTACGTGTTGCACTTGAGTGATCCCTCATCGCCGCGCTGGGGCTACAACCAGCTCGGGGTGAAGGTCGGCTGCGCGGGCACGTTCTACGAGCTGGCGGTCTCGACGCTCGCCGCGCCGCCCGCCATCGCGACGACGCTGGTCGCGCACACCGCCTCGACCGATGGATCGCAGACGTGGAGCGTGTCGATCTCCGGCACCCCGGACCCGACTGACGCCGTCGAGTGGTGGGTGCGCGAGAAGGTGGGCACGTTCGCGAACGTCTGGGTGAAGAAGTTCACCGAGCTGGTCGCGAGCCGCAGCTCGTGGTTCACGACGATCTCCGGGCTCTGGTGCGGGGAACCGAGCGATTGGGCGATCCGGCCGTCGCGCCTCGGCGTGCCGGGCAGCGCGTACGTCTCGGCCGATCCGACGCTCTGGCCCGCCGCGACGCGCCACGTTGCCGATCCCGCCGCCTTCACGACGCTGCCGACGCCGATCAACACGGAAGCGAACTACATCGACAACGGCACGGATCAAACGCTGGAGATCGTCAGCTCGCCGTTCACGGGCGAGGGCACGCACATCCGGTACGAAGCGCAGGTCTCGGACGGCGTCGGCGGCTGGGACCCGTCCTTGACGATTCTCTCATTCGACATCGAGCGATTCACCTGCGACGTGTCGGCGTACGTGGGCCTCACGCGCGATGTGCGCTACCGGCGCAAGACGCTCGACGGCCTGGTCGGTCCCACGGCCTGGGTGACGATCGCGGGCGTCGTGTTCACCGATCCGCTCGCCGCGCTCATCACGGCGGTGAACGGCGCACCCGGCGACATCTACGGGATCTACATCGCCGGGCGCGGCATGGAGCTGGACGCCGGGAAGCTGAACACCTGGCACGGCCGCGACAACACGGGCATGAACGCGCCGAACATCTTCGCGGGCGCAGTCGAGCCGCCGTACACGGCGGGGCCGCCCCGGATCTCGTTCAACGGCACGACCGAGGAGCTGGGCGACATCACCATCGCCGACAACCCGGATCTGGCTCCGGCCGACCAGGGCATGACGGTCGTGTTCTGCATCAAATGCACGGAAGCCGGAGCGGTGCGACGGCCGATGATCGAGCAGTTCGCGGGGCTCAAGCCTGCGCTCTGGTTCGATGCGTCGGGCGACGAGGAGGTGGACTACGGCGACGCGCCCGGCTCCGGCGCGGATCGGCGCGGCGATTGGGTGATCCTCGGCTTCACGGGCGACACCTCGACCGGCACCGTTCACGGCTACGACGGCTCGACCGATCTCGGCGCGGACACCGGCCCCGGCGCACCAATCGGCTTCTGCATTATGAATCTCTTACGCGGCACGGGCGGCGCGCACTTCAAGGGTGACCTCTACGCGATCATCGTCACCCGGTCGGTGCTCACCGCAACGGATCTCGGGAACATCTACACCGAGCTATCAGCGGTCGCGCTGGTGGACGGCATCACGGTGACCAACTAATGGGCGTCGTCAAGCATCTGTTCCTCGGCCGCAACGACGGAGCGGGGGCCGACCTGCTCAAAGTCGGCGACACGTTCCAGGACGACGGCGAGGACTACAACGGCTTCGCGAAGTCGGATCGGCTCGCGGTCGCGGGCGTCGGCGGCGAGGCGGCGTACTACACGCTCTACGTGCCGGTCACCTTCGACACGGATCTCACGCCGCTTCGCGTGAAGGTGTACCTCGACGACGCGCTGCTCATCACGCGCGACTTCACGCTCGCCAACGCGGCCGACCCGGCGCAGCTCCGCACGGTGCTTGAGATTTCTCTCATGCAGAAGTTCAAGAACACGGTCACCGGCTATAACACGGCGGGGCTGTTCGCGCCTCGCGGCTGCTGGTTCCAGGTCTCGATCGAGACCGTGTTTCTGGGCGGTGTCGGCTTCGTGCAGATCGACGGCGTCGAGGTGGAGTACGAGGTCGTGCAGGAAGGCAAGCAGGAGGGTCAGAACAATCCATGAAGCTGAGCCAGATCAAGACGAAAACGATCCAGGCGGCGAACGCTGCCGCGCTCGACACGGCCATCACCGCCTTCATCGAAACGCAGACCGAGGCGACGTTCCTCGATCTCCAGTACATCGTTGACGGCGGGTCCTACTCTGTTATCATCGTTTACACGAACTGAGCCGGAGAAGATCATGGGATTCAACGACATGATGGTCGCTGCCAACCCCTACGGTCGCCGCCGCCCGCCCGTGAACTGGAACGACCCGAACGCCACGGCGGCCGAGCAGGGCGACCAGTACAACACCGCCTCCGGCTATGGCGATCGGGCCAACAGCGACTATCTCGGCGCGGCCGAGAACTTCGACGCCTCGAAGGCGCTGAACACCTACGCGCAGGGGGCGTACGGCTCGATCTCGGATGCGCTGAAGAAGCAGCTCAGCGATCTCTCCGGCCAGGCGACCGGCGCGGGCCGCTTCGACTCCGGGTTCTACGACCAGGACAACGGCACCGTCATCAACCAGGCGACGAAGCAGCTCGCCGACTCGATCGCCCAGCAGTCGATGGGGGCGCTCGGCGCGCAGCAGCGCAACACCGAAGGGCTCGCTGCGTTCGGCCAGTCGCAGCAGGGCACGGCGAACGATCTTCTCGCCGCCCGGCGCGAGGAGCAGGTGAACGCCCAGCGCGAGCAAGACGCGCAGAAGCGCGCGAAGAAGCGCGGGATCGGTGGACTCATCGGCGGCGTCATCGGCGGCGCGGGCGGCTTCCTGCTCGGCGGCCCGGCGGGCGCGGCGGCCGGATACGGCATCGGCTCGCAGGTCGGGAGTTCCTTCTGATGAGCCGCTACTCGCTGAACCTCCGTCCGATCTACGATCCCGGCGAGGCCGATCACTACCAGAACGCCACGCGCGCGATCGGCGCGGGGCTCCAGATGTACAACGCGAAGCTCGACGCCGACCGTGCCGAGCAAAACCAGATGGCGCAGATCGGCGCGACGCCGGTCGAGTCGCGACAGGTCGGGCCGATGGATCGACTCCGCTCGATCGGCAGCGCCATCAAGAAGCGGCTCCGTCTCGGCAACGGCGCGGAGCCGAACGCCGTCGCGACCGACTACGACAACGACGCGGGCAACGAAGGCGACTTCGACATGGACGACATGTCGGGTCGCATCGCGCGCATGAACGCGGTCGGGACGAGCGCGATGCAGCCCTCGCAGCAAGGAAACGCTCCAACGGCTCCGCCTGTCCAAATCGACGCGAAGGGCCGGGTCGCGGGTACGAACCGCTTCCCCTCGATCACCGACCTCCAACCCACCGCGCCGTTCGTCCCGACCGATCGGCAGCCAGCGGTCAACCCCGCGCTCGGTGTCGCGCAGCAGGCGACGCCGGGTACGCCAGCTCCCGGCCCGAGCGGCAGGCCCCAGACGATCGGCGACGCGATCAAGCCGTACCTCTACCACGGGCGGAACGGCCAGGATTATCAGGTCGATCCGATGTACCAGGCGCGCATCGGCGTCGCCGGGCACGAGCTGGAAGCGGACGCGCAGGAGCGGCGCACCATCGCGACGGAGCAGCGCAAGCGGGGCGAGCAGACGCAGTCGCAGACCGAGGCAATCCAGGCGCTCATCGACGCGGGCATGAAGCCCGGCGAGGCGCGCGCTCGCGTGCTCACGAACACCGTCAAGTACGACGAGGTGTACGGGCCGCAGCGCGGGCAGATGACGTTCGACGAGCGGCAGCGACTCCAGAAGCAGCGCGACGACGCGGCGTACACACGCGCGCAGCTCATCGCGTCGGGCCAGCAGAACACGGCCGCGTATCACCAGGCGGAGCTGGCGCTCTCGAACGCCGAGCTGGCGCTCAAGATGGCCGACACCGAAGCGGCCGGTCATGACCGGGCGGCGGCGGCGGCGCAGAAGGACGTACCCGCGAACCCCGTCGATCGCGCCATCGCCACGGCGACGCCCGAGGGGGCGAAGCGTGTCGCCTCGGCCGAGAGCACCGCGAGCACGCAGCGCGCGCAGGCGGAGAGCACGCGCGCGGGCGGCGTTCGGGCGGCGGCGGCTGCTGCCGCTCCGGCGCGCACCGGGAAGTTCACGCCCGAACAGACGCAGTCGCGTGCGAGAATGCTCAAGGATCGCGGCTACGACATCTGGCAGATCTACGATCTCATGCAGGAGGAGGGCTACAACGTCGCCAAGCCGCGCACCCCGCGCCCGGCGAAGAAGTAGATGCCGACGCCGCCGCTCCAGCTTGAGGACATCTTCGCCGAACAGGGGCCGGGCAAGAAGAAGCCCGCCGCCCCCGAATCGGACGCATTTGACCTAGAAAGCGTTTTCTCGCCGCCGCCCTCGCAACTCGACACTGCGATGAAGGCGACGCCGCCTGCCCCGACGCCCGCGCCACGGCGCGGCATCTTCAGCGCGATCCACGACTTCCTCGGCTACCACGAGGCCCCGCAGAAGCCGGTCGAGGGTCCAGCGCCCACGCCCGAGCAGGAAGCGGCGGGGGCGCGCGCCGCCGGGAACAAGCTGATCGCGGGGGCCGCCGCGCCATCCGCGACGGCGACGCCGACGCAGACGTACGTGAAGAACCGCACGGGCGCGGTCGTGCCGCTCAACGAGCAGCAGCAGCACGACGAACGGCTGCGCCAGCAGATGGTCTCGACCGAGCAAGCGAACGCGACGCCCGAGCACTGGCGCGAGATCGCGAAGCGCGGCATGGAGCTGGGCTCGCAGCTCCACGCCGAGGGGAAGCACGAGGAAGCGAACGAGGTGCTGCGGAAGGCGTACAACGCCCAGCTCCTCGCGCAGTCCACCGAGAAGTCGGACACGTTCGGCAACATCGTGAGGAGTTCCGCATTAGGGATCGTGAAAGATCCCTTCGCGGCCGAGAAGCGGAACATCGACGAGATCTCCCAGCAGGGGATGACGTTCTCGCCCGAGGAGCAGCAGCGGCTCCTCGGCGTGCGCGGCGCGACGACGCAGCGCGGCTTCGACATCACGAAGGACATCGCGGCCCCGGCGGTCGGCCAGCTCCCGCTGCTCGCGGCGGGCGGTGCGGTCGGCCGGACGGCGACGGCGATCCTCGGCGCTGGGCTCGAACGCGCTGGCGCGGAGACGATCGGCCAGGGACTCGGCCGCCTGGCGCGCGGGATCGAGGTGCCGGAGGTCGCGGGGCCGCGCATCCCCACGTCGCTCGCGACGGAGGGCGGCCGGGTCTCGACGCTCGGCGCGCGCATCAGCGAGGAGGTGCA
Source organism: Saccharimonadales bacterium (SeqCode) (assembly GCA_035493615.1). Taxonomy (GTDB): domain Bacteria; phylum Chloroflexota; class Limnocylindria; order P2-11E; family P2-11E; genus UBA4735. The sequence continues at coordinate 35,088 of DATJHW010000153.1, read as the reverse complement.
GGCGCTCCGCACGCAGCTCCCGTCGATCGTCGGCCGGGGCGCGACCGAGGGGCAGATCGTCGGCGGCGTCGCGACCTATCGAGAAGCGCGCCAGCGCGGCGCGACACCCGAGCAGGCCCTCGCCGCCGTCGCCGAAGGGATCGTGCCGAATGCGGCGCTCGGCGTCACCGCCGAGACCGGGCTCGGGCTCGCCGGTCGCGCAGCGGGGCTCGGCTACGATCCGATCCGTCGCGCGTTCGTGCCGATCGCTGACAAGATCCGGGGCGCGGCGGCCGACGTGCGCGACCGCTTCGGCGGCATCGTCACGCCGACCGACGAGCGCGAGCAGGTGCAGCTCGGGCCGGAACCGCCGTCGCTCGAAGCGAAGCGCGGCGAGCTGGCGGGCAACATGGACCAGCTCCTCGCCGGTCGCCGCCAGGAAACGCAGCGGTCGATGGAGGACGTATTCGCCGGGCAGGACACGCGCCCGGCCGGGCCGGAGTTCTGGGAGAACATTCCGCCCGAGCAGATCCCCCGCGAGACGGCGGGCGAGCGCATCGTCGGCCCGCGCGAGAACGTCGTCGAGCCGCCGCAGGGTCCGCTCCAGCGCGCGCCCGAGGGCACGCTCCGCACGGCGCAGCAGATCGCGATGGGCGAGCCGGTGCTCCAGCCGCACGAGGAGGCGAACGCTTTCCATCAGATGGTGCGCGCGCAGGAGACGGCGCGCGCGGAGACGGCGGCGCGCGAGTCAGCGGCGAACGAGATGCTGAATCACCCGGACTTCCGGCTGGAGCGCGCGGCGCAAGAGCGGCCGGGCGAGCAGCAGGGTCCGCTGACGTTGGCCCAGACGCTCGAAGGCGCGGCGCGCGGCGCGGAGCAGGGCGAACCGTTGGCGCAGGAGTACCACCAGGCGATCAACGACTACGCCGACGCTGCCGCCGCGATTCGCGACGCGGGCGAGAACGGTCCCTCGACGAAGGCGCAGGTCGCGCTGGCTCGCGCGCGCCAGGCGCTCGACGCCGCACGCACCCGCTACGGCAAGCAGTTCGGCGCGTCGGCCGTACTGGCGCTCGCGGCAAGCAACTCGGATCTCACGGATGAGGAGAAGAAGATGGTCGGCCTCGGTGGGCTCGCCATCCTCTCGACTGACATCGTCAAGCACGGCGAGATCCCGCCCGAGCGCGGGTTCGTGTCGCGGCTCCGCCAGGCGATCGAGGACCGCACCGTGTTCCCGAAGAAGTGGGACGAGGCCCGGCCCGCCGCCGACTGGATCGGCAAGCTGTCCGGCTCGAACGCCTTCTCGAAGAAGGAGCTGGAGCTGCTGCGCCCGCGCTTGGAGGAGGCCCAGCAGCAGAAGGTGAAGCTCACGCGCGCGAGCGTCGCCAAGATGGCCGAGGACGTTGCGCCGCAGATCGAGCGCATCACGCTCGGCTCGGGCGCGGGTCATCGCGTTGGCGAAGTCGCCGATCTCGAAGGCGACGCCAACGACATTCACGACATCGACGAGTTCTCGGAGGAGGAGCAACGCGACCCCGGCTACATCCAGCAGCAGATCGCCAATCGGCAGACGCAAGTCACAGCCCACGAGGAGGACATCGAACGACAGCAGAGTGAAGCGCAGGAGGCGATGGACGACGCCGAGCGCACGCAGCGGCGTCGGCTCAACGAGCTGCACGAGACCCTGGACAAATACGGGCTCTCGCACCGGGTCGCCGACGATGCGATCGACTACATCCACGAGCACGTCGAGGACGAGTACGTGCCGCGCGATACGATCGACAAGGCGATGGCGAAGATTCAGGACGATCTCTACGACGCTCGGCCGGACGATGAGAATGTTCTGAAGGAGAGCGGCTATAAGGTCAAGCAGGAGGAGCGCGAGGTGTACAAGGCGACGTACACCATCGACGGCGTCGAGCACGAGGAGGAGTTCACGCTCGAACCGAACGAGACCGAGGCCGACCTCCGGAAGCACATCGAGACCGAGAATCCGAGCGCCCAGGAGATTCAGCTCGAACAGACCGATGTGCAGGACGAATGGGTCGTCTACGATTCCGGCGGCGACGAGCGCGCGCGCGGCGACGATGAGCAGGAGGTCATGCGCGAGGCGGTCGAGCGCGATCGGCTCGGCGAGGACAGCCTAGAGGAGTTGTTCAACGACGTGCGCCGCGACCTCGACGACTACGCCGACGCCACGGCCGAATGGCGACGCGCGGAGAGTGAGCACTACTACCGCACCGAGGGCGACGCCTTCGACGAGGAGCACAGTCAGATCAACACGCTCCAGGAGGAGATCTCGCGGCTGGAGGACATGCACGACGACGCGGTCGATTACCAGGCCGAGCAGGCCCGGCTCAACGATCAGACCGAGCAGCGCCGTGCGCTCGAAGCGGCCGGACAGACGACGATGTTCCCCGAGGAGACGGGTCGCCCGCCGGGCGAACCAGTCGCCGTCGTCGAAGCGCCGCCCGAGGAGCAGCCCGAGCGCAACATCATCCCGCAGGTTCACGGGTCGCCGCAGTATGCGTCGTATCAGCGCATCGGCGGCGGCACGAACTATCGAGAGATGTTGAATGTGTGGAGTAATAAGCCCGACGATCCGTACACGCAGGGGCATTACTCCGACTACTCGAACGTCGTCGGTCACGTCCGCGCCGAAGATCACACGATCCAGGACACGCCCGATGTCTCCGGCTCGAAGATCGAGTTCCGCGAGGGCGAGCCCGAGGTGATCCGCACGACGAAGGCGCACGTCATCGAGAAGCGAAAGGATCGCGAGAAGCTGCTGGCGCAGATGGCCGACATCGCGCAGCAGTACGCGCAGCTCTCGGGCGACGAGGCGACGGGCGAGCGCGCGCACGAAATGGCGCGCAAGTACGAGCGGCTGAACCAGCAGGCGAACGACCTCTCGAATCGCGAGGACGAGCTGCTGGCGAAGCTGCGAAACCTCCAGGGCTCGCTACTGCATCAAGACTCGCCGCCGCCGAAGAAGGTCGCGGTCATGATCGAGTCGCAGTCCGATTGGGCGCAGCAGGCGGGGAAGTACGGCGTGAAGGGACCGCCGCCAACGCCCGAACAGAAGGGCGCACTGCGCGTCGAGCTGGGTCGCCGTCAGCAAGAATGGCAGCAGGCGACGAGCGCGTTCAATCGCGCGCAGGACACGCACGACGTGTCGGTGCGCGAGTTCATCGGCCTGATGAACAGCGAGCAGGGCACCGGCCCCGAAGGCTGGCGCGCGCAGTACCACGAGGCGGTGCGCGAGAAGAATGCGGAGCACACGCTCGGGCGGCCCGACGAGACCGGGCGGCCGTACGATCACGCGATCCCCGGCACGGGCGACATTCTCAACCCGTACTACTCGCGCGAGTGGGCGCTGCTCGGCTCGATCGCGCCGGAGGTCCGCGAAGGGATCGACAAGCTGCGCGCCACGCGCCAGGCGCTCGACGATGCCAGTCTCGCCGACAGTCGTGCGCGCGAGCGACTGAGTGACGCCCAGGATGCCGTGCGCGAGATCGACAACGAGGGCGGCGGGCGCAACAAAGTCCCGGCGTCGCCGTACATCACGGGCGGCACCGAGAAGAACCCGGTCACTGGCCGCTACGACGCCGAGGGCGCGCAGGCGGTTCACCTCAACGCCGCGCGCTTCCTGATGGATGCGGCCGAGCGCGGCTACTCCGACATCGCCTGGAGTGACGCGGCGAACCGGGTGAAGAACGCCGGGCTCGGGATGGACGCGGCGCGCGTGAACTACGACGAGCAGACGCCGAGCGCGATGAAGAAGCTGCTCGGTGCGCTCGGGTTCAAGGACGTGCCGATGGACAAGATCTACATCAAGGGCAACGGCCACTGGCACATGGAGCTGACGCCCGAGATGCGGAAGGCGATCCGTCGCGCGGGGCTGCCGCTGCTCGGCGTGATGGCGATCGCGGGCTCGCCCGACGAGGCACAGGCGCAGGACGGCAAGGGCGGCTCCGGCGACGTTTACAAAACGCTCACGGGCGGGATCGCGGCCGGGGCGGCGCTCATGTACCTCGCGCAGCACCGGAAGGTGCGCCGGATCGTGAAGGAGAACCGGGCGCTGGAGCGCGCGCTCGACATGGACGAGCTGTCGGGGCTCGCGAACAAGCGCGCCTTCGCTCGCGCGCGCGACGGCGTCGATGCCGACGACAAATACTCGTGGGCGGTGTTCGACGGCGATCGGTTCAAGAAGATGAACGATGTGCATGGACACGCCGAGGGCGACAAGGCGATCCAGCACTTCGGCCGCACGGTGATGACCACGGCGAAAGACATGGACATCCCGATGCGCGGCTTCCGGAACGGCGGCGACGAGATCGCGTTCGCCGTGCCGAAGGAGCACGCGGCCGAGTTCATCGAGCGCGTGGAGAAGGCGTCGAAGTACACGAAGGGCGACGTGACGACGCAGCTCACGGGCGGGCTGGGCGACACGTTCGAGAGCGCCGACGCGCAGCTCCTCGCGAACAAGCGCGCGAAGAAGGCGGCCGATGCGTCGCTGCTCCGCGAGGGCGAGACGGTGCCCGAGCTGCCGAGCGGCGCGAAGGTGCCCGCCCCGCCGAAGAAGATGACCGACACGGGCGGCGCGATCCTCTACTCGAACCCGGTCGGCCCGGCGCTCAAGGAGCTGGCGCGCTACCCGCAGGCGGCGGCGCTCGCCGGGGCCGCGACGCTGCTTGCGGATTCTGACAACAAAGATCTCAAACAGACCGCGATGCCGATCTACGCGCTCGCGGCCCTGTCGGCGATCGGCTCGCGGCGCATCGGCGCGGGGAAGGACTTCCTCGCGGACAAGCTGCTCCAGCAGCTCCGGAAGTCGAGCGAGGGCACGGCGGTCGCGCGGTTCTTTAATCCCGACGCGCTGCTCCATCCCGAGGTGCGCGACGCGATTCTCCGGTACGAGAACGATCGGAGCCGCGCCGCCGCGCGCGGCCAGGAGTTCGCGAGCCAGGCGCGGAAGCTGGGCGGCGCGGGTGACCGGGCGGTCTCCGACGTGCTCGAAGGCGAGCAGTGGGAGGACACGTCGAACATGAGCGCGAAGGATCTCACGGCCGTGCTCACGTTCGCGTCGGCGCTCGACGCCGAGTACCAGGGCGCGGCGAAGGAACTGCTCGACACGAAGGCGCGCTCGCCGGAGGAGCTGCTGGCGGGCTACGCTGGCCCGCGCCGGTATGCGTACCACGAGGCCCAGGCCGCCCAGGCGGAGGGGAAGGCTCCGGGCGGGAAGGGCGGCGCGACGCGGATCTCGCAGCTCAAGACGCGCACGCTCGACGAGCCGATCCGCGCCGCCGAGGCCGCGCTCGCCGAAGCGAAGCAGGGCAACGACGCGAAGGCGATCCAGGACGCGCAGGACAAACTCGACGAGGCACACGCCGTACAGCAGTCGCGCCGGGTCGAGCTGGGCGAGATTCGAGAATCCTCATATCGCGCCGCTCAAGGGATCGAGCGCGCATACTCCGACGCCGCCGCCGCGCGTCTGTTCGGCGCGCTCAAGGATGTCCCTGGGGTCGTGCATCCCGAGTGGAAGTCGGCCGCCGACGATCTCCAGACGGCGAAGCAGATGCTCGCCGCCGCCAAGACGCCCGCCGATCGCGACGCGGCGAAGCAGCTCCGCGACGCCGCCATCGTGAAGATCAACGATCTCCGGCGGCAGTTCGATCGCGAGGGCGGTGACTTCGTGTCGCTCCCCGACTCGCGCTCGATGGGCCTCCTGCGCGGGGCCGTCGTGCAGCGCGACGTTGCCAACTCGATCAACGGCGTCGCGAAGAAGGGCACGTACGCCAAGCTGCTCCGCGCCTGGAAGGAAGTGAAAACGGTGTTCAACCCCGGCACGCATCAGGGGAATATCCTCTCGAACATCGTGTTCTCGCACATGGAAGGGCTGCCGATGTGGGAACAGCCCGCCTACCTGAAGAAAGCAGCGGCCGATCTCCGGAGCTACGGCCCGGCGGCGCGCGCGCTTTCCGAGGCGGGCATCATGGACGTGAACGCCGTCAACGCAGAGAGCGAGGGCGTCGCCGCGCGCGAGATGCACACGCGCGAGGGCCTTGAGGGTTTACTCAAGACGACGCGGCCGGAGACGAAGTCCGTGCTCGAACAGCAGGGCATCACCGAAGCGGCGATGCGCGCGCGCGGCCGGAAGGCGGTCGCCAAGGGCGCGGCCGTGGGCGCGGCGCTCGGCGCGGCGAAGCTGGCCGACGACGAGAACCCCGAGGACTCCGCGCTCGGCGGTGCAGCGGGCGCGCTCGCGGGCGGGCTCATCGCGCGTCGCGGGCTCAAGAAGTCGATTCGAGGACTCTACTCGAACGAGGACAACATCTTCCGCGCCGCGATCTGGCTGAAGAAGGTGAAGGGCGGCATGACGCCGGAGCAGGCGACGGCGTACACGCGCGAGGCGCTGGGCAACTTCCGATCGCGCTCGCCCGCGCTGGCGATGGCGCGCTCGACCGTCGCGCCGTTCGTCCTCTATCCGGCGAAGGTGCTGCCCCGCTTCGCGAAGCAGGTCGTCGATCACCCCTGGCGCTATGCGTCGCTGATCGCGCTCTGGGGCGGGCTGAACGAGCTGTCGAAGCGCCAGGTCGGCGCGACGCAGGACTCGGATCTCCCGCCCGGCCAGCGCCGCGCGCTGGGCTACGCGCTGCCCGGCTTCACGCAGCTCCCGTTCTCCAACGCGCGCGGCGAGAAGGCGGGCGTGGATGTCTCACGCTGGACGCCGGTCTCGGCCGCGACGACGGCAGCACCGCCGGGCTCGCTCCCGGCCAGCTTCGACGAACGCATCCCCGACGTGTTCAGAGCGGGCGGCCCGGTGGTGGATCTCGCGGCGCGCTTCGGCGCGAACGTGGACCCGTACACCGGCAACCCCGCGTACGCTCGCGACTATCCGCCGCGCCAGAACATCGCGCACCTCCTGCGCGACGTGGCGGGTGTCGGACTCCCCAGCGCGCTCGACTTCCATGCCGAGCGCATCAAGGAGGATGTCCAAAACCGCGACACCGACAAGCTGAAGAACGATCTGCTTGGCCCGACCGGATTGCGGCCGAGGTTCATCCGCCCAGGCGCGAACCTCATGCAGAGCCGCAACATCCTGGAAAACTCCCTACGTGAAATGAAGCAAGATTTCCGACGCGCCATGATGGCGAACCAGAACGAGGCGCGTGTTCCCGTGTTGCGCGACCGTTACCTGCGCCAAGTGCAGCAGGCGCTCGATAACTTCCGACGCCGTGCGGGGATGGAGCCGCCCGCCGATCTCGTCCATGACGCTCTCTCCGGCGAACAATGATCCAGGCGCAGCAGCCTCTTTTCACGAACGATCCGGTTGGGTTCATCAAAATCGTTTCTCTCCTCGTCGGGACGGTCCTGCTACCGCTAGCCGGACTCGTGGTCTACTTCCTGAAGCGAGGCGACGCTAGCGCACTCAACGCATTCGAGAAGGATCTGAATGGGCTAGGGTCGAGGGTGAAAGCTGTGGAGATCGAACAGGGAAAACTGGCGGAACAAATGGTTTCCATTTCGAGGGCTATGAGCGCCGATCACGAGGCCGTGCTCGGAGCTATCCAACGCGCGAGCGAGCAGCAGATGCGGGCGACGCACGAGGTCGAAGTGCAGGTCGCCCGACTCGACGAGCGCAACAACATCGGCGACGCGCTCGCGAAGTTCGCGACCTCGATCGAGCGCCTAGTCGAGCTAGTCGTCACGCGAGGAGATCGCTGATGTGGAGCTGGATCGAGGACGTTCCGACGACGAACCTCCGCATCGTCGTCTCCATCGGGCTGTCCGCGCTCTACGTGCTCGTCATGACGGTGGGGCTCGTGCTGGAGAAGCACATCGACCTGGAGGTGTCGGTCACGCTCGGCGGCTTCCTGCTCACGATGGGCGGGCTCGACGTGACGCAGTACATCCAGAAGCGCAAGACGCACATCCCCGGCGAAGCGCCCGATCCGCCGACCACGGCTGACGTGCCGCCCGTGCCGCCCGCCGCCCCTGTGCCCGATGCCGCGCCGCCGCCGCCGAAGGCGAGCCTGACGACGATCATCCGCGACGACTGATGAGCCTCTACACGCTCCCGGCCGAAGCCTGGCCCCGCGCGCTCGGCTGGCTGGTGCCGGGCGAGAACTGCACCGATCTTCAATTCAAGATCTGTCAACGCGCCTGGTGCGACCTCGGCATCCTCGAAGTGCCGAACGGCTCGAACCGAGGCACGCGCATCGACCGCTACACGCTGCGCTCCGGACTCAAGCCGCCGCAGTATTGGTGCGCGATTCTCGTCGGCGCGGTCTACGCCGACTGCGAGATCCCGGTGCCGGTCGATTATCCCTCGACGGACATGTGGCTGCCGTACATGCGCGAGGGCGGCGCGAAGGCGAAGTTCGAGGTCGGCGACGCGATCCTCTACGGCACGAAGAAGGATGCCAAGCACATCGGGATCGTCGTGCGCGTGCCGGAGCTGGGGCTCGGCCAGAAGTACACGCTCACCGTGGAGGGGAACCGTGGGTTCGCTGGCACGGACACGAATGACGGTCTGGGCGTTGGCCTTGGCCCTGTCACCCGCAAGGACATCCTCGGGTACGTCTCCCCTGCCGCTCTCGCCCTCGGATGAAGCGGGCGCTGACCCATCCCGTCGTTCTGTGGGTCGTGATCGTCGCGCTCGTGATCTGGCCCCTGTTTCGATCGTCGCCCAAGCCGTTGATCGACGACAAGACGCGGGCCGAGGCGTCTGCCCTCCGCGCCTCGCGCGCACGCGATTCGACCACGATCGACTCGCTCAGACGGTCTGCCGTCAGCTCGCAGGCGGCTACCGACCGCGCCGTGGCACGGGCGCGGGCCGTGGAGCGCGTCGCAGCGGTTGAGGGTAGGCGAGCTGACTCCCTCGCCCGATCGGCCGCTGTAAGCGATCCTGGGCCGAATCCGTGGAAGGACGCCTACGCGGCGCGCACGGCCGAGCGCGACAGCCTGCTCCGCTCGATCGCCGAGCGGGACAGTGCCGATGTAAAGTCCCACTTTACACTGACCGCCTTGACGGCGGCTCTCGACAGCTCCGAGCAGCGGCGGCAGCGCCTCGAAGATGTCAACACGCGGCTGTTGAAAGCCGTGGAAAAGGCCGAGCGCGGTTGCCGGATCGCGGTGTTGATCCCGTGTCCGAACCGCAAGCAGGCCCTCGTCGCTGGCGCGGCTGGCGGCGTCATCGCGACACTCCTCGCCCACCGCTAAGAAACTCTTGACGCACCCCCGGAGCGGGGTCATCTTGAGCGGCGTTTCCCTTTTCACCAAAATGCGGAGGCATCATGGAGGATCGCACGCAGTTCATCGGCGGCAGCGACGTGGCCGCCATCCTGGGGTTCAGTCCGTATCGGACGAGGCTCCAGGTGTGGGAGGAGAAAGTCGGGCTCAGCCATCGCTTCGAGGCGAACGCGCACACGACGCGCGGCACGAAGCTCGAAGCCATCGCGGCGAACGAGTACAGCGAGAAGTACGGGGTCGATCTGCGGCGCATGAACACGCGCGTCCGGCATCCGAGCTATCCGTTTCTCACGGCGCTCATCGACCGCCGAGTCGTCGGCCGCCGCGCGCTCGTCGAGCTGAAGTGCCCGTCGCTCGGCATGTACTCGAAGATGAAGCGCACCGGGCTCGGCGAGGATTACATCTGCCAGATGCACCACTACCTGAACCTCATGGATTTCGACGAGGGGTTCTGGGGCGTGTTCTGCGCTGACCAGTGGGACATGATGCAGGTGCCGGTCACGCGCGACGAGACGCTGGAACGCAGCATGACCGAGCGGCTGGTCGCGTTCTGGCAGAACCATGTGCTCACGAAGGTCGCGCCCGACGCGGAGAGCGGCGACGAGGAGCGCCTGGAGATCCGCCGCGCCGAGGGCGAGGTCGCGCTCTACGAGATGGACGGCGACCCCGCATTCTGCCGCGCCGCCGAGCTGCTGCGCGAGGCGCGCGCGATCCTCAAGGACTCGGAGCTGGTCGCCGAGGAAGCGAAGGCGCAGATCAAGGAGCTGATGGGCGAACGCGCGGGCGTGTACGTCGGCCCTGGCTTCCGGATCTCGCTCATCGCCATGAACGGCCGCGCATCGTTCGACGCGAAGGCGCTCGCCAACGCGAAGCCGCTCGATCGGCTCAAGGTCGGCGCGCTGCTTCAGCCGTTGTTCGATCGCGCCGCGCCGGGCAGCGAGTTCGAGGGCGTGGTCCAGGCGATCGGCCGCGATTGCGGGCTCGACCTCACGCCGTTCCAGAAGGTCGGCAAGCCGTTCACGCAGCTCCGGCCCACGTTCTCGGGTGAGGATCAGTGAAAACTTCCCCGGAGACCGACAAGCTGCTGCCCGCGCTGATGAAGGCGCGGGCGGCGATCTCGATCCTGCCGCTCGTCAAGGACGCGAAGGGCGAGCGGGCGAAGTATCTCAAGCTGGGTACGCTGCTCGCGGCGGTCGAGCCGGTGCTGTTCGAGCACGACATCATGATCGTGCAGGGCGTCGGTGCGCCGATCCAGGACGGGCTGCTCATCGCGATCGACGTGCAGACGACGCTGCTCCACGTCAGCGGCCAGTGGATCTCGACCGGCGTGTTGATCCCCGTCGCCGGGCCGATGCTCAAAGGCGGCGAGAACCGGGGCGCGGTCTCCGCGCCGGACGGCGGGATCTCGATCTCCTACGGTCGCCGCTACGGGCTGATGGCGATCCTCTCGATCACGCCCGAGGACGACAACGACGGCGTCATCGCCACGTCAGCGCGGCGCGGCCGAGCGCGGGCGGTTGCAGTCGGCGTCGCCGAGCGCGCGACCAACTCGCGCACGGAGAGTCTGAAGCAGCGGCTCGCCGAGACCGGCCAGCGGAAGCTGGTGAAGATCGAGCAGTGCATGGACTGCGGCGCGAAGCAGGGGCAGCCGCACGAGGAGGGCTGCCCGAATGCCTGACAACATCGAGGAGCTGGTGCAGCGCAACGCGCGCGAGATCATGGACGAGGTGAAGCGCGCGATGCCCGCCCATTTCTCGCCGCGTGAGCGGCACGGCGTCACGGTCATGGCGCTCTCGCGGTTGAAGGAAGTCGCCGACACCGAGGGGCTGCGGCTCATGCCCCTCGATCGCGCGGCCGTCGTGATCGGCGTTGCGTGCTGGGAGCCGGGTCGTCGCTACGAGCTATGAAGAAACTCTCAAAGCGCGAGCTGGCCGATGCCGCCTGGCTCAAGAATCAGCAGCTCGAAATGCCGCGCGAAGCGCCCCAGGAGCGGACGGTGCTCCGGTGTGGGACGGTCCCGGAAAGCTGTCCCTCCTGCGGGCGGCGGCAGACGTATCAGTCGGGCTGGAACGCGCAGTTCGGCGATCTGCTCGAATGCGGCAACTGCGCGTACGTGATCGAGGTGCCGCGCGAGGAGCATGAGCGTTTCCTCAAGGGCGTGCATGACCACTTCGCGGCGCTGAGCGCCAGCAAGAAAGAGAACGCCAAGGGGCCACGGGTGCGCGGTGCCGGATAGCTCGCGCTGGGCGATCGAGCACCCCGAGCACAAGGGCTATTACCTCGTGTTCGGCGTGCCGGACGGCAACACGCGCCCGGCGATGTGGCTCCAGCGCGGGAACGACGTGCAGATCCTCGCGCGGTTCTACGGGCCGAAGCACATGCAGACGGTTGAGTATTTCCTGAACGATGTCATCAACACCATCAACACCATCCACGATGCCCACGAGAAGCAGAAAGACCGACCCCGCGACGAGCAAGGCGGCGGGTGAGCGGGTGACCAATCTCCGCGCGAGCCAGGCGCGGGTGCTCAACATGTTCGTGCTGTACGGCGACATGAACGACAAGCAGCTCATCACCTACCTGCACGACGCCGAGAAGGCGGCGGGGCTCAAGCTGATGTCCGACTCGGGCGTCCGCACGCGCCGCTCCGAGCTGTCGAAACCGAACATGGACCGCCTCGCCGAGATCGTGCGCGAGCAGACCGGCGTCGCTGTTCACCAGCACGACCTGCTCTCGGCCGACCAGGGCGACGCGACGGTGACCGACGCCGCGCGCCGTCAGCTCCGCATCGAGGGCTTCCGCTCGAAGCTGTGGGACACCGGCAAGCGCGAGATCGTGGACGGTCGCACGGTCGTTGTCTGGGGGCTCGCCCGCTGATGTGCGACGCCTGCCGAACCCGAGGCCGGGAGATCTTGGAGCGGCTGAGCTGCGAGGATCGGCGTGTCGTCGATCTCTATCTCGACCGCGATCAACACGAGTACGAGGACAACCGCCGCCGCTTGCGCCACGCACAGGGCGACCTGAACGCGCTCGGCGACGATGTGACGGACCTGCGGAAGATGCTCGCCAAGTTCGAGCCGAATCACGACCCGCTCGATCCCGAGCTGTCGAAGGAGTGGGATGCGATCAAGGAGAAGGTGGCCGACATGGAACGGGTGCTCGGGCTGTGATCGACTACTTCGTGCAGGTTGAAGTCGGCCTGCCAACGTCGAAGCTGGTGGACGCGGGCGTCACGATGCTCGGGCTCGACAGCGACCAGGTGATGGGGAAGCTGCTCCGGCTCTGGTCGGCCTGCATGACGGTGCGCTGCGGCATGACGCTCGGCGAGCGCAGCGACTCGTGGATCGAGGAGGTCGTCGCCTGGCGCGGACAGCCGGGGCTGTTCGCTCGGTTCGTCCGCGAGAAGCACCTCGACGGCGACGCGATCCGCGACTGGCACGAGAAGTACGGCAAGCTGGAGCGTATCCGCGAGGCCGCGAGTGAGCTAAAGCGAAGCCAGCGCAGCAGATCGAAGCAACGTCCAGTGGACGGTCCACCGGACAGTCCTGGAGACAGTCTTGTGGACGGTCCACCGGACAGTCCACCGGACCTCTCTCCAACTATCCACTCTGTAGTTAAAGAGCCTAGAACTACAAAAGAGCCTGTAAGGAGAGATGCGGTTGCTCAGTTCGCTCACGACGAGTTCGACTTCGGCCCGTTCGCCGACATCGTCGAGGGCTTCCTCCGGTCGCAGCAGCGCGTCGCCGCGATCATGGCGACGCTCCGGATGCACAAGCAGGGCGAGCTGGGCCACGAGAAGGCGACCGATCGCGAGCTAGGGCTCGCCGTGCAGCAGTACGCCGCGAGCGCGACCGGCGGCTTCAACGCCAAGTATTTCCGAGGGTTCGTGAAGGACGCGAAGCAGGCGGTCGTCGTCGTCGAGAACCGGCAGCGGAACACCGCCGAGCAGCGGACGATCGACCTCGAAGCACGGGCCAGCGCGCAGCGGGCGGCCGAGGAGGCGGAGGGCGACCAGCTCCTCACCGACTTCGAGCGCGAGAACCCCGACCGCTTCGCCGAGCTGAAGAAGATCGCCGACAACCAAATCCCCAAGAAGTTCACCGTCGCCAGGGAAGTCATGATCCGAGGGCAACTACTCGCGCTGGTGCGAGAGGAGGCGCTACGTGCCAGCTAGCCAGCACATCAAACCGATCAGCCGCGACCCCCGCGCGAAGCGCGTCGCGGACTACGTGAACACGAAGTTCGACGGGAACCTATCCCGAGCGGCCGACGAGATCGGCTGCAACTACGACCACCTCTCGAAAGCGGCGAACGGCCAACTCAAGAAAGGGCCGAGCGTCGTGTTGCTCAACCAGCTCGCGCAGCATTCCGGCTTGACGCTCGACTGGTGGATCAACGGAGATCTCAAATGAAACTTCTCTTAGTGGACGGCACGAACGTGCTGCTGCGGTTCGCGCACGCGATGGTGCCGGGCAACGTCGTCGCGGACTATGACCTGCCCGCCGTCGTCGAAATGGTGCCGAAGATCCTCTCGGCGGCCGAGCGCGCGATCCGCGAGTGCGCCGTCACTGCCGCGCAGACGCCGTACGTCGTCGTGTGCCTCGACTCGACCGAGAACTTCCGCAAGCAGCTCTACCCCGAGTACAAGGCGAACCGGGCGGGCTCCGCCGCCGCCTGGACCAACCGACTCACGGCGCACTGCGCCGAGGTCGGGCTGTTCACGGCGCGCTCGTACGGGTTCGAGGCCGACGACGTGATCGCGACGCTCGTCGGCCGGGCTGCGCGCGCCGGGCACCAGTCGGCCGTGTTGTCGAGCGACAACGACCTGCTCCAGCTCGCGTCGCTCTACTGCGACGTGTTCCAGTTCGGCCGGAAGGGCGAGGATCGCTATGCGCGCCGGAAGATGGCGTACGCCGTCGAGAAGTTCGGCGTCGGCGGCGTGCTAGAGATCCCGTGGTACAAGGCGCTCGTCGGCGACACGACCGACAACGTGCCGGGGATGCCGGGCATCGGCCCGGTGAAAGCGCGGAAGCTGCTCCGCGAGCACAAGAACTTCGACGGGATCTGCGCGAGCGGCCACTTCGACAACGCGCAGATCGAGCACCTGAAGCTGATGCTCCAGCTCGTGACGCTGCGCGAGGACGCGCCGCTCGATCCCATCACGCCCGCGCAGTGCAGGCTCACCACTTCTCTCACAAAAGAACCATGAAGATCGGCACAAAGTCCGTCCTCTACGGCGCGCACTGCTTCCTCCTCCACTGGTTCTTCGTCGCGCTCGGCTGGTGGAAGGTCTACGGCGGGCGGCGCATCGAGATTGGCTCGCGCTGGCGCACGGTCACCGATGACGTGGGCTTCACGTACCGCGCCGAGACGCGCGTGTACGCCTCGCTCTGGCACCCGGCGCTCTGGCTCGCGTTCTTCGTTCACGATCTCGGCTACCTGGGCAAGCCGAACATGGACGGCCCCGAGGGTGAGCTGCACCCGATGCTCGGCGCGAAGATCCTGCGCTGGTGGTTCGGCGAGCCGTGGGGCCACTTCGTGATGTATCACTCGCGCTTCCTCGCCAAGCAGCACGGCGTGCGGCCGAGCGCCCTCTGCATCGCCGACAAGCTGGCAATCGCGCTAGAGCCGTGGTGGTTCTACCTGCCGCGCGTGAACCTGACCGGCGAGGTGAAGGAGTACATGGCGAAGTCGAGCGCGATGAACGCGACCGGCAATAAGTATTCTGGCATGAACCTCACCGTCAGCTCGCAGCGCGCCTGGAACCGCGACATGTGCAACTACATCCGGCGCTGGGTCGAGGAGCACAAGGACGGCCGCGAGGATACGTGGACGCCGAACACGAAGGAGGCGGTGAGCGAGACCGGCGTGTGGAAATGAAGCGCCCGATGGGGGCCGCCGCGCCACATCTGCGTTTGGTGAAAACCGCAAGTCAAGAGCCAATTCCCGAGCCTACGCGCCTCGCTGAGCCACGATCGCCCTCGAAACAGGCCGATTATGAGAATCCTAAAGTTATATTTAAGGGTCTCTCATTCGAGGTGTTGAAATGGTTCGGGATGTTCAGAAGTCGAAGGTCTACCGCGCCGAGCGGCGCGCGAGAGAGGTGATCGGTGACAAGGCAATCCAGGACCGGATCGCAGCGTGGGCGTTCGTCGAGAAGGTCGAGCGCGACGCCTGGTTCCGGAAACACTACGGCCGCTGGCGCTTCCGGATCTCGGACGGCCGGGGCACGCGGATCGCGCGCGGCGGCGGCGGCTGGCTCAACCTCCCGCGCTGGAGCCGCACGCCGGTCGTCATGCTCCACGAGATCGCGCACAACGTCGCGCCCTCTGACGCCTGGCACGACTGGCGCTTCTGTCAGGTCCACCTCGCGCTCGTCCGGCACTTCCTCGGCCGCGAAGCGCACGACGTACTTCGAGCCATGTACCGGGAGTGCAAGGTCCGCTACAAGCGCCCGCGCCGGATCTCCGCCGCGACGCGCGCCGCGCTGGTCGAGCGGCTGGCTGGCCTTCGAGCTGCCAACGAGGAGGGGTAAGTGACGGCCGTCCTCGACCACCAGGCCGAGGGCGACTGGCAGCGCCGTGAGTGGCTGCGGGCCTACGGCTCCGAGGAGCGAGTGCAGTGGGTCCAGCAGCAGCTCTCGGTCGCGAGCGGGAAGTACGGCTGCGTCAACGCGCACACCGAAACCGGCGGCACCTCGCGCAAGGCGAACTACGACACGATCGTCCCGCTGACGTGGGCGGAGCACGAGGAGCTGCACCAGCACGGGCAGCAGACGTTCGAGGCGAAGTACGGCATTGATCTCAAAGCCTGCGCGCGCGAGACTCAGCGGCGCTGGCTCATTCACGAACGGACCACCACGAGGCCCGCATGGTAACCGAGGAGGAGATCCTTCAGGCGCTCGGCATTCTCGCCGAGCACCCGGACTTCCGCGTGCTGACTCGCTTCCGCGAGCGGCCCGCGTATCACGCCGCGCCGCCGGGCGCGGTCATTCACAAAGCTGTATTTCTGGATCTCGAAACGACCGGGCTCGATCCGGCGGTCGCCGAGATCATCGAGCTGGGGGCGACGCGCTTCACGTTCGACGAGGACGGCCGGATCTTCACGGTCGGCCCGACCGTGCAGGGTTACGAGCAGCCGAGCAATCCGATCACGCCGGAGATCACGGCGCTCACCGGCATCACGAACGACATGGTCGAGGGCAAGGTGATCGAGTCGGTCGTGATGGATCACCTGATGGACGGCGTCGAGCTGGTCATCGCCCACAACGCCGACTACGATCGCAAGATCGCCGAGCGCCGCTGGAAGTACCGCTTCGAGCATCTGCCCTGGGCGTGCAGCTACAAGCAGATCGACTGGAAGGCGCGCGGCTCGATCGGCTCGAAGCTGGGCAACATCCTCATGACGCTGCGCGGCCAGTTCTACGACGCGCACCGGGCGGCCGACGACTGCCTCGTCGGGATCGACGTGCTCAACCACCAGCTCGACGGCCGCACGGCGATGGCGGAGCTGCTGGACACGACGCGCGCTGGCGTGTTCCGGGTCTACGCGCACGGCGCACCGTTCGAGGTGAAGGATCAGCTCAAGGCGCGCGGGTTCTTCTGGACCGGCGAGAAGCCGTGGAAGCGCGACTTCATCACGCGCGAGGCCGCCGACGCCGAGGTCGTGTGGCTGGACGAGACCGGCTTCTCGAAGGGGGCGCAGATCAAGCGGATCAGCTCGCGGCACCGCTACTCGACCCGCGAGGAGTCGCGGGCCGTGCCGCTGACGCCGCTGACCGCGATGATGACGACCGACCCCGGCCCGTACGCCTAGCGCCATCGAGCGGGCTTGACCGTGGCGGCCCGATCTGGCGATGGTTGGGGGTGCAGTGACCCCTCACCCCGGATCGGCCCGCCATGCGCCTCCTAGCCCTGCTCGCTCTCGCCGCGTCCACCGTCCAGGCCCAGAAGGTCGTCGTCAAGGTCCCGGACAGCCTCATCATCAACGACACGGCCGCCGTCACCGGCACGGTCTACAACGCCGCCGGGGCTCGCTCGACGACCTCGAAGGTCACCTGGGCGGTGCATCCCAGCGAGCGCGCGCTCGTCAAGCCGGACAGCACCGCGAAGGGCCAGAAGGCCAGCGTCATCGCGCGCACGGTCGGCTATGCCTGGCTCGTCGCAAGCTGGAAGCGCACGACGGACGGCAAGGTGTTCAGCGACTCGGGGCGCACGCACATCACCGTCGCGCGGGTGCGGCCGTTCTACGCCGCGCACCTCCTGCCCACGGGGCTCGTGCTCGACACGACGATCACGCTCCAGATCGGCCAGAAGGTCTGCCTCTACGTCGCGGCGCTCGACCGGCACGGCGCGTATCTCTCGGGCATTCCGATCGACGAGATCCGCTCGCTCAACCCGGCCATCGCCACGGTCGGCGGCGATCCATTCGGCCTGCCGGGGCCGTGCCCGACGACGACCGTGAACCCGTTCCAGATCAACGCGCCCAACCTCTCGACGCGCATCGGGTGATGCTGGACGGCCATGAGCCGCACTACCGCTGCCAGCACAGCGACTTCTACGACGGGAAGCATCACAAGACGCGCGTCTGGTCGGTCTCGTGCTCGTGCGGCTTCCGGCACGACGGCGCGGGCTCGAAGGTCACGCGCCGGAACATCTGGCTGGAGCACGTCGCCGTCACGATGGCGCGCGAGCTGAAGCAGCTCCGCGAGTTCAGGGCGCTCGCGATGGGGGAAAGACAAACCCCCCGGCCCGAAGGCCGAGGGGCTGCGTCTCCCTCAAACGAGGCACCACCACGAGCTGGTACGGTAGCACCATCCAGCTCGATCACGCAAGCACGAGCGGGCGGAGCGCCGGAGCCAGCACGACCTCGCCAGTCGGCTCGACCGTTGCGATGAGCATCGACTTCGAGCGCGTGTGCCGGAGCGTCATGATCTCCTTCAACTGCTCCCAGCTCGCGGTCATCATCACCGAGAACACCAGCTCGTAGTCCTGCTCGTAGCCCGCGACGACGTGCGGCCGGTTGAAGTGAATGGCACGCTCCATCGCCAGGCGGATCGCGTCGCCGACGTTCTTCGCGTCGGGATCGGTCCACTCGCTGCGAACCTGGTCGCTCATTTCGGCCTCCAGTTCCCGATCCGGTTCATGAGCGGCTGGGGCACGTTGCGCTCGCCGGTCTCGTACCGCCTCCAGCTTCGCTCGGAGCAGCCGTACCACTCGGCCGCCTCCGCCTGGGTCCACTCGCGATTCTGCCGGAACAGCTTCACGAGCTGCATCTGGACCATTGCTCGCTCGTTCATGCACCGGGTCCGTGCCGACGACGGAACGGGATCTCGGGCTTCTCGGTGCGCGCGTGCGGCGGCTCGTGCGGCTCGTCGTCTTTCTGGACCTTGATGATGACGTGCGCGACGGACTGCGCCTCGCGGATCGCCTTCGCGACCGTGCGTGACGGGCTGTCGTCGCCGATCTCGTCAACGTGCTCGGCCCACCAGCCGATCGCGGTCGGATCACCAGCCGTCGCCATCCCTTGGATCGCGCCGACGCCTGCGCGATTCACCATGTCGAACGCGAGCGACATGTAGCTCGAAGTCTCGATCGCCTTGATGACGCGCTCCGCCCCCATCGACTTGAGCAAGTTGATATAGGCGGTGATGTCCAGGCGTTCGTCGGAGTAGTCGCGCGCGACCTGCTTGAGCAGCGCGGACATGTCCTGCATCGTGGCGTTGTACGCCTCGATGCGCGCGGCGTTATCGGGGTGCGTGGTCTCCGGCGCGCGCACGCCGGAGGAGAGCACCGTCGCCAACATCATCGCAGCGTTGGCTTGGCAGTTTAAGCACATGTGAGAGGATGTGAGAAAGGGGAGAGTCGGGCGGGGAACGTCGCTACCGTGGACGCCGTTCCCACGCGCCGAAGTGCGCGCCGGTTGGAGGCCGCGCCCGACCCGATCATCCGACCTTGCGCTTGATGTGGCCGATCTGGATCGCGATCGGCGAGAGCAGCGCGCGATCTCGAATCAGCCGTTCGAGCGAGAAGCCGCGCAGCTTCCCCGTGGTGATGAGCGACCACTGGCTCGGCGCTTCGCCCGTGTGATACGCCGCCTCGGTCTGGGTCATGCCCGCCTCGGCGATGATCTTCGTGATGTCCTTCGCGACCTCGACCTTCATCGCATGGACGTGCGCTTCGACGCGCTCGCGGCGTTTGACGTGGGCCTTCAGATCCTTCTTCGCGTTCGCTGCCATGATCTCCTCGTGGTGGTGGTGAGTGCGCGCCCGGACTTGGGACCGGGCCGTGCATTACGAGCTGGGGGCACCCCTCGCGGGGCAGTGGTCCGGCCACTCGCTGGCTTGCCGCCAGGCGGCTCGCGCCGCTCCCCCAGCTCTCCCTCTGCGCTAGTCCTGTTGGGCGGGCCGGGCGGTGACGCGGATGTCGTTGCCCTCGACGACCCCGTGCTCGATGCCGCGCTCGCTGATGATCGTCGCCTCGTGCGCCATTGCGCCGCGCGTCTCGATCGGCGGCTCCTTGCCGTAGATCTCGTCGGCGGCCTCGGTCACGTCGGCGCAGCTCATGGCGATCGACGCCGCGCCCCACTTCCCGCGCTTCCCGGCCTCGCGGATCGCCTTGCATGTTCGCGTGATGTACTCGTCACGCGACAGCTTCGCGCGCTTCGCCTTGCGCGCTCGCTTGATCTCCTGGGCGAGCGGGCTCTGGTCCCGGATCTCGCCGTACAGCTTGGTTTTCATCGTGGACTCCGTCGTGGTGGTGAGGCGGCCCGCTGCGTCGCGAACCGCCAGGGCGTCGGCTAGAGCGACGCCCAGAACAGGTAGCCGAGGAACGTGATGACCCCCGCCATGATGACGTTGTCCGCTGAGTTATCCGTCACCGGCGTCGGCGTCACGCATTGCGTGGTGCAAGAGCTGTAACCGTAGGCCCACATCTGAAATCACCTCCTCATGAGGAAACGTGAATGCCAGGACTTGGGACCTGGCCGTGCATTAAGCCGAGCAGCGTCGCCCGGCCCCCTCTGCTAGACGCCCGCGAGCGCGGTCTGCGCCGGGTCCGTGTCCTCCTCCATCGACTTGCCCAGCTTCGCGAGGAGCGTCGCCTCGGCCGTGTCGATCGCCTCGGTCAGCTTCGCGGCCTGCGCGCCGACGAGCGTCGCGTAGGCACCGACGCGCTCGCGCAGCTCGGCGACGCGGGTGAGGCGGCGGGACTTCACGTCCGAGCGGATGCCCTTCTCGTTCAGCTCGTCGATCGCTTCCTTCAGCTCGCCGATCTGCTTGAGCATGTAGTCGGTGATCGTGTTCGCGATCGACTCGTCCGAGCCGTGGCCGATCGTGCAGGCGAAGCGCGAGAGCGAGCCGCCGATCTCGTCGAGGATCGAGGCCATCTGGCCGATGACGCCCTGGCCGCTCGGGATGAAGTACGCGCCGCCCTGGTCGCGCACCGGGATAAGATCGGAGCCTGCGCCGCTGACGACGCGCTGGAGGATGCGCGTCACGTCGCTCGCGGTGCGCGTCTCGATCACGAGCTGGTCGGCGTCGGCGACCGCCTGGCGCAGCGCCGGGTCGTCCGTGGTGAGGCGGTTGGCGATGTCGTCGAAGTCGATCGCCGCCTCGCGCGTGTACGTCAGCGAGCCCGAGGCCGCGTGATCCTCGCGCGTGATCTGGCGCGTGGTGTGAGCGACCGGGCGAGCCAGCTTCTTCACGTCCTTCGCGCTGGTCGTCTTGGCGATGTAGCTCGCCGAGCGCGCGACGCGAGAGGCCGGGCGGAGATCCGGCGCGAGATCCGGGTCGAGCCCGGCGGCGATGATGCCGTTGCGGAGATCGTTCAGCTTGACCGTGGCCGGAACCGACCAGGAGACGATGAAGCCGACAGGTGCGTTGATGTTGCTGGTCATGGGAGGGGTCCTCAGTTCGTGGTGGTCGTGGGGCCGATCGACAGCACGACATCGACGGCCGGGTTGTTGAGATCCAGCTCGGGGAGACACCAGACGCCGCCGTTGCAGAAGCGGGCGAGCGTGGTGGTCTTACGGACTCCGACGCCGATGCCGAACGTGCGGAGATTCATGCGCTTCGAGAACGCCTGGTACTCGGCCAGCAGCTCCTCGGTGATGCCGACATCGTCGTCGGTGATGATGATGTGATCGGACTGCGCGCCGATCTTGCCCTCGGGCCAGGCTTCGGTGGGCAGCGTGTGCAGCGGGCCGACGAGCGAGGTGCCGCCGCAGAAGAACGACTCCAGCCACTCGACGATCACCTCGGGCGAGCCGGACGCGCACCGGATCTCGGGCGTGCCCGACCAGGCGCAGAGGAGGAACGGCCGCTTCTGCGCGCGAGCGATCGACGCCATCGCCAGGGCGAGCCCCTTCGCCGCCTCGATCCGCTCGCCGCCCATGCTCGCCGACTCATCGACCGAGACGACGATCGGTCCCATCTGGACCGGCGTCCGCAACGTGCGCCGGTAAGACAGCGCCCGGCGCTGGGCGAGCCTCGCCAGGGCAAGAACTTCGAGTTCTGGTACTGCACCAGCCACCAGGCTCGACTCGACCGGCAGAAGGCGTCCTAGATCGCCGGACAGCTCGATGCCGGTGATCTCCATGCCGGGGAGATCGAGCCGCTGCCGCTGAAGCCGCTGGGCCTTGGCGATGAAGCGGCCCGCCATCTTCATGATCCCGGCGAGGTTGGTCGAGCCCCGCAGGCGGCGCGTGTACTGCGCGAGCTGCTTCGCTTCGAGCGAGCTGCCGGAGCCGAGCCCGAGCCCCGCGCCGACCGCCTCGGCTTCTTCGGCCGCCTGGTTCGCTTGGCTCAGCGCCTCGCGCGTCGAACGGATACGCGCGACCGACTGCTCGGGTGACTCCTCCTCGCCGTCCTCGGCCTGGTTGTCGCCCTCCTCGACGGCGTACGCGATCCACTGCTTCGCCAGCTCGGCGGCAGCGATCTCGGCTACGGCCGCCGACGCCACGGTGCGCGAACGGAGCGCCGCGCACTCGGGCGACTGCATGAGCTGCGACCACCAGCGGGCGCGCGTGGCGTCCTTCGGCCGCTCGGCCAGCGTCGGCTTCGAGCTGAGCAGGGTCTCGATCGCGTCGGCCGCGACCGGCGCGTCGTCCTTCGTCACGCCCTCGACGCCCAGCTCGCTCCACTGCTCGGCGAGCCGGGTGCCCGTGCGCTTCGTCCAGCGATCGGTGCGGAGAACCGTCTCCGACTCCTCGGCAAACTCGCTGGTGTGGGACGCGACGGCACCAGCAGCCGCCGCGCCTTCCCCGAGGAGCTGCGTGAGTTCTTCGCTGCTCATGCGGACAGCATCGCCTCGATCTTGGCTTCCGAGAGGCCCATGATGCGGCCCTGGAGGCGAACGTGGGCGGAGTTGACGTACTTCACGACCTTCGCCGCGCGCCCGTTGGCACCGGGCTGGCTGGCGAGCTGCTTCGACTCCTTGACCAGCGTCTCGATCTTCGTGACGGCGTCGAGCCGAGCCGCCGCGTCCGTCGCCGCACGCATCAGCTCGTCAGTCTCGGCGAGGATCGAGTCGAGCCGGGCACCGAGCGGGTTCGCGATGGCGACGATCTTCTGCGCCGCCGGAGCCGCCTGCTCGGGCGTGGTCCAGAGGACCCACTGGAGGCATTCGAGATCGGCCGACTCGACCGTCGTGCCGCCGCGCAGCAGCGCCGCCGCCCGCGCGATCTTCTCGGAGGTGCGGAGCCGACGATCGCTGACGGCGATGCCCGCCTCGTCCAGCTCGTTGAGGATCTGGTCGAGCGTGTCGAGCGCGGCCGGGCTCCAGGCGATCTTCTTCGCCTCGTCAGCGGCGTGGTTGATGTCCTGGAGCGTGACGACCGGCATGATGACCGGCGGCGAGAACGCGAGGAGCTGACGACGGAAGCCGGAGCCGAGGTACTGCACCGACGCCCGCAGCGCCCAGCGGTCGAGCATGGCCGCGTCCTCGGGCCAGGTGTTCGCCGAGCCGATGCAGCTCACGAGCGGCATCTTGAGCTGCGACGTGCCGATGAGCGCCTGACGCTCGGGACCGAGCGCGTGCAGCAGCGAGTCGAGGATGGCGGGCGAGGCCCGCCCGACTTCGTCGAGGTAGGCGATGTGCGCCTCGGCGAGATAGCCGCCCGTGACGTGCTCGTAGCGATCCTGTCGGAGCGCGGAGATCGAGACCGGCCCCCAGATCGCCTCGGGGGCCGTGGTCGGCGACAGCAGGCGCTCGAAGTAGCGCGAGCCGTCGATAAGGGACGCCGCAGCGCGACAGAGCTGCGACTTGCCGGTGCCCGGCGGGCCGACGAGCAGCGCGTGCTCGCGAGCGACCAGCGCCAGGGTGATGATCGAAGCCTCGCGCTCGCGCCCGAGGAGTTGCGCGGCAATCCCGTCGCGCAGGGTCGTGATGGTCATCGGTAGCTCCAGTTCGAGTAAGTGGGAGACGGTCCCGGCCTCAAGATTACAACCGGACCATTGGTCCTGTCAACAGTCGAGTTAAGTGCCGGTCCAGTGGACACATACGAGGACGGTCCTGTGGACTGTCCGGTGGACGGTCCACTAGACAGTCCGGTGGACAGTCCGGTGGACAAGTAGTTGCAGAGCTTGCGATTAACCCCCGGCTAGGGTACTCTGACGCCTGAGATTGCTGGGGTAACTCGTTGCCCAGCCTGGGGGAACATGAGACTTCACATCACCAGCCGAGACACGGCAATCCGACTGAAGCAATGCACAGCTCGCCTGGAGCTGGAGCTGCCCGCGCACTGGCACTGCCTGCCGGTCGAGGAGCAGAACCGCGAGCTGGAGCTGGCCGCTGGCCGCGCCGTCGCCGACACGTTGCGCGCGCTCGACATCCACCGCGCGCTCGCTCGAAGCGCGTGACGGCTCCGGCCGAAGCGACGGTCCAGTCCGGGCCGCCTCCGATGTCCGACGCCGAGATAGCCAAGCTCGGCAGCGCCGCGCTCCCTCGCATCGGCCACGAGATCGCGGCGATGCTCAACTCGAAGGTCATTCGACGGTACGTGCAGGCGGTCCTCGCAGAGCGTGCGATCGGCCGCCTGTACGACATCGGCATGGGCGTGACGCAGTTCACCGTGCCGACGATGACCGGGAAGCTCGTCGTCGTCCCAGCCGCCGCCAGCGTGCAAGTCAAGGCGCTGACGGCGGTGCTCGCGATCGGGCTGCCGCACACGCACTCGGTGATCGACGACGACGGCAACGTGCTGCCGGGCATCTTCGCGATGGGGCCGCTGGAGCTGGATCAGGCGCGGCGCATCGCGCACGGCGATCGGTACATGGAGACGCCCGAGGCGACGATCGCCGAGTCGCCGAAGCCGATGGCGGAACGCATTGCAGCGGGCGAGTTTACCGTGGTCGAGCTGGACGAGACCGCTGCGGTTGCAGCTCGCGATGATGACGCCGCTCCGCCCGCGAACGGGAACGGCGCGAATGGTCACACGAACGGCGCGGAGACGCCCGAGCAGCGCGCGCTCGCTCGGCACCGTGCTCGAACCCGGAGAAGCTGATGCCCTCGATCCTCAAGCGCGTCCTCCAAGAGCTGAAGGAGAACCGCGCCGCCGAGCGTGCCGCGAAGCCGCGCCCGAAGCTGGTCACGAACCCGCACTGCAAGGGGTGCGGCACGTACGTCGAGAAGGGCCAGGAGTTCTGTGCGACCTGCGTCGCGAAGCGCGGAGCGCCGCAGCCGTCGATCGTGCTGACTCCAGTGAAGGAGCCAGCGTACGCGCGCAAACCCACTGCCGAGGAATGAGCCATGCCGGGGGTCGGTCCAACGCTCAACGAGTACGAGCAGGGAACGCTGCACAGCGGCTCGAAAAACGGGCCGATTGTCCGGTCGAGAAAGCAAGCAATCGCGATCGGGCTCGACGAGGACCGGCGCGCGGGCAAGTCAGTGCCGCCGCGCCCGAAGAAGCGCCGCCCGACGATCGGCCGCGCGATCGAGGAGAAGCTGGAGGGCGGTCGCGACAGCCGCGCCGAGGACATGCGCGAGCGGATGATGCGACGTTGAGATCGGTCGTCGA
The DNA here is from genome assembly GCA_035493615.1 of Saccharimonadales bacterium (SeqCode). Classification (GTDB taxonomy): domain Bacteria; phylum Chloroflexota; class Limnocylindria; order P2-11E; family P2-11E; genus UBA4735. Next base: position 9,843 of record DATJHW010000153.1, on the reverse strand, counting down.
GGCGGCGACGCTGCTGCTTCGCGATCTCGATCTCTCGATCCACGACGACGACTACATCTACCTGGCGAACCCCGAATGAAGGCACACCTGCGCTACCTCCGCTACGTGCTGCTGCACAAGCTGTACGTGTTCCGCGCCGGGATCATCATCAACGGCTGGAGCCCGTTGTGGGTTTGGCGTCTGCTCATTCACGATCTCTCGAAGTTCCTCCCGAGCGAGTGGTCGCCGTACGTCGCGAAGTTCTACCGGCCGATGCCGACCGATCCGGTGCTCGCGAACGCCGACCTGCGCGCGTTCAACGCCGCCTGGCTCAAGCATCAGCACCGCAACTCGCACCACTGGCAGCATTGGGTGCTGCGCGAGGATACGGGCGCGACGCTCATCCTCATCCCGCCGGTCGCCGACGTGGACGAGATGGTCGCCGACTGGATCGGCGCGGGCACGAAGATCCTGTCGTGGCCGACGATGGCGTGCTGCATCGCGGAGACGGTCGGCTGGTACTGCGCGAACCTGCCGAAGATCCAGATGCGCGACGCGACGAAGCAGCGCGTCGAGCAGATCCTCGTCGCGCTCTGCCGAGGGTACGGGCTCACCGAAGCGGCGCTGCGCCTCCATGATGAAACGCTCATGCGGCAGCGGATCACGATCGCCGCGCCGCAGCACGGAGGGCTCGCTCGCATCGAGCAACGCTGATGCTCTGGTTCACGATCATCACGCTCGGGATACCCGCCGTCGTGATGTGGCTCTGTCGCCGCCCGCGTGGCTAAGCACCGCCCGCCACACACTCCCGAGGAGATCCGAGAACGACTCACGGGTCTCCTCCGCCACTCTCCCGACCTGCTCGATGCCGCCAACAACTTCCTCCCCCTCATCGCCGTCGTTCGAGATGACGGCCGAACGGCTCGCCTACGCGATGGCAAGCCGTGTGTTACGCGAACGCCAGCGGCTCGCTCGGCGGCTGCGCGTGCTCTTGGACGATTCCGGGGAAAACCTCGTAAGCGATCTGGAGCTGCTGGTCGCGGAGCTGTTCCGCAGCCCCTCGCCGACAGCGCCGGTCGAGCGCGCTTCGCCGCCGCCCGAGAGCGCCGCGCCGCTGTTCGTGGCGACGGATGACGGGTTGCCCGAGGTGCATCACATGGACGACATGGTCGAAGGCATGGCGCTCGTGCAGGGCGGGATGCACCGCCGAGGACTCACGGGCCGCCTGCATCGGTGACGTGCTCGCGTTCTTCCTGGGGCTCCTGATGGTCGCCTTCGATCCGGCGGCGGTGCGCGTCCTCTGGGCTCCATTCCCAGGGATGCAGACCGAGTTCGTCAACGCCGCCGAGTTCGAGGTGTTCGGCGGCGGAGCCAAGGGGCCGGGCAAGTCCGACTGTCTCGTCGCGCAGGCGGTGCGCCAGGTGCATCGGCCGCGCTACAACGGCTACCTCATCCGCGAGACCGGCCCGCAGCTCGACGAGCTGAAGCAGCGCACGCACCGGCTGTACCCGCTCATGCCCGAGAAGCCCGCGTGGAACGGCGACGGTCACGGGCGCTGGACGTTCCCGAGCGGCGCTCGCGTGATGTTCGAGTCGATCGCGACCCCCGAGGACGTGGCGAAGATCCAGGGCAAGGAGCCGACGTTCATCGGCCACGACGAGGCGGGCAACGTCAAGGACGAGAAAACGATCGACTTGGAGCAGGCCGAGCTGCGCTCGCCCGACCCCGAGCTGGTCGTGATGTGGCGCGGCACCGGCAACCCTGGGAAGGCCGGGCACGCCTGGGTGAAGCGCCGCTTCATCACGCCGTGCGGCGAGGACGGCCGCCGGATCGTGCTCCGCAAGGTGAAGCTGCCGAACGGGTTGGTCGGCGTGCTCAGCCGCCGGTTCATCCCCGGCACGGTGCTCGACAACCCGATCTACGCGAACGATCCGCTGTACATGGCGCAGCTATTCACGCTGCCCGAGCTGCTGCGCCGTCAGCTCCTCTACGGCGACTGGAACGCGGGTGTCGGCACCGCGCTCGACGAGCTGAACGCCGCCGTCCACATGGTGCGGCCGTTCCGCGTGCCCGAGGGCTGGCCGCGCTTCGGCTCGTTCGATTGGGGCTACGCGCACTGGTGGGTGCTCTGCCACTTCGCCGCCGCCGAGGACGGGCAGCTCTACGTCGTCGATACCGTGCGCGGCCGTCGTCACAAGCCGTATCAGATCGCCGAGCGGATCAAGTCGCGTGTGCCCGAGCTGCAACAGCTCCAGTACATCGACACCGACACCTACGCGATGCAGGAGCGGCGCGATCGGAACGACAACACGCCGAGCATCCAGGAGGAGCTGATGACCGAGCATCAGATCTTCCTGCGCCTCGGCAACCTCGATCGGAAGAAGGGGCTCAACAACCTGCGCCACTATCTCGCCTGGCGCGGCATCGGCCCCGAGGGACGCGACGCGCTGCCCGCGCTCCGGTTCTTCGACACGCCCGGCAACCGCTGGCTGTTCGAGCAGTGCGAGGCGATGGTCACCGACGAGAGCGATCCCGAGGACGTGCTCAAGGTGAACGCCGACCCGGAGACGGGCGTCGGCGGCGACGACGGCTACGACGCGCTGCGCGTGGGCGTCGCCTCCCGGCCGCCGCGCGCGATCGGCTCGTACTACGCAGGCGACGTGCGCGCCTTCTCGAAGCAGACGCTCAACTTCATGGTCGAGACGCTGTACCGCGACCGGCCGGGCCTGACCTCGCACATGGGGCAGGGCAGCAACCTTTCCACTTTTCTCACAGGAGTGTGAGTATGACCGATCGAGAGATCGACGAGATCGTCGCCGCGCGCGCTGGGGTCGGCGTGCAGCGCATCACGCAGGAGGACGGCCCGCGCATCGCCGCCGAGGGCCGTCGAGCGGTGAAGCGCGCGAACCCCGTGTTCCTCGTCGAGCTGAAGGACGACGCCGTCGTCGAGACCGTGGACGGCACGCTCAACGGCGAGGCGGGCGGCTTCATCGCGCACGACCCGATCTCCGGGCATGTGTGGCCGGTGAAGCGTAGCTACGTCGAGCAGCACTACGACTTCAAGCAGCCGGGCGATCCACCGAGCACCGTCACGAGCGACACGGCTCGCGAGCTGTACAAGGACGTGAACGCGATCCGACGCGCGCTGAAGGACATCGGCCGCGATCTCGACCAGATGCGCCGCGACCCGATGCTGCGCCAAGCGACGCTGTTCGACCAGGACGTGGGCGCGAACATCACGATCGCGTTCAGAGATCTCGAAAGCGCGTCGATGCGGCTGGGCAAGGCGCTCCAGGCAATCGACGGCGGTGTCAGCGTCTACGACAAGGAGACCACGGTCGGCGCATGAAGCAGCCAATGGATCGCCTCCCCCCGCGTCGCGCACTCGGCGACGCGCAGGGGCGCGAGGCGGAGAAGCTGAGCGAGTATTTCGACTTCGAGCGGTTCCCCGAGAAGGCGGATCGCAAGGTCACGCGGCGCGAGCTGCTGGCCTGGCTGATGCGCCAGAACGCCGTCCACGAGCAGCGACGCTGGTATCGGCGTCTCTGGGCCTGGCTCACGTCCAAGCGCGGCAGTGCCCCGCGCCCGATCGGCGGCGGCGCATCGTGATCGTCACCCTCGGCTATCACGAGCGCCAGCTCGAACGCGAGCAGCAGCGGCACGATCGCGAGATCGAGCGGCTGCACGCGATGTACGCCAAGATCATCGAGTCGCAGGCGTCGGCGATCGAGAAGGTGTTCAACCTGGCGAACTTCGGCACGGCGTCACGGCCGGAGGCGACGAGCGCCGAGGGCGACACGACCGCGCCGCAGCGGCTCGCGCGGGTGATCGACGAGGACACGGTCAACCGCGCCGTCGATGCGCTGCGCGCGCAGTACAAGGACATCGGCATCGAGCTGCCCGACTCCGAGCTGGAGGCCGAGGCGCGCTCGCTCGTCATGGGCACCGGCTTCGTGCCGGGCGAGACGTTGCGCGAACGCCTGGCGGTCGGCTGATGGAGCGCGTCGCGCTGCTCGCGCCGTTCTCGACGATGCAGGAGATCGTCGTCGATCTGCTCGGCGTCGGGCTCACGTACACCGAGCTGGCGGTCCACCTCAAGATCTCCGAGGAGGTGGTGCGCGAGCACGCGAAGCGCGCGGCCCGGAAGATCCCGAGCGACCTGCCGACGCAGATGCGCTGCATCGTCTGGGCGCGCGGCGCGACGCTCGACGTGCTCCAGGGGCTCACGCTCCGCTACGAGGTGCAGACACGGTCGCCGTCAGCGCGCACACGACCCCCGGTATCAACCGCTGCGACGGCCTGAAAGCTCAACCCCCCCCCGGTGTGGGGGCATTTCCCGCACCAGCCCGGTCTCGTAAGTTGCCGGGCGGCCGTCACTTCCCCCTTCACTCTCGCTGAATGACTGCTCCTCTCGTCATCACATCGAGCAAGACGATGGAAGCGGCCCCGCAGAACGGGCCGAAGTCCATCATCCCGCTCCGCCAGGGCAACACGGCCGACAGCCAAGACGGCGCGCGGCTCCAGATGGTCAAGGCGGGCTGGGGCTTCTACGACGACCTCGTCCGTCAGCAGAACCGGCAGATCGAGGAAAACATCCGGATGATCGCCGGGCAGCAGCACGCGATCTTCCACCCCGTGCTCGGCCGCTGGCTCGACCCGAGCGAATGGATGTCGGCCGAGGAGCGCCAATACCGCGCGCGGCCCGTGTTCAACAAGCTGCTGCCGTGGTTCATCCTGACCCACGCGCGCGCGACCGAGAACATGCCGATCGTCGCGTTCGTGCCCGGCCCCGATCGCGCTGACGCCGAGCTGGCGGAAGTGCTCGACATCGCGATCAAGACGGTCTGGTTCGAGGCGAACATGGAGGACATCCACGACCGGCTCATGGGCTGGGTGATCGCCGCCGGGCGTGGGCACCTGATCTCGCGCATCAACCCGCACGGCGGGAAGGTGCAGACGTTCCAGGGCCAGGGCATGGTGCCGGTCGTCGATGTGAACGACCAGCCGGTCGATGACGGCGACGGCGGCCAAGCGATGCAGCCGTACGACGACGGCGTGCGCTACGACAAGCAGGGCCAGATGCTCACGAAGGCGCGGCTCGTCGCGCCAGGGCAGACCGAGCTGGTCCACTCGGGCAACGCCTACCAGCAGCGCACCGGGTGCATCGAGTCGGACGTGTACTCGCCGATGCAGTGCCGCGCCGATTGGGGGCCGCAGCCGTGGTACATGAAGCGCCGCCACTGGCTGCGCTCGTATCACACGCCCGAGCAGGTGTACGAGATGTTCGGCGTCGAGGTGCAGCCCGACGTGCGCGGCGGCCAGGCGACCGATGTCGGCGAGATCGAGCGGCTGCTCTACGGCACCGGCTTCTACGGCGCGACGTGGGGCCTGCCCGAGTCGCAGACGACCGCGACCAACACGGACGGCTACGTCGAGCTGACGCAGCTCTGGGAAGCGCCGTGCAGCTACGCGGGCATGGAGCAGACCGAGGACTCGCCGGGCGGGCGCTGGTGCGTGGTCTCGCGCTCGCAGGTGATCCGCGACGGCGTGCGCCCGGCCGCGTTCCCGTACACGAGCCCGCTCAACACGTTCGAGTTCATCCGCATCCCCGGTCGCCCCGGCGGCACGACGCCGCAGGAGGCGCTGAACCCGGTGCAGCGGCAGATCAACGATCGGAACGGCCGCATCAACGACCACGTCAACCTCTCGACGAATCCGATCGGTATCATCGACCAGGCGGCGAACCTCGGGCTCCGGAAGTTCTCGAACCGGCCGGGCCAGAACTACGTGCTCACGCGCCGCCCCGGCGTCGCGCCGATCGAGTACGTCGCGCCGCCCGCGCTCGGCGAGGACGTGTACAAGTCGTACGAGATGTTGCAGGGCGAGTTCAACTCGATTGGGTTCACCAGCGGAGCCGAGGAGCAGTCGAACCCCGGCGACTCGGGCGAGAAGGTGCGCGAGGTCCGCTTCAACACCGATCGGTTCCTCGGCCCGACGATGCGCCGCGTCGCCGGAGAGTACGGCCGCCTCTACCAGAACTGGCGCGTGCTCATGCCGCTCATCTGGGATCTCGAAACCACGATCTCATATGCGGGCGACGACAACATCGCGCGGACGATCACGGTCTACCCGGAGATGTTCAAGACGGGCGACGTGAACGTGCGGCCGGACGTGGAGTCGATGCAGCCCGAGGGCCTGGCGGAGAAGCAGGACAAAGTCGTGTGGGCGTACTCGAACGGACTGTTCGGGCTCCCCGGCTCGCCGCAGGCGATGATGAAGTTCTGGGAGTTGGCGCGGATGCCGCACCTCTCGCGGCTCGCGAAGCCTGGCGGCGTCGATTACACGACGGCCGAGCAGGAGAACGGCCAGCTCCTCCAGGGCCAGCAGGCGGCGCTCATCCCCGTGTACGAATGGTACGATCACCAGATGCACCTGATCGTCCATGAGAAGTTTATGAAGTCGCCCGAGTTCCTGAAGCTCGACGACAACACGAAGAACCAGTTCGTTCTGCATCGGCAGGCGCACCAGTTCGCCGCGCAAGCCGCCGTCGCGAAGGCCGCGATGCAGCAGGCCGGACTCCAGAATGCCGTCGCTGGCGCACTCGGCGCAGGCGGCGGTCCACCGGGACAACCGGGGCAGGGCGCACCGTCCGGGCCAGGTAACGGCGATGCGTCGGGCAACGTTCGTCCCTCCCCCCCGACGCCTCCGAAAGCGGGCGTGCCCGGCGGGACCATGCCCACCGCTGCCGGGGCTCCGACCGGCGGCCCACCCCCGTCCTAGACATGGCGACGACTCTGACTCCCGATCCGGGCTCCAGCGCCCAGATCATCGTTCAACCAGGCAACTCCGTCGCGCCCGATAAGTCGGCCGTCGAGATCGCCTCCGATGCCGCGCGCGCTCGCGTCGCTGCCGGTCAGCCGCTCGTGCCTGGTGCCGCTCCGGCCGCACCTGTCGTGCCCGCTGCCGGTCAGCCGCCGCGCGTGCCCGCTGGCGTTCCCGAGGGCGGCCAGTTCGCGAAGCCAGGCGAGCAGGCCGCGCCGCCCGCCGGGCAAGCCCCTGCGGCCGGTGAAGCGCCGAAACCAGGGGAAGAACCCGCTCCGGGTGCGGAAGCGGCTCCTGAAGGCGCTGGTGAAGCCGAGGCCGATCCGCTGCGCGTCGAGCTGCCGTTCACGCCCGAGGGCGCGGAGAGCCCGCTCGCGATCGTCGCCGACTCGCCTGAGACGGCCGCCGCGCTCGCGCAGCTCAGCGAGGACGCCGTCGCCGGTCGCGAAGCGCGCGAGCTGGTGGACTCGGCGCACGCCCAGCTCCAGCGCATGGACGAGATCCGCGAGTACGCCGAGGTGGACCCGATCGGCGCGTTCCTCGATCTCACGAACCGCGACAAGGAAACGGCGAAGCAGATGACGCTGTTCTTCCTGTCGCAGCCGTCGCTGTTCAACGAGCTGAAGCCGCAGCTCGAAAAGCTGATCTCCGATCCGAACGAGATCCGCGCTCTCGCTGGCGACGTTGCCACGTCGCGCTCGAACCTCGAACGCGAGGCGCAGAGCCGGATCACGCAGGGCCGCGAGGTGAAGTCGAACCTCGCGGACATTCAGACCGCCGTCGTCTCGATGCTACCCGCCGAGATGTCGGAGGCCGCTCGCAAGGTGGCGTTCACGGACATGCTCCGTGATCTCCAGATCTACGCCGACAGCAACAACCTCATGACGCTGCCGGTGCATCAAGTGCCGAAACTGCTGGAGAACCGACTGCTCGCTCTCGGGATCGACCCCGAAGTAGCGGCGTCGGCAGCAGCCGTAGCCCTCGCGCGACGGGGAGGATCGACCATGACCGGGCGGCCAGCGATGGCGGCACGGCGTGCGCCCGCCGCTCCCGCGAGACCCGCTGCGCCCCCGGCACCTGCGCGCCCCAAGCCGAACGGAGCCGCTTTCGCGAAAGCTGCGACCGTGCGTGCCGCTGGCGCTTCGATCCCCGCTGGCGGGGCCGGTTCCCCCGGCGCTGCCGCTCCACTCACTGCACCGACCAACGCGGACGGCACGAAGATGACGACCGCGCAGGCCGTGCAATGGCATCGCGATCGGTTGAAGCGCGGTGTCAAAACGTATTAGGAGACTCGCATGAAGCGTCTGCTTCAGTCGCGCCTCGCTGGGTTCCTCGCGGTCGCCCTGGTCATGGGCGTCGCGATGCTGGTCGGCGCTCCCGCCGCTCACGCATCGCCGCTGCTCATGGGCGTCACGACGGACACGACGGCGCTCGACAACCTGATGAAGATCATCTACTCGGACCCGCTCATTGTGGACATCGTGAACGACTCCGAGCTGATGGACATGTTCAAGACCGACTTCAACGTGAAAACCGACGAGACGACGGGCGGGAAGTACATCGAGACCGCTCACTACATCCGTCTCGCTGGTGCTGCTGGTGCGCGCGCCGAGAACGACTACATCCCGGTGCCGCAGAACCCGAAGGCGTTCAACGGCCGGATCTTCCTCAAGAAGATCATGGGCGTGGTCGAGATGACCGGCGACACGATGGACCGTGTCGTGGGCGACGAGGGCTCGTTCATCAACTTCATGGAGCGCGCGCTGCCGGACACGAAGGAGCGCGTCGTGAACGAGATGGATCGCATGTACATCGGCTTCGGCGCGGGCATCAAGGCGCGCGTCAAGGCCGGATGGGTTGCCGGTGGTCGCGTCACCACGGCGCTCACGATCGACCGCGCGCTCGGGGTCACGGGCTACGAGGACGCCTGGCTCCAGTTCCAGGAAGGCGAGACGATCGTGTTCTCGTCCACGGCGGCGGGCACGGCGCTCCGCAACCCCGGCTCCACGCAGGCCGCGCTCGTCGAGGACATCGACGAGAGCGCGAACACGTTGTCGCTGACGCTGGATGCCGCGCTGACGGCCGCCATCGCCGACGACGACTACATCTTCAGCGGTGACCAGGCGGGCACGGCGTCGCAGAACAGCGGCGTCGATCGCGAACTGGCGGGGCTCCTCGCGGCCGTCGATGACGGCGGCATCCTGCCGGTGTACAACAACGTCACGCGAGCGGGGAACCGCTCGTTCAACAGCCGCATCATCGACGCCTCGGGCGCACCGTACAACGGTGAGCTGACCGAGGAGCTGCTGATCGTCGCGGATGCGGTGACGATCTCCTCGGCCGCCGCGAAGATCGACGCGCTGGTCGTGTCGCCGCACGCCTCGATCGGCTACTGGCGCGACGTGGTCGGCGATCGAATGATCGCAGACGCCCGGAACTTCACGGGCGGCAAGGGCAAGATGGCGGTGCAGCTCGGTGACCGCATCATCCCCTTCCGGTCGGCGCGCAAGCTGCCCCCGCAGATCGCGTTCGGGCTCACCACCTCCACGTTCCGCCGCTTCACGCTGAACACCTGGGAGTGGATCAACCGCCAGGGCTCGATCTGGAACCTCGTGACGGACAACGTGGGCCGGAAGGATGCGTACTTCGCCTTCGGCAAGCTGTACGAACAGCTCGCGTGCCTCGTGCCGCGCCGCAACTTCCGCATCGAGGGGCTGAACCGGCAGTTCGATTACTGATCTCTAATCCCGGCGGTGCGCTCCGACAGGCACCGCCGGGCAACCTCTTTCGGAGCGAGCAATGCCTCGGTTTCAGGACCGCAACATCGACCAAAACTCGTCGTATCCCCTGCGCCAGCTCAACCTGCCGCTCTCGACGATCGCGGTGTCGCAGACGAAGCGGGCGATCTGGGTCCACAAGTTCACGCGCGCCGTGAAGCTGCACCTCTTGAGCGTGTACGCGACGGGCGTGACGGCGGCGCTGGAGTTCTTCTACTACATCACGAGCGGCAACCAGCCGATGCAGGCGGCCGTGATCGTCGTC
>DATJHW010000152.1:0-52392 GCA_035493615.1 Saccharimonadales bacterium (SeqCode) | reverse complement strand
CCGAGCTCCGCGATGAGCTCCTCGATCGGCCCCGACACGAGCACCGCGGTGATCTCGCGGCGCACCTTGTCGACGCCGTGCATCTCGCGCGAGCTCTTGTACGTGAGCTCCTGCACACCGCCCTCGTCGCGAAACCGCAGCCGCAGCCGCCGGTCGTCGTCCTGAAGGTGCAGGCTCGGGTGGTCGAAGAACACGTCGCCCTCGGCGCCGGCCCGGACCCAGCGGCCGTCGTTCTCGAGGCGCTTCCGGAGGTCGGATACCGCGAGATCAGGGACTCGGTACTTGCGCTCGCGTTCGATCACCGCATCAGGCTAGGTCGTCTCGCAAGGCCCCACAATCGGCCCGCCAACCGCGTTGTTTTCGTTAGGCCGCGGGTGCGATCTCCTCGAGCGATCGGCCTCGCGTTTCCTCGCTGAGCAGTCCGACAGCCGCGGCGGTCACGAGCAGCAGCCCCATGAAGACCGCGAATACGCCGGATTGGCCGAGCGACGCCGTGAGCGTCGGCGTGAGGAACGGGCCGATGATCCCGCCGATCCGCCCGATGGCCGCGGCGGCGCCGGCGCCCGTCGCACGCAGCGCCGTCGGGTACAGCTCTGGGGACAGCGCGTAGACGATGCCCCATGCCCCGAGGTTGAAGAACGAGAGCAACGCCGCGTAGATGACCGCGTCGTTGCCCGCGCCGCTGTTCCCAAAGAGATACGCCGCGACGGCCGATCCGACGAGGTACGCGACCAGCGTCGGCCGCCGGCCGACGCGCTCGACGAGCCACGCCGCACTGAAGTAGCCCGGAACCTGAGCGAGCGACGAGATGAAGAAGTACTCGTTGCTCCGTACGACCGAGAGGCCGCGTCCGGCGAGCAGCGACGGCAGGAACGTGAAGATGCCGTAGTACGTGAACGTGATCCCGAACCACAGGATCCAGAGCATCACCGTGCGTCGGGCGTAGCGCGCCGCGAACAGCGCGCCGATCGAGGCGGCGCCGGCGGTGGAACGCTCCGGCTGGACCGGCCGGGCCACCGTGATGAGTGCTCCCCCGCCCTCGCGCTCGACGCGGCGGACGACCGCGTCTGCCTCGGCGGCCCGCCCGTGCTCGGCGAGGTAGCGCGGCGATTCCGGCAGGGCCCGACGCAGGTACGCGACGTACAGCGCCGGCAGGGCGCCGACGACGAACGCCCCCCGCCAGCCGAACTGCGGCAACACGACGAGCGCGACGACGCCGGCAAGGATCGTCCCGTACGCCCAGAACGACTCGAGGAGCACGATGAACCGGCCGCGCGACGCGCGCGGCGCGTACTCCGACACGAGCGTGGACGCGACCGGGAGCTCGCCGCCGAGGCCCAGCCCGGCGATGAACCGCGCGATGAGCAGGGTCTCGAAGCTCGGTGCGGCGGCCGAGAGCAGCGCGCCGAAGGAGAACAGCACGAGGGTGACCTGGAACACGGTCTTGCGGCCGATCCGATCGGCGATGCGCCCGGCGATCGCGGCACCGAAGAACATCCCGACGAACCCGGCGCTCGCGACGAAGCCGGTCTGCGTCGCGTCGAGGCCGAACTCGGTGCGGATCGGCGTGAGGAGGAACGCGATGAGGATCACGTCCATCGCGTCGAACATCCAGCCGAGACCGGCGACGATGAGCAGTCGCCAGTGGAAGCGGTTAAGCGGGACGTGGTCGAGGCGCACGAGGAACGATTCGGCGGCCATCGCTAGATGCAGCGCTCCGCGACCAGCAGCTCGGCGTTCAGCACCGACGCGCCGGCCGCCCCGCGGATCGTGTTGTGCCCGACCACCACGAACTTCACCCCGAGCACCGGGTCCTCGCGGATCCGGCCGACCGTCGACGCCATCCCGCCCTCGGTATCGCGATCGAGGAGCGGCTGGGGGCGGTCCGGCTCGTCGCGGACGACGATCGGGTGCTTGGGCGCGGACGGCAGGCTGAGCTCCTGCGGCCGGCCCTTGAACTTGCGGAAGCTGTCCGTGATCGCCCGGAGGCTCGGTGAGCCCATCAGGCGCACGCTCACGGTCTCCGTGTGGCCGTCACGCACGAGCACGCGGTTGCAATGGATCGACATCGGGAACCGGGCGGGCGTGAAGGCCGACCCGTCCCAGCCACCCAGGAACTTCTGGGTCTCCTCGACGACCTTCTCCTCCTCGCCGCCGATGAACGGCACCACGTTGTCGAGAACGTCGAGCGAGGGCACACCCGGATAGCCGGCGCCGGAGATCGACTGCATCGTCGTGACGAGGAGCTGCTCGATCCCGAAGTCACGGTGCAGCGGGGCGATCGCGAGGGTCAGGTGGATGGCCGTGCAGTTGCCGTTCGTGACGATCGAGCCGGTCCAGCCCCGCGCCTCACGTTGCTTCGCGAGCGCCTTCACGTGCTCGAAGTTCACCTCGGCCAGGAGGTTCGGCACGTCGGCATCCATCCGATGCGTGCTCGCGTTGCTGAACACGTGATGCCCGGCCTTCGCGAGCGCGGCCTCGTGCTCGGTGGCGGCATCCGTCGGCAGCGCGCTGAAGCAGAGCTCCGCGTCGACGTCAGCCCGGGTCGCCTCGAGCTTCAGGTTCGCCACCGACTCGGGCATCGGCTCGGGCAGGTGCCAGTGCACGGCGTCGGCGTAGCGCTTTCCCGCGCTCCGATCGGAGGTCGTAAGCGCGGTCAGCTTGAACCACGGGTGGTCGGCCAGCAGGCTGATGAACCGCTGCCCGACCGTGCCCGTCGCGCCCAGGACCGCGACGGTCCGCTGCTTCGTGACGTGTGCCATGCCTCAAAGTGTGACAGACGCGAGGCTAGCTCTCGTGGAACTCCTGGTGGATCGCCCGCACCGCGCCCTCGCGGTCCTTCTCCGACACGACGAGCGAGATGTTCAGCTCGCTCGAGCCCTGGGCGATCGCGATCACGTTCACCTTCGCCCGGCCCAGTGCGCCGAACAGGCGCGCGGCCACCCCTGGCGTGCCGCGCATCCCCTCCCCCACCGCCGACACGATCGCGACCGGCGCCTCGATCGCGACCTTCTCCACATCGTGCCGGGCCAGCTCTTGCGAGAACATCTTCCGCAGCGCGGATTCGAGCCGCTTGATCGAGTCCTTCGGCACGACCAGGCAGATCGAGTTCTCGCTCGAGGCCTGGCTGATCATGAGCACGGAGATCTTCTCGGCGGCCGTCGTGTCGAACACCCGGGCCGCGAAGCCGGGGACCCCGCTCATCCCGGCTCCCTGCACGGTCACGAGGCCGAGCCCGCCAAGCGACGTGGTCGCCTTCACGACCGTGTGGTCGCGCGGGGTCGTCGCGGTGATCGTCGTGCCGGGATCCTCGGGCGCGAACGTGTTCAGGATCCGCACCGGGATGCCGGCCTCGACAGCGGGGAGGACGGTGCGCGGATGGATGACCTTCGCGCCGAAGTACGAGAGCTCGGCGGCCTCGGCGTAGCTGATCGCCGGGAGCGGCCGCGCATCCGGGACGATCCGCGGGTCCGCGCTCATGACGCCGCTCACGTCGGTGTAGATGCGGCACTCGGCGGCGCCGAGCGCGGCCGCGAGCACCGCCGCTGAATAGTCGGAACCGCCGCGTCCGAGGGTCGTCGTCACGCCGTCGACCGTCGATCCGACGAACCCGGTGACGACCGGCACGGTCCCGTAGCGGATCCGCGGGACGAGCTGCTTCTCGATCCGGTCTCGGGTGATCTCGAGCAGCGGGCTCGCGTGGCCGAACGCGTCGTCGGTCACGACGAGGCCTTCCGCGGACAGCGCCTCGGCGGCGATGCCCTTGGCGTTGAGGACCGCGGCCACGATCGGCGCCGACACCCGCTCGCCGTACGAGAGGATCGAGTCCAGCGAGCGCGTGCTGCACTCGCGGAGGAGCGCGACGCTGCGCAGGAGCGCGATCGTCCGGTCGGTGAGATCGACGATCTCCGTGAGCGCGGAGGCGCCGTTGACCCCGATGAGGTCGGCGATGAGGTTGCGGTGCTGCTCGGACAGCTTCTCGATGGTCTGCTGGGCGCCCGCGGCGTCGCCGCCGGTGGCCTGCTCCGCGGCCTTCACGAGCGCGTCGGTCGTGCCCGCGGTCGCGGACACCACCACGACCCGCTCGCCGGTCTCGGCACCCACGATCCGGGCCACCGCCTCGATCGCCGGCGGCGACGCAACGGACGTCCCGCCGAACTTGAAGACGATCGGCTTGCTCAACGCATCGACCTCGCGATCGCGATCACGTCAGCGAGTATCGCGGACGCCGTCGCATCGCCGCCCGCGCCAGGGCCGCTCCAGACCAGCCGATCGGCCATGTCCGACTCGAGCGTGATGACGTTCGTCGGGCCGCCGGCCTGTCCCTCGAGCGAATCGGCAGCGACCTCCTCGGGGCCGACCCGGCACTTCGTGGCCTTGTCGCCGAAGTCGGCGACCGCGAGGTAGCGGATGCGCGCCCCCCGCGCGGTCGCCGCGTCGGCATCGGCGGCGCTCACGGTGCGAAGCGACGTCCGCCGGACCTGATCCGGCCGGAAGTGGCGACCTTCAAGGAGGCTCACGAGGATCGAGAGCTTGTACGCGGCATCGAAGCCGTCGACGTCGTTCGTGGGATCCGCCTCGGCGTAGCCCTTGGCCTGTGCCTCAACTAGCGCATCGGCGAAGGTGACGCCGCTCTCGAGGCGCGAGCAGATGTAGGTGGTGGTGCCGTTCAGCAGCCCGCGCAGGACCCGCGGCCGGACGGCGCCCTGCTCCATCACGCCGCGCACGACCGGGACGGCCCCACCGACCGCGGCCTCGAAGCGCAGCTCGCGGTGTGCCTGGCGGGCGGCCTCGTGGAGCGGATCCCACTCCTTCGCCACGGCCTCCTTGTTCGCCGTGACGACATGCTTGCCGCGCTCGAACGCCGCGAGCAGCAGATCGAACGCGGGCTGATGCCCGCCGATGACCTCGATGACGATCCCGATGTCCGGGTCGTCCAGGATCGCGAACGGGTCCGCGGTGAGCGGGACGTCGCCCGCGTCGCGGGTCTTCTTCGGATCGCGGACCGCGGCGCCCAGGAGGCGCACGGTGCGGCCGGCGGCCGCGTCGATGCGCTTGCTCCGTGAGGCGAACGCGCGGCCGACCGCCCCACCCACCGTGCCGGCGCCCAGGAGCCCGACGCCGACCGGCTTCGCGGTCATCGGGACACCGGCCGGCCCCACACGACCCGGCCCTGGATCTCGAACTCGAACTCGGCGAGGCCGAGGCCGGCAAACAGCGCCCGGATGTCCGCGTCGAACGCGTCGCTCCGATCGCCCAGACGCACGCGGGCGAGCGTGCTGGTGCTGTGCATCCATTCGAGCCAGTCGGCCACGGTCAGGGTGGTCTTGATCGGCGCGGTGAGCCGGTCGCCTTCGCGCGCGAACAGCTGCCGCTGCTCCAGATCGGCCAGCATCGCGGCGAACGAGTCGACGTGATCGGCCTTGAGCTCCGAGTATTCCTTGATGATCGCGGTGGCCGCGTCGTTCCAGGGCGTCGGTCCGATCGCGGTCTCGACGACCTCGAGCACCGCGAGCCGCCCGGAGGGCACGAGCGCCGACGCGAACCGCGGAATGACCCGGTCCAGGTCCATCCAGTGCAGGCTCGTGCCGGCCGTGACCAGCCCGTAGGGCGGATCGAGCGGCGCGGTCTCGGCCGTCGCATTGATCCAGCGCAGCCGCGGGTCCATCCCGTTGGGCAGCCGCCGGCCCTCCGCGATCATCGCGGCGGATGGATCGACCGCGTCGATCCGCGTCGCGTACGGCAGCAGCTGCCGCGCGACCGAGCCGGTTCCCGCGCCGACGTCCAGCACGACCCGCGGATCGACCATCAGCCCGGCGAGGATCTCGAACGTCGCGGGCGGGTAGGTCGGCCGGTTGCGATACAGGCGCGCGACCTCGCTGTCGCGGAAGACCTCACCGAGCGTCACTCGATCGCCTCCGCCAGGAGATCGAGCGCGACCTCGACGCTCGCGAGCCGGTTCCCCGCCCGGTCGAAGGTCCACTGCTTCTTCTTCACGCTCTGGAGCTTCGGCGCGTCGATCGCGATGTACACGAGCCCGACCGGCTTGCCGGGCGTCGCGCCGGTCGGCCCCGCGATGCCGGTGATGCCCAGGCCGATCTTCGCGCCGAGCTTCGCGCGCGCGCCGCGTGCGAGCGCTCCGGCCACGACCGACGACACCGCGCCGTGCGAATGGATGAGCTGCGGCGGCACGTCCGCAAGGACGGTCTTCGCCTCGTCCGAGTAGACCTCCATGCCGCCGCGGAAGTAGTCGCTCGAGCCGGAATGCTCGCTCAGGATCGCGCCCACCAGGCCGCCAGTGCACGACTCGGCCACGGCGATGGTCAGCTTCTTCCTCCGCAGCGTCGAATGGAGCGCGCGCATGCGGTCCGCGAGATCCGCGTACGCGGGCGGCTTAACGGGCACGCGTGCGCGCGCTGCCCTCGCGCGGCTTGAGGCGCCAGCGCTCGGGAACACCTCGGCCGGCGATGGCGAACGACGCCGTCCAGAGGTAGCTGACACCGGACAGGATCGTGAGGGCGACCGCGGCGCCCAGGAGCGAGTACGCGAGATACGCGAGCGGGAGCGACGGCACCGCGAGGAGCAGCAGCAGCCCGGCCGCCGAGCAGGTCTGGAAGATCGTCTTCACCTTGCCCGAGAAGCTCGCCCCCACGCTGTAGCCGCGCGCGGAAGCGATCGCCCGCAGGTTCGTCACCGCGAGCTCGCGCGCCACGATGACCACGACGATCCACGCCGGTACGAGCCCAGCGGCCTGCAGCGGGATGAGCGTTCCGATGACCAGCAGCTTGTCGGCGAGCGGGTCGAGGAACGTCCCGAGCCGCGTGACCTGGCCCATCCGGCGCGCGAGGCGGCCGTCGACGGCATCGGACAGCGCGGCGAGACAGAAGACGAGGAACGCCCACGTCGCGTTCTGTTCGCCGCCGGCCTGGAGGAGCAGGACGATCGGCACGACCGCCAGGATCCGGGCGTAGACGAGCGCGAGCGGGAGATTGAACGTCATGGTGAGCTGAACGAGCGCTCCGTCACCTGCCCCACCTCTCCCATCTTGCCGAGCTCCTGACCGTTGAAGGCGAGGAATGTCGCGCCCGCGTTGCCCGAACGCACGGTCACGGCCTTTCCGGTGAACGGCAATACCGTGCCGTTCGGCAAGACCTTGTTGGTCCCCGGGGCCTGTGTCCCATCCACGGTCACGAGGATCCAGGCATCGCCGCCGACGATCCGTACCGTCACGATCGCGGCCGTGAACGAGACGGCCACGGTGCGCGTCTCCTGCACCTCGGCGCCCGTGGCGGTCTTCGCCACGACCCGGATGGTCTGCGGCCCGGCGACGAAGTTCACAGCGAGGCTGAACTTGAGGTCCGAACCGATCGTGACGGCGCTCCCGTTCACGGTGACGCTCGCCACGGAGCGGTCGACGTGGCCCGCCACGGTGACCGGTGCGTTCGCGTACGTCGCGCCGTTCGCCGGCTGCTCGACGACGAGCTGCGGCGCCGGCTGGTCGTTCGCCGCGGGCGGGTTCAGGGTGATCGTGCGCGTGGCCGTGGCCAGCTTTCCCGCGGCGTCGAGGACGCGCACCTCGATGTGGTTGGGCCCCGGCTTGAGCGGCACGCTCACGCTGAACGTACCGTCGGTGGCCGGCTTCACGTCACCGAGCGCGTCGAGGCCCGGAGAGACGGACACGGTGATCCGGCCGTCCGGGTTCGTCTTGCCCTTCACGAGGTACTCCGCCGTCGACGACACCGCGTCCCCGGATGGGTCGGTGATGTCGACGTGCGGCGCGACGGCGAAGCTCGTGAACTGGTAGTAGAAGTAGCCGATGAACAGGAGGATCCCGCCGAGGACGATGACCGGGACGAGCACGGTCGGCGTGAAGATGAAGCTGCGCTTCACGAGTGGTCGCATCGGCGCGAACGTCCGCGCCGGGTCGCTGCCGCCGCGCTCGCCGGTGTAGAGGGCGAACATCTCCTCGGCGTCGAGGCCCAGGTACTGCGCGTAGTTCCGGAGGAAGCCCTTCGTGTACACCGTACCCGGCAACGACTGATAATCCCCGCTCTCGATCGCCTGGAGGAACTTCTCGCGGATCCGGGTGTCCTCGGCGGCCTGTTCCATCGTGACGCCCTTGTGCTCGCGCCGCTCGCGGAGCGCGTCACCGAGGCGCGCCACTACGGCTCCTCTCCGCCCGCGGCCGCAGAGCGCGCGCCGTAGACCTGCCGCATCTTGCCTGGGCCGACAGACGGTCCGATGACCCCCTCCTGCTCCATGATGTCGATCAGCCGACCCGCGCGCGCGAAGCCGATGGTCATCTTCCGCTGGAGCATCGACACCGATGCCTGCCCGGCCCGCGTGACGATGTCGACGGCCTCCTCGTAGCGGTCGTCGTCGATCTCGGGGTCGCCGCCATCCTCGCGCTGACGTGCGCGGTCCTGGCTCTCGAGGATCTCGAGCTTGTAGCGCGGGTCGCGCTGGATCTTCCAGTGGCGCGTGACGGCTTCGATCTCACGGTCGGATACGAAGACGCCCTGCGCGCGGATGGGCTTCGGCACGTCCGGAGGCAGGACGAGCATGTCGCCCCGGCCGAGGAGCTTCTCCGCGCCGGTCATGTCGAGGATCGTGCGGGAGTCGATCGATGACGCGGTGGCGAACGCGATCCGGGCCGGGATGTTCGCCTTGATGAGCCCGGTGATCACGTCGACGGACGGCCGCTGCGTCGCGACCACGAGGTGAATGCCGGTGGCGCGCGCGAGCTGCGCGAGCCGGGTGATCGCCTTCTCCACCTGGATCGGTGCGGACATCATGAGATCCGCGAGCTCGTCGATGATCAGCACGATGTACGGCACCCGGTCGGGTCCGGTCCGTGCGGCGTTGTACGCGTCGATGTTCCGCGCGGTGGCGCGGGCGAATAGCCGGTAGCGCCGGTCCATCTCCCCCACCGCCCAGTAGAGGGCGTTGAGGATCTTGTCGTGGTCGGTAACGACCGGCACGACGAGGTGCGGGACGTTGTTGAAGCCCGCGAGCTCGACGCGCTTCGGGTCGCAGAGGATGAGCCGCACGTCGTCGGGAGTGGCGGTGAGCAGCAGGCTGCAGATCACCGAGTTGATCGAGACGCTCTTGCCGGAGCCGGTCTGGCCCGCGATGAGGAGGTGCGGGAGCTTCGCGAGGTCCGCGACGATCGGGGATCCCGCGACATCACGACCGAGCGCCACCGTGAGCTTCGAGCTCGCGTCCTTGAACATCGCGGTCTCCGCGACGTCCTTCAGCGTGACCATGCCGATCGCGAGGTTCGGGACCTCGATGCCCACGACGCTCTTGCCCGGGACCGGCGCCTCGATCCGGAGGGTGCGGGCGGCCAGCGCCAGCGCGAGGTCGCTGTCGAGGGCCTCGATCCGGGAGAGCTTGACGCCGGCGGCCGGCTTGAGCTCGTAGCGCGTGACCACCGGGCCGACGCTCACCTCGACGACCTTCGCGACGATGTTGAAGTGCGCGAGGGTCTCCTCGATGACGCGCGTGTTGCGCATCACCTCGTCCTTGCCCGATCGGGCCGCGGAGCCCTCTTCGAGGAGATCGAGGGACGGCAGCTGCCACGGGACCTCGGGCGGATCGGCGTGCATGACGCCCTCGGCCACGAGCATCGCCGACGGCAGGCCCGCGAGGGCGCCGCCGGGCGGCGCGATCTGCGCGATCGGCAGGACCTCCTGCTCGGCGACGGCCTTGACCGGCTTTCTTGGCGGCCGTTCCTGATCCATGTTGATCTTGATCGGAGCGTCGGCCGGCGGTTCGTCCTTCGTGCGGCCGGGCCGGGCCATGCCCGCCCCGGCCGAGCCCCAGTCAGAGGTCGCGGTCCCTCCCGGGAGCGCGGCGCCCGGGCGGAACGCGAACTGCGGGCGACGGTCGAGCGCGGGTCGCGCGAGCTCCTGGAGCGTCCGATTCGCCGCGATGACCACGCCGATCGCGAGGACCGCGAGGAGCGCGATGATCCCGCCCACGTTCCCGAGCGTCCGCGCCGAGGCGGTCCCGACCGCGTGGCCGAGCGAGCCACCGTCGCCGCCCCCCACGTCGACGATGCCCAGAAGCGCGACGATCACGAGCACCGCGCCGACGCCCGGCAACAGGAGCCGGCGCGCGAGCGCCCGGCGCCACACGATCGCGGCCGCGGCGAAGAACGCGACCGGGATGAGGAGCGCGCCCCAGCCGAGGAGCCCGGTCATCACCGAGCGCCACCAGTCGAGCACCGAGCCGCCGCTCGCGAGCAGCGCCACGACCGAGAGCAGACCGACGAGGCCGAGGGCCACGCCGATGATGTGGTCGCGGACCTCGGCGCGCATCCGTGAGCCCGGCGTCGCCTCGCGGCGGCTGCTTGTCTTGCGCGAGCTCGTCTTCCTTGCCATCAGACCTGCATGATCACCGGCAGCACCATCGGCCGGCGCTTCGTGCGGTCGTAGAGGAACGAGCTCAGGCTCTGGTGGATCGCGTCCTTCAGCGCGGACGCTTCCGCGAAGTGCGGGCCGGTCTGGGCCTGGGCCAGCCCGTCGAGGACGCGCTGCTTCGCCTCCTCCAGGAGGTCGCTCGCGTCGTGCTCCGGCACGAACCCCTTCGTCGTGATGTCCGGTCCCGCGACCACCGCGCCGGTCTGCTGATCGATCGTCACCACCACCAGGAACACGCCCTCGTTGCCGATCGAGACGCGGTCGCGCATGACCGACTGGCTCACGTCGCCGACGCCGAGCCCGTCCACGTACACCTGTCCGGAGGACACGTGCTCCCCCACCTTCGCGCCGCGGTCGCTGAGCTCGAGGACGTCGCCGTTCGTGATGATGAACGACTTGTCCGCGTCGACGCCGACGTCGATGGCCATGCGGGCGTGCCGCACGAGCATCCGGTACTCGCCGTGGATCGGCACGAAGTGCTTGGGCTGCAGGATGTTCAGCAGCAGCTTGAGCTCCTCCTGGCTCGCGTGACCGGACACGTGCGGCCGGGAGCCCGCGTCGTACACGACGTCCGCGCCGAGCTTGAACAGGTTGTCCACGGTGCGGCTCACGAGCTCCTCGTTGCCCGGGATCGGATTCGAGGACATGACGACGGTGTCGCCCTCCTTCACCGCGACGTGGCGGTGGTCGCCGAGCGCCATGCGCGAGAGCGCGCTGGTGGGCTCGCCCTGGCTACCGGTGGTGATGATGCAGAGCTCGTTGTCCGGGAACTTGGCGATCTCGGCCGGGTGGACGATCGCGCCTTCGGGATACTCGAGGTAGCCGAGCTCGCGCGCCGTCTTCGTGTAGTTCTCCATCGAGCGGCCGATGATCGCCGTGCGGCGTCCCCAGGCGTGCGCGATGTCGACGATCTGCTTGATCCGCGAGATGTTCGACGCGAACGTGGTCGTGATCACGCGGCCCTGGGCCCGCGACATGATGCCGTCGAAGATCTCGCCGACGTGGCGCTCCGACGGCGTGTAGCCCGGGACCTCGGCGCGAGTCGAGTCGGACAGGAGCAGGAGCACGCCCTTGGCCGCGATCGTCGCGAGCCGCGCGAAGTCGGTCTGGCGGCCGTCGACCGGCGTGTGGTCGAACTTCCAGTCACCCGAGTGCACGATCGCGCCCTGGGCGGTGTCGATGGTGACGCCGACGGCGTCGGGGATGCTGTGGCAGACGTAATAGGAGTCGCAACGGAACGCGCCGATGCTGAACGGCGTCCCCGGCTCGATCTCGCGGAACTGCGTGCGCTGGTCGAGCTTGTGCTCGCGCAGCTTCGTCTTGACGAGGCCCAGCGAGAGCTTGGTGCCGTGGATCGGCACGTTCGGGAAGTCCCGCAGCACGTACGGGAGCGCCCCGATGTGGTCCTCGTGGGCGTGTGTGATGAGGATGCCCTTCACCTTGTCCTTGCGCTCGCGCAGGTAGCGGATGTCCGGGATGACGATGTCGATGCCCAGCATCTGCTCGTCGGGGAACATGAGGCCCGCGTCGACGACGACGATGTCGTTGTCCTGCTCGATGGCCATCATGTTCTTCCCGATCTCGCCGACCCCACCCAGCGGGATGACCCGCACGGCGCTAGCCAAGGAGCGTCATCTGCTCGGCCGGCTTTTCGGCGGGCTTGGCCGGCTCGGGTGCCGGAGCCTGCGGACGCGGGGTGCTCTCGAGGAACGCGGCGAGGGCCTGGAAGTCCTTCTCGAGGTCGGAGCGGAGCGAGGGCTGGTGCAGCGCGGCTGCGGGGTGGAAGACCGGGAAGATCGTGATGCCGTCCTTCTTTCGTGCGCGTCCGTGGACGCGCGAAATGGATTCGCCAGGGAAGAACTTGTACATGGCGTGCCGTCCCAAGGTCACGACGACCTTCGGCTTGAGCGCCGCGAGATGCCGCTCGAACCAAACGTGGCAGGCCGCGACCTCCTCCGGGAGCGGGTCGCGATTCTCCGGCGGGCGGTGGCGCACGACGTTCGTGATGAACACCTTGCTCCGGTCCAGGCCGATGCCGGCCAGGAGCTGATCGAGCAGCTGGCCCGCGGCGCCGACGAACGGCCGGCCCTGGACGTCCTCGTTGTAGCCGGGGGCCTCGCCGAGGAACAGGATCCCGGATTCGGCGCTGCCCTCGCCGGGCACGGCCTGCTTCGCGCTCCGGTGGAGCGGGCAGGCCGTGCAGCCTCGGATCTCATCGGCCAGCGAGACCAGCGTGTCGTCCACCGGGTTGATTATCGGGTCGCCGGTGCCTTTCGGGCGAGGTACACGACGTCCGTGTACGGCCGCCCGGGCATCTCGATCACGTCCACGAGGAAACCGGCACGCTCGAACATCGCGGTCGCCTCCGCGCGGGCGAGGAAATGGAACCGGCCCTGCCGGCCCCGCGTGAGCCCGATCGAGGTGGCGATGAGCTCCTGCGCGTAGGTCAGGACGTAGCGCGGGCTGGTCGTGCGCTCCTGGGCCTTGACGACCAGCGGCGCGTTCTCGGCGAGGGCGCCCGCGGCCTTGCGGAGCACCTCCTCCTGGTCGCCGGGTGGCAGCAGGTAGAGGACGTCGATGATCGTCACGGCATCGCACTTCGGGACGGCCTCGTGGACGATGTCGCCGAGCTCGAAGCGGAGCGACTCGCGGTCGTCGATCGTCGCCCGCGCGACCGCGATCTTGCGCTCGTCGACGTCGATGCCAAGCACGCGTCGCCCGGCTGAGGACTCGGCCAGCAGGTTCGCGAACAGCCCGTGGCCGCACCCGAGATCGACGATGAAGCCGTGCCGAGGCACGTACCGGTCGACGAACGCGAGATCGGACAGGAACGCGCGGCCGTGCACGTGGGTCCGCGCGAGGAACGAGGTGTCGCGGTACCGGTGGATGGCGCGGTCGAGGGCCGCGGTCGCCGTCCCGCCGGGCACCTAGGGCACCCGCCAGCGGACCAGATCCCCGAGCGCGCTCAGGACGAGGTCGTCGGTCAGGGCCTGCAGGTCGTCGTGGCGCTGCAGCACGAGACCGTCGCCGGTCGCGCGGAGCGCATCGTCGGGATAGCCGGGGTGGGCGATGATCTCCCCCACTCCGGGATACGCCGCGCAGAGCGCGATCGTGGCGGCGTCGGCGCGGCGCGGCAGGGCGGAGAGATCGACGAACCAGTCGTTCCCCGGGATGCCGCGGAGCATCGCGCGATCCACGAGCGACGCGACGCCGAGGAGCTGGGCCTTCGCCGACGCGGCGACGCGCGGCGGGGTCGCGCGACGTAGGTACCGCACCCGGTGCTCGCGGGCCAGCCGGGCGACCACCCGCGTGATCGGCGGGATGAGATGGGTATGCCGGTGGGAGTCCCAGGCGAGCGGCTCGATGCCCCAGCCACGCGCGCGGGCGACCTGCGCGCGGACCTCGGCCGCGACCTCGGCGTACCGGATCCGGCCCGACAGGAGCCGCGCGGTGAACGCCGGGAGCGGGTGGAATCGGCCGTCCGCGTCGACGAGCGACCGCACGGAGCCGGCGTCGGCGGCGGGATGGCCGCCGACGAGGTCGATGTGCAGGCCGACCTCGAGATCGGGCTCGACCCGGGCGAGCGCGGCGGCCTCCTCGGAGTCAGGGAACGTGACGAGCAGCGAGCTCGAGCGCACCACGCCGTTGCGGTGCGCTTCGAGCACGCCTCGCGTGACCCCGGGCGAGATGCCCAGGTCGTCCGCGGTGACGATGACCGCGTTCAGAGCGCGCTAGCCCCTCGGCGGGCCGCTCCGGCGGAACCCGCCTCCGCCACCGGGGCGGAAGCCACCGCGGTCGCCATCGCCCGGACCGCGCTCGGCGAACCGCGCGCGCTGCTCGCGCGAGCGGCGGTCGAACTCGGCGGGGTCCTCGTTGACGGCGCGGATCGAGAGGTTGACCCGGCCCTGCCGGTCCACCTCGGCGACCTTGACCTTCACGTGGTCGCCGACCTTCACGGCGTCCTCGATGTTGTTCACGCGCTCGTTCGAGATCTCGGAGACGCGCACGAGACCCTCCTTGCCGGGGAGGTACTCGACGAACGCCCCGATCGACATGATCCGGGTGATCTTGCCCTCGTAGACCTCGCCGACCTCGGGCTCCTTGGTGAGTCCCTCGATCATCGCGCGCGCCTTCTCGCGGCCCTCCGGCTTGGCGCCGGTGATGCGGATGGTGCCGTCATCCTCGACCTCGATGTTCGTCCCGGACTCCGACTGGATCGCCCGGATCATCTTCCCACCGGGCCCGATGATGTCGCGGATCTTGTCCGGGTTGATCTTCACGGTGTCGATCCGCGGGGCGAACTTGTTGAGCTCGGCGCGCGGTTTGTCGATGACCTGCCGCATCTCGCCGAGGATGAAGAGCCGCGCCTCGCGGGCCTGCGCCAGCGCCTCGCGCATGATCTCGAGCGTGATGCCCTTGACCTTGATGTCCATCTGGAGCGAGGTGATGCCCTGATCGGAGCCGCAGACCTTGAAGTCCATGTCGCCGTAGTGGTCCTCGAGACCCTGGATGTCGGTGAGGACGGTGTGCTTGCCGTTCTCGAGGACGAGGCCCATCGCGATGCCGCCGATCATCGTCTTGATCTGGACGCCGCAATCCATCAGGGCCAGCGTCGAGCCGCACGTCGAGGCCATCGACGACGAGCCGTTCGACTCGAGCGTCTCGCTCACGATGCGGATCGTGTACGGGAACTCTTCCTTCGTGGGGATGACCGCGAGGATCGCACGCTCGACGAGCGCGCCGTGGCCGATCTCGCGCCGCCCGGCGCCGCGCATCATCCGGACCTCGCCGACCGAGTACGGCGGGAAGTTGTAGTGATGCATGAAGCGCTTCGTGTCGACCGGCGAGAGCGTGTCGATGATCTGCTCGTCGCCCGACGGGCCGAGCGTCACGACCGACATGACCTGGGTCTGGCCGCGGCGGAAGACCGCCGAGCCGTGGGCGCGCGGCAGCACGCCGACCTCGATCTCGAGCTCGCGGATGTCCTTGGTGCCGCGGCCGTCCGGGCGCAGCTTCTCGTCGACGACTGCGGTGCGGAACTCGTGCTCGAGCACGGCGTCCCACTCGGCGGTGACCTCTTCGGGAGTGGTCTTGCCATCGGGCGTGACGAACTGCTTCAGCGCCTCGTCCTTGACGGCGTCGAGCCCGGCCTCCCGCTCGGCCTTGTCGGCGTTGCGCAGCTTCGCCCGAAGCCGCTGGGCGAAGAACTCGCGGATGGGGGCCAGCCGGGCCTCGTCGCGGGCCGGTGGGGCCCACACGAGCTTCGGCTTGCCCGCGGCGCGGCGCAGCTCCTCCTGGGCCTCACAGAGCTTGGCGATGCCCTGCTGGGCGAGACCGAGGGCCTCGATCAGCTTCTCCTCCGAGATCTGCTGCGCGCCGGCCTCGACCATCATGATCGAGTCCTTCGTGCCCGCGACCACGAGGTCGAGCTCGCTGTCGAGCATCTGGGTGATCGTCGGGTTCAACGTGAGCCTGCCGTCGACGGTGCCGACGCGGACGCAGCCCAGGGGGCCTTCGAACGGCGCGTTCGAGATGTGGAGCGCGGCCGACGCGGCGTTCACCGCGAGGACGTCGTAGTCGTTCTCCTGGTCGCTCGACCAGGCCGACACGACCACCTGGACGTCGTTCTTGAAGCCCTTCGGCCAGAGCGGCCGGATCGGCCGGTCCGTGAGCCGGGCGGTGAGGATGCCTTCCTCGGACGGGCGGCCCTCACGGCGCGGGAACGAGCCAGGGATCTTGCCTGCGGCGTAGAGGCGCTCTTCGAAGTCGACGGTGAGCGGGAAGAAGTCGATGCCCGGCCGGGTCGTCTTCGCGACGGTACCGGCCGCGAACACGAGGGTGTCGCCGTAGCGCACCGTGACCGCGCCGCCGGCCTGGCGCGCGTATTTGCCGGTCTCGAAGGTCAGGGGCTTGTCGTTGATCGTCGCCTGTGAGCGTGTGACTGCCACGATTTGGTCCTTAGGGTGGCCACTCTTATGGGGCTCGTTCGGGCCGGCGAAGCCGTCC
This sequence comes from Saccharimonadales bacterium (SeqCode), assembly GCA_035493615.1. GTDB lineage: Bacteria > Chloroflexota > Limnocylindria > P2-11E > P2-11E > UBA4735. Next base: position 35,962 of record DATJHW010000152.1, on the reverse strand, counting down.
CGAACGCACGAAGGACGAAGTCCCTCTTTAGCTGCTCGTCACCGACGGAGTCCGAGTCGTCCGATGATCTCCTGATAGCGCTCGGGGCTCTTGCGGTGAAGGTATGCGAGCAGCCGCCTGCGCTGGCCGACCATCATGAGCAATCCACGCCGACTGTGATTGTCGTGCGCGGCAGTGCGGAGATGCTCGGTCAGATGCTTGATCCGCTCGGTGAGGAGCGCGATCTGGACTTCCGGTGACCCGGTGTCCGTCTCGTGCTGGCGGTTCGCCTTGATGACCTCACTCTTGACTGGAGCGGCTTCTGCGAGCGGCACCCGTTGTCCTTTCCTAGATCTCTTAGATCTCTATTTCTGCCGTCAGTCTACCGGAAAACCACTCGGTCCGTCCTCGGTCCGGACGGTGCCCGAGGCGCGTTTGACCCCCTGTTTACGGGGATGACGCATCTCGGGATAGAGCGAAACGAGCTCCCGCAGCATCTTCAGGATGACCCCGACGGACGAGAGCGTCGACCGGCCTCTCGTCCGCGGGAAGTAGTCGAGCCCGATCTGCTGGACCGTGAATCCGAGGTTCTTCGCCTTCGTGATGAGCTCGGCACTGATGAGCGAGCCCTCTGAGCGGAGCTCGACCGTCTCCAGGATCTCCCGCTTCATCAGCTTGAACGCGAAGTTGATGTCGCGGTGGGGCCACCCGAAGAGCACGCCGATGAGGCCGTTGTACACGTAGGAGTAGATCGCCCGGCGCAAGCCCTCGCCTGTCCGGTCGTAGCGGTAGGCCGCGATCATGTCGGCGCGCGTGACGTCCATCGCGCTGATCGCGCGGCCGATCTCGCGCGGGTCGAACGGGAGATCGGCGTCCATATACAGGACGAGCTCCATGCGCGCCGCCGCGAAGCCGTCGCGCAGGGTGCCGCCGAGCTTCTGATTGCGGTCGTGCCGGACGATCCGGATCCGCGGATCGCGCTCCGCCAGTCCGCGGAGGATCTCGGGTGAGCGATCCGTCGACGCATCGTCGACGACGACGATCTCGTGGCCATCGGTGAACTGGGTGAGCGCGTCGGTGGCGACTCGCAGCGCGTGCTCGATGTTCTCTTCCTCGTTGAACATCGGCACGACGAGGCTGATCCGAGGACGCACAGCCGGAGCATATCGGCCACGTACACTGCCTCCGGATGCGCGACGGTCTCATTGCGACGCTGCTCGGCGTCGTCACCGCGCTCACGCGCCTCCCCTTCGTCGCCGACCGACTCTGGGAATGGGACTCCGTCCTGTACGCACGCGCCCTCGAGCAGGGCTTCCATGTCGGTGACGTGCTTCCGCAGATGCGCCCCCATCCGCCCGGCTACATCTTCTACCTCGGCACCGCGGAGCTCGCGAAGCTCCTCGGGCTGGACAGCGACCATGCGCTCGCGGCCGTGAGCGTGCTCGCAAGCGGCATCGCGGCCGCCGCGGTCTACCTGCTGTGCCGCCGGTTCGCCGGACCGCTGCTGTCGCTCGCGCTGGCGGTCGCGTTCGCGGCAGATCCGCTCGTGTGGCTGCACGGCGAGGTCGCGATGCCGTACATCCTGCTGGCGCCGATCAGCGCCGGCCTCGCGCTCGCGTTCCGCGACGCCCGCGGCGCGGATCTGCGGCGGATCGTCCTCACGTCGTTCGCGTTCGGCGCGCTTGGCGGCTTCCGCCAGGACCTCCTGCTGTTCCTCTTCCCGCTCTGGCTCTGGACCCTGTGGCCGGCCGCCGGTGCCGCGCGCCTGCGCGCGATCGCCGCATTCGCCGCGGGCTGCCTGCTGTGGTTCGTGCCGTCGGCGCTGCTCTCGGACGGCTTCGTCGCGTACGTGACCCGCGCGGCCGGCCAACTGACCGGCGTGAGCGGCATCAGCGCGAACGCCGAGCGATCGCTCGCGCTGAACGTCGTCCTCGTTGGCGACTCGCTCTTCTGGGGCGGGCTGCTGCTTTCGGTCGCGCTGCTGATCGTCGGTCTCTCGCGCGGGCTCGCCCGGTTGCGCGGGCAGCGGCTCCGCGACGACGGCGAGGCGGCCTTCTTCGCGCTCTGGCTCGCGCCGGCGCTCCTGTTCTATCTGTTCGTTCACATCGGCGAGTGGGGTTTCGTGCTCTCGATCGTCCCGGGGATCTACGTCCTGCTCGCGTGGCTGCTCGGGCGCATCCGCGTCGGCTCCGCCGTCCTCGCGGGCGTCGTGCTTGCGAACGCCCTCGTGATGGCGGCGCTGTTCGTCGCCGGCGATCATCCGGTGTTCTCCCGCGCCTCGCTCGTCGCGCACGACCGGGCCACCGACGAGAAGACGGCATGGATCCGCGACCACGCGCCGCGGAGCACCATCGTCCTCGCGGCGGCCGAGGTGCTCGTCGCGAGCTACTACCTCCCCGATCGCGTGGTCCGGTACAGCAACACGGCCGCGTCCGGCACGTACGACCTGCCCATCGGCGGCCCCACGACGGTCGTCATCTACGAGCCGTCGGCACGGCCGTTCGGCGCGCTGATCGCAGACAACGTCGAGCTCGCCGGAGGGATCACCCTGGACCTCGCGACCGTGTCCTCCGGCACACTCCACGTCGGCGGGGCCGACATCGGCGATCTGCGTCGGTAGCATCGCGGGATGAACCGCGACTTCTGGCGCTTCTGGGTCGGCGAGACGATCTCCGCGTTCGGCTCGTCGTTCACGCAGTTCGCGATCCCGCTCCTCGTCTTCAAGCTCACGGGCTCGGCGATCTACCTGGCCGCGAGCGCCGCGCTGTTCACGGTCCCCCACCTCCTCTTCGGGCTGCTCATCGGCGCGTGGACCGACCGGACCGACCGGCGGCGACTGATGATCGTGACCGACGTCCTGAACATGGCCGCGGTCGGATCGGTGCCCGTGGCGGCGATCGCCGGCGTGCTGAGCGTGTGGTGGATCCTCGCCGTGGTGTTCGTCACATCGACCCTCGGGATCTTCTTCGAGGCCGCGGCGTTCGGGGCGATCCCGAGCCTCGTCGAGCAGGCCGACCTCGTCACGGCGAACGGGCGGATCCAGGCCACGTTCGCCGGCGCGAGCGTCCTCGGGCCCCTCGTCGCGGGTGCGCTGCTGGTCGTGCTGCCGGTGGACCAGCTGCTCGTCGTCGATGCCGCGACGTTCGTGGTCTCCGCGGTCGCGCTGTCGCTGATCCGCAGGCCATTCAACGCGCCGCTCACGCGACGGGGGACGACGATCCGCCAGGACATCGTCGAGGGGCTTCGCTACGTGCTCCGGCACCCGGTCCTGCGGAACATCTCGGCCATGATGGCGCTGGTCAACCTGGTGTCGGTGACCGCCTTCGCGCAGCTCGTCCTGCTCGCGAAGGAGCGCTACGGCGCGACGGACTCCGAGATCGGACTGCTGTTCGCGGCCGGCGGCGTCGGCGTGGTGCTGTTCTCGCTCGCGGCGGGCCCGCTGCGCAAGCGGTGGGCCTTCGGGAACGTCGCGCTCGGCGCGCTCATGGTCTCGGGGTTGCTCACGATCGGACTCGCGTACGCGCCGACGTTCCTCGTCGCCGTCGCGTGCTGGGGCCTCTCCTCGGGACTCGGGACGATGTTCAACATCAACACCGGCAGCCTCAGGCAGGCGATCGTCCCGAACCACATGCTTGGCCGGATCATCACGATCGCGATGGTCCTGGCGTGGTCGGCGAACCCGATCGGCGCGATCGGCGGCGGGTTCGCCGTCGAGCGGACGCACGACGTGCAACTGGTCTATGCCGTCATCGGCGTCCTTACGTTCCTCATCCCGCTGTACTTCCGGCTGTTCAGCCCGCTCGGTCATGCCGAGCGCTATCTCGAGGCGCCGGCGGGGTCAGTCCAGGCCCTGCCCGCCGACGGGGCGTAGCTCGACCGACTCCCCCATCCCGGCGATCAGCGGGCGGCCCTGCGCGATGATCGAGCGGACGCTCTCGAGCTGGAGCGACGCTTCGTGCGCGCCCTTGTCCTCCCACACCTCGAGGACCGAGATCGCATCCGGCTCGGCCGGGATCTCGCTCACGACGTACAGCCGGCACCCGGGCATCGCACCGCCGCGCGACGCCTCGAGGAGCAACGCGACGAGCGCGTCGCGCTGACCGGGCTTCGCGAGGAGCTTCCCGTGCCGCCCGTACATCAGCGGAGCGCCAACCGGGTCTGCTGCACGTCCTTCGCGATCTGCTTCGAGAGGTCCTCGGCGCTGTCGAACCGGATCTCGTCGCGGAGACGCTCGACGAACGCGACGGTGGCCTGCTGCCCGTAGACCTCTTCGCTGAAGTCGAGGATGTACGCCTCGAGCTTGCGCGGGCCGCCACCGAACGTCGGCCGTACGCCCAGGCTCGAGGCCGCGCGGAAGCGCGTGTCCCCGAGCATGACCCAGGTCGCGTAGATGCCGTCGTGCGGCAGCAGCTTGTCCGGCGGGGGCGCGACGTTGATCGTCGGGAAGCCGAGCGCGCGGCCGCGCTGCTCGCCGCGCACGATCGTGCCAGTCACCGAGTACGGCCGGCCGAGGAGCGCCTGAGCGGTATCGAGGTCACCCTCGCGCAACGCCTGCCGGATGCGGGTCGAGCTCACCACCGCGCCGCCGAGCGCGATGGGCTCGACGACGGTCACCGCGAAGCCGTACCGCTCGCCGAGGGTCCGGAGCGCGGGCACCGCGCCCTCTCGACCGTGACCGAACTGGAAGTCCGGCCCGACGACGATCCGCTGGACGTCGCCGGCGCTCGTCACGCGCTTGATGAACGACTCGGCGGATTGCTGCGAGAAGGCCTTGTCGAAGGTGAAGACGATCACCGCCCGCGCGCCGGCCTGCATCAGGAGCGCGGCGCGCTCCGGCGCGTCGGCGAGCGTCGACTGCGGTGGATCCTGCGCGAGCACCTGCGCGGGGAGCGGGTCGAAGGTCGCGGCGAGGGGCGTTGCGCCCGCGGCCTGAGCCCCGCCGAGGAGCCCGCGGACGAGCGCCTGGTGTCCGAGGTGGACCCCATCGAAGACGCCGACCGCCAGGTGCAACGGACCCTTCGGCCATCCGGTGAAGTCGTGAAGGACTATTCGATGCTCCGCGCCTCGGCCGCGCCGGTCACCAGGCCGATGGTCGCTGTCGCCGCGGCGGGCGGGGTCGCGCGCGCGGCGGTCGCCCGGCGGCGCTTCGGGCGGCGCAGGGGTCGCGCTTCACGCATGAGCAGCGGGACGGGCGACGCGACCGCCAGGATGTAACCGAGGTAGTTGCCCTGGAAATAGCGGCCGAAGAACAGGAACGCGAGCAGCGTGAGGGCGTAGCCCCACAGCATCAGCGCGATCGTCGGCACCCGCCACAGCCGGTACAGCGTGTAGAGGGCGATCGGCGTCGCGACGGCGAGCTCGATCGCGGCGAACGGGAAATCGGCCTGGCGGTACTCGATCGCCCCGAGCCACAGCAGGAGCGCGGAGAAGCCCATCCCCGAGATCGGGTACGTCCACGCCGCGCCGCCGGCGTTGTAGCGGACCACATCGTCGTAGAACGCGCCCCAATCGTTGGCAAGGAACGGCAGGAACGTGATCGCGAGGAAGATCGCCGCCGGGATCGTCGGCGCCAATGCTCGCGCGGCCTGGCCCACGGTCCGCGGCCTCCGGGTCGCGACGAGGTAGACGGCGAGGAACGGCAGGAGGAAGAGCGCGTGCAGCTTCGCCGCCGCCGCGGCGGCGATCGCGAGCGAGGCCCACGACCGGCGCTCGCGCTGGAGAAGCGCGATCCCGGCGAACAGGAAGAAGAGGACGAAGAAGTCGTTGCGACCTTCCACCACGAATGGGAAGAGCTGCGGGTTGAGCCCCACGAGCGCCGCGAGCGCGATCCGATGATCCGTGCGCTTGACGAGGAGCGGGAGGATCGCGAGCGTCGCCACGAACGCCGGGAGGTAGAGATACCGCTGGTCCCAGAACAGGCCGAGGTGGTCGAACGCCCACACGAACGGCACCGTGATGAGGAACAGGAACGGGAAGTACGTGAGGTGGTAGAGCGCGGGGTTGTTCACCATCGGCCAGTAGTAGAGCGGCGTGTCGAGGTAGTCGGTCGCGTACGGATTGTGGCCGCCCAGCAGCTTGCGCGCGGCCTCCTCGATCATCAGCGCGCCGTCGTGGATGTAGGTGTACGGCTTGCCGGTCTCGCGAAGCACGATCGACGCGATGGTCGGAACGATCACGAACACGGCGAGGATGAGCGCGAGATGCAGCCAGCGACCCCGCGGCGTGAACGACGCGCCCTGGCGGCGGTCGCGGAACGGGTAGCTGAACGCGACCGCTCCCGCGACGGCCAGGAAGACCGGGCCGCCGATCCCGGGGAACAGCCGCCAGATCGTCTGATCGCTCGTCGCGGCCACGGTCGTGTGATTCGCGAAGAGCAACAGCCAGTTCCCGACCGCGACGGTCCCCACGACCTTCGCGTCGAGCGAGAGTCCCCGCCATGCTTCGAGCAGCCAGCGAGCCGCCCGCTCCGCGCCCCGGATGATCATTCCGATCGCCCCCACGTCGCCATGAGCTCTTCGGCCGGTGCCTCGCGAAACCGTTCCGCCAGCGGGAGGATACGGTCGTCCGCCGCGATGAGGCGTGCCGCATCCGGCGTGCCGCGGAGCAGCTCGACGCTCTGCGCGTCATCGACCGTGAGCGCGCCGACGGCCAGCCGGCGCAGGCCCCCGAGGTGCGCGGCGGATGCGGCGGCGCGCCCGATGTCCCGAGCGAGCGAACGGATGTACGTCCCGGTCGAGCAGACGACGAGCAGGCGCAGGTCAGGCGGCTCCCAGGTCGCGATCGCCAGCCGCTCCACGGTGACCGTCCGGGCCGCGAGCTCGACGGTCTCGCCGTTCCGCGCGCGCGCGTACGCGCGCCGGCCGCCCACCTTCACCGCCGCGTAGGCCGGGGGCACCTGTGCCTGCGGGCCGCGGAATGCCACGAGCATGCCGTCGAGCTCGTCCTTCGAGAGCGCCGGCAGATCCGCCTCGCGGGTCGGCGCGCCCTCGCGGTCGTCGGTCGCGGTCTCCCGTCCGAACGTGACGAGCGCCGCGTACACCTTGGACGCGGTGTGCAGCCGGTCGGCGAACTTCGTCGCGCTGCCGACGAGCAGCGGCAGCACCCCGGTCGCGAGCGGATCGAGCGTCCCGCCGTGGCCGACGCGTTTCGCGCCGAGCGCCCGCCGGGCGACCGCGACGACATCGAATGAGGTCCAGCCCAGCGGTTTGTCGATCGGCAGGACCCCGGACGGGGTCGCCGTCATGCGGGCTGTCGAGCGCGGTCGAGCGCCTCGCGGGCCGCGACAAGCACGCGCTCGCGGATCGCGGCGTGGTCCGTGCCGGGGATGAGCGCGCCGGCCGCGCGGACGTGTCCCCCGCCGCCGAAGCTCGCCATGAGCGCCGCCGCGTCCACCGACGGGGCCGATGCCGACGTGCGGCACGAGACCTTGAGCGGGCCGCTCGTGGCGCTGAACAGCAGCGCGACGCGCATGCCCTTGCTCCGGGCGATCTGTTCCACGAGGCCGGAAAGGTCTTCCTCGAGCGCACCCGCGTGGGCGAGATCGTCGTTCTCGATCCAGGTCCACACCAGCAACCCGTCCGATTCGCGGACCAGGCGCGAGAACGCGAAGCCCCAGAGCTTGAGGGCCTCGAACCGCTTGTTGCGAAAGACGTTGTACGTGATCGACTGCAGATCCGCGCCGGCGTCGCGCAGCATCGCCGCCCGCTCGAGCGCGCGCTTGTCGGTGTTGGGGAATTGGAACGAGCCGGTGTCGGTCATGATCGCGATGAGCGCGGCCGTCGCCATGTCCGGCGTCCAGCCGGCGCCCAGGGCGTCGATGACCCGGCCGACCATCTCCCCGGTCGCGGCGCTCGTCACGTCGACGAAGTTCGCGTCCCCGAAGGCGGTGTTCGTGGCGTGGTGGTCGATGTCGGCGATCTTGGGCCCCGCCGGTAGCGCGAACTTGGCCCGCTCCGGCTCGCCGAAGTCGAGGCAGACGATCAGGTCGACGTCGTCCGGCGGCGGCGCCTGGATGACGCGATCCGCGGACGCGAGGAACCGGATGGCCTCCGGCACCGGGTCCGCGCAGTGCCACGAGACCCGCTTCCCCATGCGCTCGAGCGCGAGGCCCAGGGCCAGCGACGACCCGATCGTGTCGGGGTCCGGATCGCGGTGCGAGACGAGCGCGATGCGACGGGCGCCGCGGAGCGCGTCGACGACCGCGTTCATCGATCCCGGGTCGCTTCGCGGAGCAGCTGCGAGATGCGCGCCGCTCGAGCGGCGGAGGTATCGGACACGAACTCGATCTGCGGCACGAACCGGAGGTCGGTTCGCTCACCGACCTCCCGGCGGATGAATGGCCGAGCCTCGTTCAGCGCGCGCATCGTGTTCGCGACCGCGTCGGCGTCGCCCAGCACGCTCACGAAGACCTTCGCCGTCTTGAGATCCGCCGTCGTTTCGACGCTCGTCACGGTCGGGAACGCGATGCGCGGGTCGCGCAGCTCCTCGCTGATCAGCGTGGCGAGCTCACGCTGCAGCAGGGCATTGACCCGATCCGCGCGCCGGTACGCCATGGCTAGCGGGGCTTCGCTTGGACGACGAACGCCTCGATGATGTCGCCGACCTGAACGTCGTTGTGGCCGTCGAGCACGATGCCGCATTCGAGCCCTGCCGCGACCTCGCGCACGTCGTCCTTCACCCGCCGGAGCGTCGCGATGGTCCCCTCCCAGGCCGGCTCTTGACCGCGGAGCAGGCGAGCCTGCGCGCCGCGGCGGATGACGCCGTCGGACACCATGCAGCCCGCGATCGTCGTCTTGTTGGCGGTGAAGATCTGCCGGACCTCGGCGTGCCCGAGGACGCTCTCGACCATCTCTGGCTCGAGCATCCCGGTGAGCGCCTTCTGCATGTCGTCGAGCAGCTCGTAGATCACCTTGTACTGACGGACGTCGACCTTCGTCTGCTCGGCCGCGCGCTTGGCCGGAACGTCGATCTTGTTGTTGAACCCGATGACGACCGCGCCCGAGGCGGCCGCGAGCGTCACGTCGGACTCACTGATGTCGCCGACCGCGTCGTGGATGACCACGAGCGCGACCTCGTCCTGCGCGACCTTCGCGAGGGCGCCCTTGATGGCCTCGAGCGAGCCCTGCACGTCCGCCTTGAGGACGAGCTTCAGCTCCTTCGCCTTGCCCTCCTTGACCTGCGCGAACATCTCGTCGAGCGTCGCGGGACGCTCGCCCCCGGCAGCCGCCGCGCGCTCGCGCGCGTTGCGGTCCGCGAGGGCCTTGCCCGTCTTCTCGTCCGCCACGGCCCGAAGCACGTCACCCGCCTCGGGAACATCGGGGAGGCCGAGGATGAGCACCGGCCGGGATGGCTCGGCGCGGCCGACGTTCTTGCCCTTGTCATCGGTCATCGCGCGGACCTTTCCGAACAGCTTCCCGACGACGATGAGGTCGCCCCGCTCGAGCGTTCCCGTCTGGACGAGCACCGTCGCGATGGGGCCGCGGCTCTTGTCCATGTGCGCCTCGATCACCCGGCCGATCGCCGGCCGGTCGGGGTTCGCCTTGAGGTCGGCGACGTCCGCCACGAGCAGCACAACGTCGATGAGGTCCTGCAGACCTTGCTTCGTGCGCGCCGACACCGGGACGATCGGCGTGTCGCCGCCGTACTCCTCGACGGTGACGGCGTGCTCGGCGAGCTGGCCCTTCACGTGATCCGGGTTCGCGTCTGATTTGTCGATCTTGTTGAGCGCGACGACCATCGGGACACCCGCGGCCTTCACGTGCGAGATCGCCTCGATGGTCTGCGGCTGCACGCCGTCGTCCGCAGCGACCACCAGGATCGCGACGTCGGCGACCTGGGCGCCGCGCGCGCGCATCGCGGTGAACGCCTCGTGGCCGGGCGTATCCAGGAAGGTGACCTTCCGGCCGGAATGCTCGATCTGGTACGCGCCGATGTGCTGGGTGATCCCGCCGGCCTCGCGCGCGGTCACGTTCGTCTCACGGATCGCGTCGAGGAGGCTGGTCTTGCCGTGGTCCACGTGCCCGACGATCGTCACGACCGGCGGGCGCGTGATCATCTTGGTCTCGTCGTCGTCCGTCCAGAGGATCTCCTTGCCGACGGGCGCCAGCTCCTCGGTCTCCTCGACCGGGGCGGCGATCTCCTCCTCGGGGATGACCTCGAGCCCGAGCTCACCTGCGACGAGCGACGCGGTCTCGAAGTCGATGGTCTGGTTGATCGTGGCCATGACCCCCATGTTCACGAGGGCCCGGATGACGTCGACGATCGACAGGTCGAGAGTCTGCGCGAGCTCGCCCACCTGCATCGTCTTGGGCAGCGAGACCGGCGCGCCGCCCTCGGGGAGGACGGCGACCGCCGTCGGCGCCTCGGCGGCCGGCACCTGTGGCGCGGTGTTCCCACGCGACGGGCGACGGCGCGGGCGGGGTCCACGTTGCGGCGGGAACCGCCGCGGTCTTGCCTTCGGCATCAGCCTGTCCTCCCTTTCAACCCTGAAACCTTCGCTGCCTTCGGCACGCTACGCGTTCAGGGGCCCCTGCCCCTGCGGTTTCGCGGGCCCTGCGGCTTCGGTCGGGCGAGGCCCTCCCTCGCCTGACCGTTGTATCGCTCCGGCAGCGAGCTCGTCCCGCAGCCGTCGCTTCGTCGCCTCGTCGATCGCCAGTCCGAGAGCCCGCCCGAGCGAGCCATCGTCGATGCCGCGCGCGAGGCACGCGTCATCGGGGCAGAGATACGCTCCGCGACCCGGCGACTTGCCCCGAAGGTCCACCGAGAGCGTACCGTCCGCGGCCCGGACGACCCGGATGAGTTCGCGCTTCGCCTTGACCTGACGGCACGCCACGCAGGTCCGCTGCGGGACGGCCCTAACGACGATCCTTCTTCTTCTTGCCGCCGAGCAGGGCCCGGTCCTCGTCCTCGAGCTCGTCCTCGTCCGCGGCCAGCGACTCGGCCTCGACCTCGGCCACGAGGTCGTGGCGGATCGCCTCCTGGTCCTCCTCGACCGCTGGAGCGACGGCCTCGGCCTCGACGACCACCGGCTCGGGCTCCGGCTCGGGCTCGGCCTCCGCCCGCACTTCCGACTCGCTCCGGATGTCGATGCGCCAACCGGTGAGCTTCGCGGCGAGCCGGGCGTTCTGCCCTTCCTTGCCGATCGCGAGCGACAGGTAGCGGTCGGGCACGACGACGTACGCGGTCTTCTCGTCGACCACGATGTCGACGCGGATGACCGGCGAGGGCGAGAGCGCGTTCTTCACGAACTCTTCGGCCTTCTCGTCGTACTGGATGACTTCGACGCGCTCGCCTCCGAGCTCGTTGCTGATCGCCTGCACGCGCAGGCCGCGCTGGCCGACGCATGCGCCCACCGGGTCGAGGCCGGGCTGGCGCGAGCGCACGGCGATCTTCGTCCGCGAACCGGCCTCGCGCGCGATGCCCGTGATCTCCACCTGTCCGTGGTAGATCTCCGGTACCTCGAGCTCGAACAGCCGCTTCACGAGGCCGCGATGCGCGCGGCTCACGATGATCTGGGGGCCGTGGATCGACCGGCGCACCTCGAGCACGAGCACCTTGCGGTGCTGCCCCACGAAGTAGCGCTCGTGCGGTGCCTGCTCGCTGCGCGGAAGGATCGCCTTGGCCTTGCCGAGCTCGAAGATCGCGGCACCAGCTTCGAACCGCTCGATCTGGCCGTTGATGATGTCGCCCTCGCGGTCCGCGTATTCGGCGTAGACCTGCTCGCGCTCCGCCTCACGCAGCGACTGCTGGATCACCTGCTTCGCGGTCTGGGCGCCGATGCGGCCGAGGGCCGCGGCCGACTCCTCGAGCGGGATCGTGTCGCCGAGGGCGACGTCAGGCTTCATCCGGCGGGCGGCGTCGATCTGGATCTGGAGCTTCGGGTCCTCGACCTTGTCGACCACGGTCTTGAGCAGGAAGACCTTGAACGCGCCGGTCTGGACGTCGACCTTCACGTCGATGTTCTCTTCGGCGCCGTACGCCCGCTTGATCGCGCGGGCGATGATGTCGCTCACAACCTCCTTGGGGAGGCCCTTCTCAGCGGAGAGCTGCGCGAGACCGGTCACGAGTTCTCGGTTCATGGCACGCTCTCCCCTTCATCATCTTGCTCGGCCGTTTCCGGCGACAAAAAAGGTGGGTCGCCCCACCTTCACGGCCCGAGCGGCAGGCAGGGACGTCCTGCTCGCCAAGAGAGAGTGTACCAAATCATCACAGTGCCAAAGCGTGCTCCAAATCAGGCGACTGAGGGCTTTGCCCGAAGGAGCCGCAGGGCCCCCGGCAGCCGAGCAGCCCGCAGGCGGCTCGGGGCCGGGGTTCATCTGGTCTAGCTGGAGAAAGGGCCGGCCGGGTCGCGTGCTACGTGAGGTTGTTGCCGATGTTCGAGAACTGGTTCTGCAGCTGGCCCCTGAAGAAGACCATCGCCACGATCACGGCGATGGCGATGACGGCGATGATGAGTGCATATTCGACGAGGCCCTGGCCTTCGTCGGCGCGCCAGAATGGCACGGAAACGCTCCTTCCCGCGTCCCGGATCGGCCCCTTTCTCCAGCTACTTCCTAACCGGCCTGACACCGGGCGGCTAGGTGTCCTTCCGTACTAGCGCGTACTACGACGAGCGCCGTACTACGCCAAATGGCTGATATCCGGTACGCCTACGTGAGGTTGTTTCCGATGTTCGAGAACAGGGTCGTGAGCTGATCGCGGAAGAACAGCATCGCGACGATCACAGCGATGGCGATGACGGCGATGATGAGTGCATATTCGACAAGGCCCTGGCCATCGTCGGTGCGCCAGAATGCCACGGTCCGAACTCCTTTCCCCGGTCAGCGGCCCCGAAGGGCCGTGGCCAGACGCTCCTCGGTCGATGCCTTTCCGGCGGGCGGCGCGCCATGGAGGGCCTGCTCGGCCTCCGCGAGGGTATAGCCAAGCGCCCGGAGCGCGGCGATCGCCTCATCGGGGGGTGCGAATTCGCCCCCCGAGGGCCCGGCGGCAAGTCGGCCGACCTTCGAACGCAGATCCACGATGAGCCGCTCGGCGGTCTTCTTCCCCACCCCCGGGGCCTTCGCCAGGGTCCCCGCGTCGCCCGCGGCGATCGCGGCGGCGACGTCCGCCGGCCGCGCGACGGACAGGATCGCCAGCGCGGCGCGCGGGCCGACGCCCGATACGCCGATGATCAGCTCGAACAGCGCCAGCTCCTCGCGGGTCTCGAACCCGAACAGGAATTGCCCGTCCTCGCGCACGACCTGATGCGTGTGGAGCAGCGCGTCGTCGCCGGACGGATGGCGAGGCACGAACACTTTGTATCCGACCCCGGCAGCCTCGACGACGACGTGATCGGGGCCGCGCGCGAGGATCTTTCCGCGAACGGATGCGATCACGTGGAGGCGAGCGCGACGGCGGCGCCGAAGCGCGCGCGCTGGACGTGCGCCAGGGCGATCGCGACGGCGTCGGCGACGTTGTCCTGGGTGATCGCCTCGTCGAGCGCGAGCACCAACGTCAGCATGCGTTGTACCTGCTGCTTGTCGGCGCTCCCGGTGCCTGTCACCGAGAGCTTCACCTCCTGCGGCGTGTATTCGGCGACGGTGAGGCCGGCCCGGGCCGCGCACAGCATCGCGACCCCACGCGCCTCGGCGACGCGCATGGCGGTCTTCGCGTTCTTGTTGAAATAGAGCCGTTCGAGCGCCAGGGCACTCGGCGCGTGGCGCGCGATCAGCGCATCGAGCGAGTTCGCGATCGCAAGGAGCCGGTCGGCAGGCGATGCCGACGGCAGCACGGGCACCAAGCCGCGATCGAGGATCGTCGGGGGGTCGGTCGCGGCGTCCAGCAGCGCGTAGCCCATGCCCGTCGTCCCGGGATCGATGCCCAGGATGACGCTAGGCGGTCTCGAGGACTTCTTCCGGTACGTCGAAGTTCGCGTGGACCTTCTGGACGTCATCCAGGTCCTCGAGCGCCTCGACCAGCCCGATGACCTTCTTCGCCTGATCGCCCTCGAGCCGTACCGTGTTCGATGGCCGCATCGAGACCTCCGCCTCGACGATCCGGAGGTTCTGCGCCTCGAGCGCCTTCTTGACCGCCTCGAACCGGTTCGGCGCCGTGTACACGGTCACGAGGCTGCCGTCGCGCTCGACGTCCTCGGCCCCGGCGTCGATGGCCAGCAGCTCGATCTCGTCCGCGTCGCGCGTGCCAGCCTCGATCTCGATGATGCCCTTCTGCTCGAACAGCCACTGCACCGACCCCGACTCGCCGAGCTTGCCGTTGTGGCGGGTGAACGCCGCGCGCACCTCGGCCGCCGTGCGGTTCCGGCTGTCGGTGGCGGCCTCGACCATGATCGAGACCCCGCCCGGGCCGTAGCCCTCGTAGACGATGCTCTCGACCTGCGCGCCGTCCGCGCCCACGGTCGCCCGGTCGATCGCCCGCTGGATGTTCGCCAGCGGCACGTTGACCGCGCGCGCGCGGTCCATCGCCAGGCGCAGCCGGAAATTCCCGTCCGGATCGCCGCCGCCCTCTCGGGCCGCGAGCATGATCTCGCGGGTCATCTTGGTGAAGATCGCGCCGCGTTTGACGTCGTTGGCGCCTTTCTGGCGCTTGATCTGGGACCATTTGGAATGTCCGGACATCGGTGTGAATACTATGCGGACAGCCATTCATTCAAGGGGAGTGAGCAAATGGCTTCAGTCGCACCCGATCGCATCCGCAATGTCGCGGTCACCGGTCACGGCGGGTCCGGGAAGACGACGCTCGTCGAGACGCTGCTCCATCTCGTGGGCGCGACGACGCGGCTGGGCAAGGTGGACGACGGAACGAGCATCCTCGACACCGACCCCGAGGAGCACAAGCGCCGGATCACGATCAACATGGCCCTCGCCTCGTTCACCCACGAGGGCACGAAGATCAACCTCCTCGACACGCCCGGCTTCGCCGACTTCGCGGGTGACCAGCACGCCGCCCTGCGCGTGGCCGACGCCGCCATCGTCCTGGTCGACGGCTCCGCCGGGATCCAGGTCGGTACCCAGACCGTCTGGGACGAGCTCGAAGCCGCCAAGACGCCCCGGATCGTCGTGGTGGGCCGGCTCGACCGGGAGAACGCCGACTTCGACGCGGTCATGAAGGCCCTGCGCGAGGCCTACGGCATCAAGGTCGTGCCGCTGCACGCACCGGTCGGCACGAAGGCGGACATCTCCGCGACCATCGACCTGCTCCACGGCCAGCTCCTCAAGGGTCCGAAGGATCCGATCGCGGACGTGCCCGAGAACGAGAAGGAGCGCGTCGGCGACTACCAGCGCCAGCTGGTCGAGGCGATCGTCGAGACGAACGAGGACCTCATGAACCGGTACCTCGAGGGCACCGAGCTCAGCTACGACGAGCTTCGCGATGCCCTGCACGCGGCGGTGCGCGCGGGCGAGGTCGTACCGGTGGTCGCGTCGTCGTCGTCCAAGCGCGTCGGCTTCGCCGGCCTGCTCTCCGCGATCGTGCAGATGCTCCCCTCTCCCGCTGAGACCGGAGCGGTCGTCGGGACCGACGCGGCCGGCAAGGAGATCGCGCGCAAGGTGTCGGCGGACGAGAAGCTCTCCGCGTTCGTCTTCAAGACGCTCGCCGACCCATTCGTCGGCAAGCTCAGCTACGTCCGGGTCTACAGCGGGACGCTGCACCACAACACGCAGGTCTACGACGCGACCAAGAAGGAGGCCGAGCGCGTCGGCCAGATCTTCTTCCTCCGCGGGAAGGAGCAGGAGCTGGCCGAGGCCGTGACCGCCGGCGACATCTGCGCCATCCCCAAGCTCGCCGCGTCGAACACGAACTCGACCCTGACCGACAAGGACGCACCGATCGAGCTCCCGCCGATCTCGTTCCCGGATCCATCGTTCAGCGTCGCGATCGAGCCGTCGAGCAAGGCCGATCTCGACAAGCTCGGCACGGCGCTCCACAAGCTCATCGACGAGGACCCGACCCTGCACGTGCGGCGGGACGACGCGACGCATGAGACGATCCTCTCGGCGGTCGGGGAATCGGCCATCGAGGTCGCGGTCCACCACCTCAAGGACAAGTTCGGCGTGCAGGTCGATACCCGAACGCCCCGGGTGCCGTACCGCGAATCGATCCGCGCGAAGGCCTCGGCCCAGGGCCGTTACAAGCGGCAGACCGGCGGCCACGGCCAGTTCGGCGACGCCTGGCTCGAGATCGAGCCGCTTCCGCCGGGCAGCGGCGTCGTGTACGCGACGCGCGTCGTGGGCGGTTCGGTGCCGAAGAACTTCTTCCCCGCGGTGGAGAAGGGCGTGCGCGAGCAGGCCGAGAAGGGCGTGATCGCCGGGTACCCGCTGTCCGACTTCAAGGCGACGTTGTTCGACGGCTCGTACCACACGGTCGACTCGAGCGAGATGTCGTTCAAGATCGCGGGTTCCCTCGCGCTCCAGAACTGCGTGAAGGAGGCCCAGCCGTACCTCCTCGAGCCGATCGTCGAGCTCGAGGTCCTCGTGCCCGAGGATCAGATGGGCGACGTCCTGTCGGATCTCAACTCACGCCGCGGCCGCGTGCTGGGGATGGAGAGCGCCGGCGGCGGGCACCAGCGCATCAAAGCCCACGTTCCGATGGCCGAGACCTTCCGCTACGCGACCGATCTCCGGTCGATGACCGGGGGGCGCGGCAGCTTCACCTCGAAGTTCCTCGCGTACGAGCAGTGTCCGGCGCACATCGCGGAGAAGGTCGTCGCGGCCCACACCGCGGAGGCGGAGGAACCGGCGGCGACGCACTAGGGGTGGCGCTGGCTCCGACCTAGGCCAGGGCGCCGTCCAGCCACTCGGCGATGAGCCGCATGCGCGCGGTCTTCGCCGCGATGTCGATGCTCCCGTGGCCCTGGTCGGTGTACTCGACGTAGTCCCAGTCCACGCCCTCGCGCTTGCCGAGCGAGACGAGCTTGTCGCGGAACATGCGCGACTGCGAGACCGGGCAGCGCGGGTCGTTCGTGCCGTGGGTCATCAGCAGCTTCGCGCGGAGCCGATCCGCGAACTCGATCGCGCTCCGGTCGCGCCACAGCGCGCGGTCCAGCTCGGGGTCACCCATCTGCTCGCGCAGGAAGTACCGGAAGTGCTCGTAGCTCTCGTTCCACATCGCGTGCAGGTCGCAGATACCCACGGCGGCCACTGCCGCCTTCCACAGCTCGGGCTTCTTCGTCGCCGCGATGAACGTCATGAAGCCGCCGTAGCTGCCGCCGTAGACGCAGAGTCGCTCGGGGTCGACCTGGGGCAGTGACGTGAGGTACCGCGCCGCGTACTCGACGTCTTCGAGATCCTTGCCGCCCCAGTCGCGCAGCGCCGCGTCGCGGAACGGCACGCCGTAGCCGGTGCTGCCGCGGATGTTCGGTTCGATGACCACGAAGCCGCGGCTTGCCATGAACTGCGCGAAGATGTCGAAGCTCCGGGTCCACTGCCCGGTCGGCCCGCCGTGCACGTAGACCATCCCCGGCAACGTGGTGCCTTTCGGCACATCGCGCGGGAGATAGAGCAGCGCGGGGATCCGCAGGCCGTCGAACGACGTGTACCAAATGTGTCGCGCGTCCACGAAGTCCCGGCGATCGATCGAGCCGTACTCGGCGGGGACCAGGGTCTCCGTCACGCCTGACTCGAGGTCGCACAGCGCGAGCGTCGGCCGCTCCGTCGGCGTGCTGTAGAGCGCGACGATCCGCCGATCGTCGTTCGCCCACTGGGCCTGCGCGACGATCCCCGCGGGCAGCGGGACCGGCCGGCCCTTGCCGGTCTCGGTCTCGTACACGATGAGCTGGACCTGCGAGTCGACGTTACGGCCGACCAGCAGGTACTTGCCGGTCTTGGAGAAGCGGTTGGCGTGCTCCTCGACACCCTCGGCGCCGAGCCACCGCACGTCGCCCGTCGCGAGATCGAGGATGCCGGCGCGGGGCGACCCGCTCGCGTCGCTCGTCACGGCGATGCGCCTCCCATCCGGATGCCAGCCGGCCAGGGTGTCCTGCGATCCGGCGCGCACGCGGAACACGCGCTGCTGACCCGTGCCGTCCGGATCGATGACGTAGCCATCCTGGTTCTTCGTGGACGGCGGCTCCTCGCTCGAGGTGAACGCGATCTTCGTGCCGTCCTCGCTGAAGCGGCCGCCATACGCGGGCGCCGCGAAGTTCGTGAGCGGCCGGAGGTCCGAGCCGTCGGCGTTCATGATCCAGAGGTTCATCTGGCCCGGCTTGTCCGGCGAGTCCGGCCGGCGCCGGTTCGTGTTGACCGTGATCGTCCGTCCATCCGGTGAGAAGTCGACCGCGTGCTCCTCGGCCTTCGGATCGTGCGTGAGGCGGCTCACCGTGCCGGTCTTCGCATCGATGCGATAGAGGTCGTGCTGCTCGTCCCCGGCGTTGTCCTTGGCGAAGACGAGGTAGCTGTCGGTGGGATCCCAGATGAAGAACGAACGAAGCGCCCGAGGCACCTCGCCGTGGCTCAGCTGCGTGACGGCTCTCGTTGCAAGGTCGAGGAGGTAGAGCTCGATGCGGCCCGAGCTGTCCGAGTAGTACGCGACCTTGTCTCCGCCGTTCGACACTTCGAAGTGGTAGAGCGTCGGGAGCGCGGCGAGCTCCTCGAGCGGGATCCGGGTCTTCTGGACCACCGTGGCCACGGCCGGATGGTAGGCCGCGAGATCAGGGCGTGTCGGCGACCATCCGCGTGAAGAAATATGAGAGCAGCCACTCGAGCAACAGCGTCGAGCGATTGCGCACGCCGAGCAGCTGCATGAGGTAATTCGCGCGCCAGACCGTCCAGGCCGGCAGCCCGCCCAGGACGATGCCGCCGAACCGCGACAGCTCCGCGCCGGCGTGGGTGCGACCGAGGGCCACGAGGTCGCCCTTGCGGTGGTACACGAACGGCTCGCCTGCCTCGCCGCGCACGAGATGCGCGAGCTCCCGCGCCACGGCGGGCGCCTGGAGCACCGCGACCTGGGCGAGCTGCGGCAACGGCCTGCCCCGGTACTCGAAGTACGCGGCGTCGCCGAACGAGAGCAGGTCGTCGCGCCCGCCCGCGCGGAACAGCCGGTCGACCACCAGCCGTTTGTCCTTCGAGAGGGCCACGCCGGAGAGCCCCGCGACCAGCGGGTGGGTCCGCACGCCGCCGGCCCACACGATCGTGCCGCCGCGGAACTCCTTCGCGTCCTTCGTGCGGACGATGCCCACCCCCACCTCGGACACGAGCGTCTTCAGGATGACCGTCACGCGTTGCTCGCCCAGGCGCTTCATCGCGATACGCGCGAGGCGCGGATCCATGGCGAGGAGCACGCGCTCGCCGGCGTCGATCAGCGTGATCTTCGCATCGCGCGCCAGGTCGAGCTCCGGATACATCCTGCGGAGCGAGTGGTCCATGAGATCGCGCAGCGACGAGGCGAGCTCGACACCGACCGGGCCCGCGCCGACGATCACGAACGACAGCAGGGCGCGCCGCCGTTCCGGATCGGGCTCCCGTGCCGCGTTCTCGACGGTCTCGAGCACGCGCTTGCGGACCAGCAGACCGTCCTCGAGCGTCTTCACCGGGAGGGCGTGCTCAGCGACGCCGGCGATGCCGAAGTCGTTCGTCACGCTGCCCGGCACCAGCACGAGGTGGTCGTATCCGAACTCGCCGTCGGCCGTGCGCACGGTCCGCCGCTCGAGGTCGACGCCCTCGACCTCGGTCTGCACGAACCGCTGCCTCGCGTGGGCCATCGGCAGGCGGAGCGGGTACGCGACCGCATGCGGCGGCAGCTCGCCGGTCGCGACCTGATAGAGGAGCGGGGTGAACAGGTGATAGTTGTGGCGGTCCAGGAGGGTGAGCTCGACCTCGCCGGGCTTGAGGATCCGCTCGAGCCGACGGACGAGATGCAACCCGGCGAACCCGCCGCCGACCACTACGACCCGCTTCGCCATCAATTCGGCCGGCCGGCGGTCTCGACGCGGGCGAGCTCCAGCAGATAGGCCTTGGTGATCGGATCGTCGGCGTCGAGCTCGCTCGCGATGGCGAGGCGTTCTCGAGCGGCGGGCAGGTTCCCCGCGCGCAGCTGGGCGAATCCGGCGTCGGCGATGTAGCCCGCGTCCTCCGGTCGGAGGCGCGCGGCTGCGTCGAGCAGGGGCACGGCATCGGTGGTCCGCTCGGCCATCAGCAACGCGACGCCGAGCTCGTGCAGCGCGTCCGGCTGATCGGGCCAGAGCTCGAGCACGCGGGTGAACGCACGCTCGGCGGCCCCGGGATCGCCGCGCCGGCGCGCGATGAGGCCGCGGGCGAAGTGGGCCTCCCAGAGCGCGGGTTCGGCCGCGACGACCGTGTCGAGCTCCGCCAGCGCCGACGGGAGGGCCTCGTCCGGGCCGGCGACGGCCACCTGACCCGCGCGTTCGAGCTGCTCCTCGAGGTCGTGCCGGCGAAGGCCGAGCAGGAGCCGGCGGGCGTTCGCCGCGGTCTCGCCGATCGTCGTGCCGCGCAGCACGGCCTCGAGCTCGGACAAGGCGGCGTCGCGGTCGCCCGCGGTCACGAGCGCACGTGCGAGCCCGAGCCGCGTGTCACCCGACTCGACGAGCGCGAGCGACTCGCGATACCGCTCGATGGCCCGCGCGACGTCGCCCTTCGCGGCGAGGACGTGCGCGAGCCTCGCGATCGTCGCGCCGTCGCGAGACCCCGCTTCGAGCGCCCGCTCGAACGCCGCCGCGGCCTCGTCGAGATCGCCGCGCTGAAGTGCGAGCACGCCGATCACGTCCTGGGCATGGGCGTACTCGGTGCTGCCGGGCTTGATGCGACGTAGCCGCGATCGCGCCGAGCTTTGCGCACCGGCGTCGACGTAGAGCTCCGCGAGACGGATGCTGTCGGCGTCGCGCAAGGGATGCAGTGCGTCCGAGTGCTCGAGCGCGACGACCGCGCCACTGGCATCGCCGGAGAGGCGGCGGAGCTCGCCGAGGAGGTAGTGGCCGCGCCACGAACGCGGGGCAAGGTCGGTGAGCGTCTCCAGCGGCTCGACGAAGGTTGCCTCGTCGCCGCGCTCCAGCGACTCCGCGGCCAGTACGAGCAGCCGGTCTTCCGCTGCCGCCGCCGCGGGATCGGCCCGCAGCGCGCCGAGATACCGCGCCGCCGCGCGCCCGCGCGCCTCGGCCGCGGCGCGGACGTCGCTCGCCGAGAGCAGCGTCGCGTTGACCTCTTCGTCCATTCCCTCGAGGAGCGCGGCATACGCGGGCTCGGCCATCGGCGGCGCCGGCGGCGGTGCGTCCGCGCCGAGCGCGGCCGCCAGCCAGCTCGCGAGCGCCGGCTCTGCGCCGGCGAGCGCGCCGGGAGCGATGGGGTGCACGAGCGTCGCCGTCCCGCGCCGGGCCGCGACGTCCACGAGGGTGACCTCGAGGGCGCGGTCGGGCCCGTCGGCGCGCAGGACACCGACGAGAGCGTGGGTCGTGCCGAGCGAGGCGCCGTACTGCGCGGCGAGCGCCGGGTCCGGCGTCGAGCCGAACACCAGGTACCCGGCCTCTGCGGGCTGATCCCCCATCGCGACGAGGAAGACCGGTTTGAGCTCGAGCGTCTCATGGTCGGCGAACGCATCCACGAGCCGCCGCGCGAGCTGGCGGCCCCAGGCGCCGGCGCGCGGGTCCGCGGATCGCGCGCCGAACGGCACGACCGCGACGGCCCGCCGCATTCGCTAGCCCCAGGTGATGCGCGCGTACTTGCGCTTGCCGTACTGGACGACCGGCGCACCGGTGAACGCGAGCTCCGTGTCCAGCCCCGCGACGGCGTTGTCGATCCTCACGCCGCGCTGCTCCACGAGCCGGCGCGCCTCGCCCCTGCTCTTCACGAGGGATGCCCGAACGAGCAGGTCGACGACATTGAGCTTCGTGGCGCCGTCCTTCGCGACGCGCACGTCCGGGATGTCCGCCGGCGCTCCGCCCTCCCGGAACTGCTTGGTGAACGCGGCTGCCGCCTTGTCCGCTGCGGCGGTCGAATGCATCTCGCTCACGATGCGGCGGGCGAGCTGCTCCTTCGCCTCGCGGGGATGAATGTCGCCCGCTGCGAGCCTGTCTGTCACCGCGCGGACCTCGTCCATCGGTAGCTCGGTGGCCCACTCGAAGTAGTGCGGCATCAGGTCGTCCCGGATCGACATGACCTTGCCGAACATCTCGTTCGGCGCGTCGGTGAACCAGATCGCCGTCGCGGGCTTCGACTTGCTCATCTTCTCGCCGTCAAGGCCTTCGAGCAGGTGGTGCACGTAGATGTTCTGCGATCGCTGGCCGACCATCGCCTGCAGCTCGCGGCCGGCAAGCAGGTTGAAGAGCTGATCGGTGCCGCCGGCCTCGACGTCTGCCTCGATCGCGACGGAGTCGTACGCCTGCAGCAGCGGGTAGAGGATGTCCTTGATCGGGATGGGCGTGCCCGCGGCCTGCCGTTTCCGGAACTCCTCGCGCGCGAGCATCTGCTGGACGGTGAAGCGCGAGGCGAGCTCGATCACATCGCGCAGCCCGAACGTGCCGAACCACTCGCTCTGAAGGACGACGCGCGAGTTCTCCTTCGGCACGATCCGGTGGAACTGGTCGATGTACGTCCGCGCGTTCGTCATGACCTCGTCATGCGAGCGGGTCGGGCGGGTCTCGTCTTTGTCGGTCGGGTCGCCGATCTGGGTCGTCCAGTCGCCGACGATGAGCACGATCTCGTGGCCCCACTCGGCGAGCTTGCGGAGCTTCCGTAGCCCGACGGAGTGACCGATGTGCAGATTCGGGTGTGTCGGGTCGAAGCCCTGCTTGATCCGGAGCCGACGCTCGCCGGAGGCAAGCAGCCGGCGCAGGTCGTCGCGAACGATGACCTCGGACATGCCACGCGTCAGAAATTCGTCGAGCTCGTGCTCGCCGGGCCGGAT
This sequence comes from Saccharimonadales bacterium (SeqCode), assembly GCA_035493615.1. Classification (GTDB taxonomy): domain Bacteria; phylum Chloroflexota; class Limnocylindria; order P2-11E; family P2-11E; genus UBA4735. The sequence goes on along the minus strand of DATJHW010000152.1, from coordinate 13,138 downwards.
GGGCATGGGCTTCAGTCTAGGATTGATGCATTCCGCGTTCGATGACACGCGATCACGCGTTCCGTCGTGGACCGTATCGGGACGACAAGCCGAAGAGGAAGAGCCTGGGTCCCAAGGTCACGGTCCTGTCGCCGGTGCTGATCGCTCTCCTGATCACCTTCGTCGGCCTGCCTCTGGTGGGCGGCCTGATCGCGTTCGCCTTCTTCACCAAGGACCTTCCGTCCGCGCAGGACATCGGCAAGGCCCCGCTCCCCCAATCCACCAAGGTCTACGACCGCGACGGCAAGGAGCTGCTGTATCAGTTCGAGGAGGAGCGCCGGGACCTGGTCCAGTACAAGGACATCCCCAAGGTCCTCATCAACGCCACCATCGCGTCGGAGGACCACACGTTCTTCAGCAACCCGGGCGTCGACGTCCTGGGCATCGCTCGCGCCGCGGTCGCCGATCTCACCCACTCCAACACCGGTGCCGGCGGCGCTTCGACGATCACGCAGCAGCTCGTGAAGCTGCGGCTCGTCGGCAACGAGAACACGATCAGCCGGAAGATCCGTGAGGCGATCCTCTCGGTCGAGGTCACGCGCACGTACTCGAAGGAGCAGATCCTCGAGCTGTACTTCAACCAGATCTACTACGGCAACCAGGCCTATGGGATCAAGGCCGCCGCGCAGTCCTACTTCGGGAAGGCGGACCTCAACACGCTCACCCTCCCGGAGGCCGCGCTCCTGGCCGGGCTGCCCCAGCTGCCCTCGATCCTCGACCCGTCGAAGGCGGAGAACACCCAGCGCGCGATGGACCGACGGGCGTACGTCCTCGACCAGATGCAGAGCCTCGGCCTGATCACGCAGGCCGAGGAGGACGCGGCGAACGCGACTCCGATCAAGACCATCGGCGCGACCGTCGCGAAGATCGAAGCCCCGCACTTCGTGTTCCAGGTGCGCAACCAGCTCACCGAGATCCTCGGTGGAGACGAGGGCGCGGTGACCCGGGGCGGCTTCAAGGTCATCACGTCGCTGGACTGGCGGCTCCAGCAGGCCGCCGAAGCCCACGTGAAGGACCAGGTCGGCAAGCTGAAGGACGGCAGCAACGTGAACAATGCCGCGCTCGTGTCGCTCGATACCCGCACGAGCGAGGTGCTCGCCTACGTCGGATCCGTCGACTACAACAACCGCGACGATCCGAAGGTCCAGGGGCAGTTCGACGTCGCCGGCATCGGCGTGCGCCAGCCCGGCTCCTCGTTCAAGCTGTTCAACTACCTCACCGCGCTGAAGAAGGGCGCCACGGCAGCCACGGTGGTCGTGGACGCGCGAACTGACTTCGACGGCAAGGCGTCGCCCGGGGTCGTGTCGGGAGGCGGATTCCACCCGCAGTGCGGCTACTGCCCGGAGAACGCGGACCTCCAGTACCACGGCCCGGTCACGATGCGCCAGGCGATCCGCGAGTCTCGGAACATCCCGGCCATCAAGTTCCTCCAGCAGTACTCGGGGATCGATGACACGATCCAGACGGCGCACGACCTGGGGATCACGACGCCGATCGATACGTCCAAGATCGGCCTGTCGCTCACGCTCGGCGCAGCCGAGGTGAAGCTCATCGACATGGTCAACTCGTACGGCACCGTGGCGAACCTCGGCGTACATGTCGACCCGACGTTCATCCTTCGGGTCGAGGACTCACAGGGGAAGATCATCTGGGAGCACAAGGACTACCAGCAGAAGCGCGTGCTCGATGAGAACACCGCCTACGTGATGGTCGACATCCTGAAGGACACGACCCAGCCCGACCGGGACTTCATCTTTGGCGGCTTCACGAACATCGGCCGGCCGGCGGGCCTCAAGACCGGGACGACCGACAACCTCAAGGACGTGTACGCCGTGGGCTTCACGCCGACCCTGGTCACGGGCGTGTGGATGGGTAACAGCAACGGCGAGGTCATGGAGGGCATCTCCTCGGCGATCGGCCCCGGTCTCCTCTGGCGCGACTACATGAAAGAGATCTTCGCGGACTTCCCGGCCACCGATTGGAAGCGGCCCGCCAACATCGTCGATGTGAGCGTCGTGACCGCACCCGGTGCGTTCGGCGGGTACGGCTCGGGATTGTTGCCCTCGAGCCTCGCGCCGTTCTCGACGAAGGAGATCTTCGTGAAGGGCACCGAGCCCCGGAAGGTCGATGACTGGTATACCGCCGGCTGTGCCGCGAGCGGCGACCAGCAGCGCGTCGCCATGCAGATCAAGGAGGTCGGGCCGGCCGCGTGGAAGCCCTACACGGATCAGTGGATCAACGAGGCGATCGCGGGCGCCCGGAGCTACGGCCGCTACTCCTGGAATCTCTTCCCGCCGAGCGGGCAGTGCCCGAGCCCGAGCCCGACCGCGTCGCCGGGCACGCCGTCGCCAACGGCCCCGCGCCCGAGCGGCAGCGGGTTGCCGACGAACACGATCCCGATCTTCACGCCGCCCGGCCGAACGCCGACGCCCGTCCCGAGCCCGACCGCAAGGCCGACCAAGACCCCTTAGTGGCGGTCGCGGCGATCGCGCTCATCACGGACGAGCGCGGCCGCGTCCTGCTCGTGAAGCAGCGCGGCGGGCCGTTCGCCGGGTCCTGGCTCCTGCCCGGCGGACAGATCGACGACGACGAGAGCTCCGTCCACGCGCTCGTGCGTGAGGTCCGCGAGGAGACCGGTCTGACCATGACCGACGCGCGCTACGTGGCCGGCTATCGCACGAGCGGTGACGGCTACGACCTCACCGTGCTCATGTATCGCGGACCGGCGACCGGGAGCCTCGCGGCCGAGCGCGGGAGCGACGCGCGGTGGTTCGACGTCGACGCGATCCCCGACCCTCACCCCGCGCTGCGGCGCCAGCTGTTCGATGCGGGCATCGGCGGCGATGACGACGCCGCGATCGAGGTCGCACTGAACGGCGCGGCCGTCCGCATGGAGCACCTCCGCTAGTACGCTCGCGCCTGTGAACGCGATCGAGCTCCGCGACATCCACCGCACCTTTCAGACGACGACCGGCACCATCCGCCGCCGCAGGAAGGATGTTGTCGCGCTGGACGGGCTGTCGCTCGCGGTACCCGAGGGCGAGCTGTTCGGTCTGCTCGGGCCGAATGGCGCGGGCAAGACCACCACGATCAAGATCCTGACGACGCTGCTGATCCCGACCTCCGGGACGGCCACGGTGCTCGGACATGACGTCGTGCGCGAAACGAAGCAGATCCGCAGGCGCATCGGCTTCGTCTTCGGCGGCGAGCGCGGGCTCTATTACCGGCTGTCGGGCGCGGACAACCTCCGCTACTTCGCCGAGCTGTACGGCGTCGCGCCGCGCGAGATCGGCCCGCGCGTCGTCGAGCTGCTCGCGCTGGTTGGCCTCACGGAGCGGGCCGACGAGCGCGTCGAGGGGTACTCGCGCGGCATGAAGCAGCGCCTTCACCTCGCGAGAACGCTTCTCCACCGGCCGGAGGTCCTGTTCCTCGACGAGCCGACGATCGGCCTCGACCCGATCGGCGCGCGGGAGCTGCGCAAGATCGTGACCGACCTGCACGCGAAGGGCACGACGATCGTCCTCACGACGCACTACCTCTTCGAGGCCGACGCGATGTGCGAGCGGATCGGGGTGATCGATCACGGCCACCTGGTCGCGCTCGGGACGCCGAGCGAGCTGAAGGCGAACGTCACCGATCTCGGTGTCGTGGAGCTCGAGGTCTTTGGCGTCGAGCCGGCGGCCATCGAACGGCTGCGCGGTCTCGAGTTCGTCGACTCGGTCGTCGTCGAGCAGCGGGAGCTCCGTCAGCTCGTCCGTGTCCAGACGCCGCTCGCCGAGCAGGCCGTCGCGCCGCTGCTGGCCGCGCTGGCCGGCGCACAGGTCGGCCGCGTCGCGGTCCGCGAGGCCACGCTCGAGGATGCATACGTGCGGCTCATCGGCAGGGTCGAATGATCGGAGCGCTGCGTGTTGCCCGCGTCGCGGCAGAGCTTCAGTTCAAAGAGGTCGCGGTGAGCGGCTTCCTCCTGTTCGGCGCGCTGGTGCAGCCGTTCTTCATCGGCGTGATGACCATGTTCATGCTGCGCCACCGACCGGACTTCGACCCGGTGTACGTCGTGGTCGGCGCGGCGCTCTCGGGATTGTGGTCGGTCCTGCTTTTCGCGGGATCGAGTGCGATCAGCCACGAGCGCAGTCTCGGCACCCTGGAGCTCGTCGTGGCGGCACCGGCGTCCTTCTTCGTCGTCTACGGCGGGAAGATCGCCGGCACGCTCGCCTTCTCGCTCGTCTCGGTCTTGTTGTCGTACGCGATCGGTGCGTGGCTGTTCGGGTACCCGATCACCGTCGCCGATCCAGTCGGCTTCGCGGCATCGCTCGTCCTCGCGCTCGTGGCGCTGTGGTCGACCGGCATGCTGTTCGCGCCGCTCGGCATCCTGTGGCGCACCGTCGGACGGTTCCTCGGCCTGATGGAGTACCCGATCTACTCGTTATCCGGATTCCTGTTCCCGATCCTGCTCCTGCCCGGGTGGACGCTGCCGGTGAGCTACCTCCTCCCGCCGTACTGGGCGGCGCTCGCGCTGCATGCGTCGGCTCGCGGCGAGCTGGATCTTGTGGGTCTCGCCGAGGTCTGGGCCGTTCTGCTCTTCACCGCGGTCGTGCTCATGCTCGTCTCGAGCCGCCTGTTCCGCGCGGTGCTCCAGCGGGCCCGTCGCGCGGGCAGCCTGGCGTTGACCTGATGCATCTCTTTCTGGTCACCGCGGACTACACCTTCCGCGCGCTGTTCCACTGGCTCAGCCCCGTCCCGTATGTCATCAACCGCTTGCTCTTCCCACTCGTGCAGCTCGTGTTCTTCGCGCTCGTGGGTCAGTACGGCGGGAGCCAGTCCCTGTCCTTCTACCTGGTCGGCAACGCCATCGGCGTCGCCACGCTCAGCACGTTCGGTGTCGCCCAGGCCGTGGCCGACGAGCGCTGGCAGGGCACGCTCTCGTACCTCCTCGCGTCCCCCGCGCCGCGAGTGCCGGTCTTCTTCGGGCGCGCCGCGTACCACGTCGTCGATGGGATGCTCAACATGGCCGCGGCGTTCGCGTTGGCGGTGCTCGTCTTCGGCCTGCGCCTGCCGCTCGAGGGACTCTCCGGCATGGTGCTCTCGATGCTCGTCGCCACGGTCGCCCTCTGCGGTGTCGGGCTGCTGCTCGGCTCGCTCGCCTACATCTTCCTCGACGCCATCCTCCTCGCGAACTGGGCCATGTTCATCCTCCTCCTGCTGACCGGGATGAACATCCCGCTATCGGAGCTGCCTGGCTTCGCGGCGGCGATCGGCGAGGCCCTGCCCCTCACGCGGAGCATCGCCGCCGCGCGGCTCTACGCGGCCGGGGCGCCGCTCGATGCCGGGCTCGGGCTGCTCGCCGGGGACCTTGCCATCGGGGCCGCCTACGCCGTCGTGGGCTACTTCGTGTTCGGCTGGCTCGAGACCCGAGCGCGGATCCAGGGGCGGCTCGAAGGCGTCTAGCGCGCGGTCACAGCGTGACGATCGTCGCTCCGTCGCCGCCCTCGTTCGCGGCGGCCGGCGCCTGCTCGCGCACGAGCGGATGTGTGGCCAGCGCCTCCCGCACCGCGTTCCGCAGCGCGCCGGTGCCCTTGCCGTGCACGACCCGCACCCGGTCGTAGCCGGCGACCGCGGCGTTGTTCAGGTACCGATCGAGCTCGGCCAACGCCTCCTCGGCCCGCGCGCCGCGCAGGTCGAGCTGGAGCGGGACGTTCGGCGCCGAGCCCTGCACCACGGTGCGCGTCGAGCGGATCTGCTCGGCCCGCCGCGGCGCGGGACGCAGCGCCGCGCGCGGGACGCGGAGGCGCAGCGGTCCGGACGCGACTTCCGCGATCCCCCGGTCGTCGATGCCGAGCAGGGTCCCCGGCTCGGTCACGCCGTCGACGAGCACCGGCGAGCCGACCGCGATGTCATGGAGCGCCGCGGGCGTCGCGGGCGCTGGCGCGGCGGCGTCGCGGGAGGTCTCGGCTTCGTGCAGCGCGGCGCGGGCGTCGTCGACGAGGTTGCGCTTCGCGGCCTCGTCGCGCGCGGTCTCGGCCTGGCGCAGGGCGCGCCGGGCCTGGAGGATGAGCTCGTCCGCCTCGGTGCGCGCGCGCTTGAGCGCGTCGCGGGCCTGCTCGCGCACCCGCTCGGCGTCGCGCTCGGCCGCGGTCATCGCGGTCGTCGCGTCGGCGGCCGCGACCCGGGCCTCCTCGAGCGATGCTGCGAGCTCGGTGCGCTGCCGCTCGGCTTCGCGGAGCGTGCGCTCGAGCGACCGATGGAGGTCCGAGAGATGCGTCTCGGCCTTGCCGAGCACGTCGTGCGCGAGCCCGAGCCGGCCCGCGATCGCGAACGCGTTCGATGCCCCGGGGAGGCCGACGTGCACGCGATACGTCGGCCGCAGCGTCTCGGCATCGAACTCGACGCTCGCGTTCGTGACGCCGGGCGTGTTCAGCGCGAACGCCTTCAGCTCCGGATAGTGCGTGGACGCGGCGACGAGCGCACCGCGCGCGAGCAGCGTCTCGAGGATGGCCATCGCGAGCGCCGCACCCTCGTCCGGGTCCGTCCCCGCGCCGACCTCGTCGAGCAGCGCGAGATCGCCAGCCTCGGCCTCGGCGAGCGTCGCCACGACATTGCGCATGTGCGACGAGAAGGTCGACAGCGATTGGGCGATCGACTGTTCGTCACCGATGTCGGCGAAGATCCGGCGCACCACCGGCACGGCGCTCCCCCGCTCCGCGGGGACCTGCAGCCCCGCGGCGCCCATCAGCGTGAGCAGGCCGATCGTCTTCAGCGTGACGGTCTTGCCGCCGGTGTTCGGGCCGGTGATCACGAGGACCCGGAAGTCCGAGCCGAGCCGCACGTCGATCGGCACGACGGGGGTGCCTCGTTCGATCAGCAGCGGGTGGCGCGCCGCGATGAGATCGAGCCGGCCGGCGTCGTTCAGGGCCGGACGCTCGCAGGCGAGCGCCTCGGCCAGCTGCGCCTTCGCGAGGATCACGTCGAGCGCCGCGAGCGCCTCGAGGGTCGCGTGCAGGTCCTCGCTCGCGCGCTCGACGGTCCGCGACAGCCCGTCGAGGATCCGCTGGACCTCCTGCTGCTCGGCGAGCTCCGCCTCGCGCACCCGGTTGTTCGCCTCGAGGACTTCGAGTGGCTCGATGAACACGGTCGCGCCGCTGGCCGACGAGTCGTGGACGATGCCCTTCACCGCGCCGCGGTACTCGGACTTCACCGGCACGACGTACCGACCGCCGCGCTGCGTGACGATCGGGTCCTGAAGGTAGCGCGCGAGGTCGGAGCGCAGGAGCCCGTCGAGCCGGCGCTGCAGGCCGGCCTGCGCCGCTCGCAGCTCGCCGCGCGCGGTCGCGAGCGCCGCGCTCGCGCGATCCAGGACCTCGCCCGTCCCGCCGATCGCGTGCTCGATCGCGTCGGCCACGGTCGCCGGTGGCCGCGCGAAACGGGCCCGTGCCGCGAGCGGCGGGTAGGCGTGGATCTCGGCGAACAGGGACTGCGCCGCGCGCACGGTCTCGCCGATCGCGAGGAGCTGCTCGGGGTCGAGGATCCCGCCGAGATCCGCGCGACGCAGCGGATCGCGAACATCCTGCGCGCCGCGCAGTCCGGCCGACGGCGTCGCGCGCACCAGGGCCTTCGCGGCGGCGGTCTCGTCCTGCAGCCGCTCCGCCGAGGCGAGGTCCGTCTCCGGCTCGAGCGCGAGCGCGCGCTCGCGGCCCGGCGTGAACGACGTGCGCTCCGCGAGCAGCGCGCGCACCGTGGTGAACTCCAGCGTGCCGAGGGTCTTCTCGCTCGTCATCGCCGCGACACTCCCGGCGACCCGGCGACCCAGAAGCGCCACGGCTCGGCGAACGTCGCCCCCGGCGAGAGGCCGATGCGCGGGCCGCGCGAGACCGCGCGCGCGGGTGGGCTCGGCGCGTCCCGGATCGACAGTGCCGAGCGCACGAGGTCCAGATTCGTCTGCGCGGTCGTGATGCCCATCGCGAGGCAGAGTAGGCCCGGCCCCGCGAGCCGCCGCGGATCCAGGGTGACCCCCTCGACGGGCTCGGCCCCGCGCAGGAGCACCGCGCCGGCGACGCCGCGACCCTCGCACACGACGTTCATGCACGGGTACAGGCCGTGCGAGAGGTAGACGTAGCTGAAGCCGGCCGGTCCGAACATCGGCGCGGTGCGCGGGGTCATCCCGCGATAGGCGTGCGACGCGGGGTCGCGCTGCCCGAGGTAGGCCTCGGCTTCGACGATGCGCACGGCGCGACGGCCCTCCGGCCCATCGAAGACGAGGATCTTGCCGAGAAGATCGCGGGCCACCGCGCGCGTCGGGCGGTCGTAGAACGCCCGCGGCAGGCGCGGGCCGAGGCGCTTCAGCCCCGGATGGTCCCGCCGAGCTTGTGCAGCACCCGGCCCTCGATCCGCTTCAGCACCTTCTCGACGTCGACATCGGTGAGTGTGGCAGTCTGCGATCGAAGGACGAGCCGCAGGGCGAACGACTTCTTCCCAGCGCCGACCTGCGGTCCGCGGTAGACATCGAGCAGCGTGACCGATCCGAGCAGGTCTTTCGCCGCAGCGGTCACCTCGTCGCGCACCGCGCCATAGGTCACGGACTCGTCGACGACGAATGCGACGTCTCGCAACGCGGCCGGATACTTCGGCGGGACCGTGGCGACCGTCGGGCGCAGCACCGCGAGCAGCGACGCGAGATCGACCTCGCCGACGTAGGTCTCGGCGGGGAGGGCCCATCGTTCGGCGACGCGCGGGTCGAGCTGCCCGATCATGATCCCCGGCCGACCATCGTGGAGGCGCGTACTCGACCGGCCGGGATGCATTCCGGGCGCGGGCTCGCCAGGCCCCGAGAAATCCCCCGCGTTGATCGCGCGCTTGAGCGCCTCGAGCATCCCCTTCAGGTCCCACCGATCCCAGTCGCGCGGCTGTCCGAGCCACGTCTGCTCCTCGGCACGCCCGGCGAGCAGGATCGCGATCGTCCAGCGCTCCTCTGGGAGGTCGCCGGCGCGCGAGAGGTAGACCGGCGAGATCTCGAAGATCGCGACGCCGTCGCGGTGCTTGAGGTTGCGCGCGGCCGTGTCGAGGAGGCTCGCCCGCAGGGTCGGCCGCGCGACCGACTGCCCGGCGGCGGTCGGGTTCTGCACGCGGAGCGGGTCGGGCGTGAGCGGAGCGCCGTCGGGGGTGAGCCGCTCGAGCCACGCAGGGTCGATGAGCGAGTACGAGACGGTCTCCTGCAGCCCGAACCCGACCAACCGGTCGCGCACGCGCTCGCGCAGCTCCTCGAGCGGATGGCGCTCGTGCAGCGGAAGCGGGCCGTCCGGCACGCGGACCGGGATACGGTCGTAGCCGACGATGCGCGCGATCTCCTCGACGACATCCTCGGTGATCGCGATGTCCGTGCGGATCGGCGGCGGCGTCACAACGAAGGTGTCGCCCGACTCGGCGTACTGGAACCCGAGCCGCTTGAGCGCATCCAGCGACTCCTCGCGCGGGAACTCCATCCCGAGGATGCGCGTCACGTCGCTGAACCGGAGCTTGATGTTCGGCCGGTGCCACGGCTTCGGGTACGCGTCCGTCGCGCCGACGAGCGTCGCGCCCGCGTGCTCGACGAGCAGCTCCACCGCGCGGGCGAGGGCCAGGGGCACGAGCTCGGGGCTGAGGTTCAGGCGGAACCGCGCGCTGGCCGCGCTCTGCTGCGAGAGCCCGAGCTTCTGCGCGGTGCGGTCGATGCCCCGTGGCTCGAAGCTTGCGCACTCGAGCGCGATCCGCGTGGTGGCGGGACGGATCTCCGAGTCCGCGCCGCCGAGGATGCCGGCGATCCCGAGCGACCGCTCGCCGTCGGCGATGACGAGGACATCCGGCGCGAGCAGGCGGTCCACGCCGTCGAGCGTGCGCAGCGACTCACCCGCGTGCGCGCGACGCGCAACGAGCGAGCTTCCCTTCAGCCGATCCGCGTCGTAGGCGTGCAGCGGCTGGCCGAGCTCGAGCATCACGTAGTTCGTGATGTCGACCGCGTTATGGATCGGCCGCATGCCCGCGGCGATGAGGCGCTCCTGCATCCACTTGGGCGACGGCCCCACCTTCACGTTCTCGAGCAGTGCCGCGCCGAAGCGGCGGCACCCGTCGGGATCCTCGATGCCGACCGCAAGACGCTTCGGGTCGAGGTCCCAGCGGAGCTTCGCCATGGCCGGCTCGCGGAGGGCGACCCGCTGGACGGCCGCGAGCTCGCGCGCGACGCCGACCACGCCCATGCAGTCCGGGCGATTGGGCTGGAGCTCGAGTACGAGGACTGGATCGCCGAGCGCGTCGGCGAGCCGCTGGCCGACCGTCAACGCCTTGTCGAGGATGAGGATGCCCTCGTGATCCTCGCCGAGGCCGAGCTCCTTCTCGGAGCAGACCATCCCCTCGCTCACGATGCCGCGCATCTTCTTGGGCTCGAGCGTCAGCCAGCCATCACCGTGGCCTTCGCGGAGCCGCGCGCCGACCTCGGCGTACGGGACGATGTCGCCCTCGGTGAGATTCGGCGCGCCGGTGACGACCGTCTTCTCCCGGCCGTCGCCGTAGTCCACGGTCGCGAGCAGCAGCTTGTCGGCGTTCGGGTGCTTCTCGAGCTTGGCGATCCGCCCGACCCAGACGTGCTCCCACCCGTCGCCCGGCCGCTCGATCCGGTCGACCTCGGTGCCGCTCATGTGCAGCTGGCGCGCGATCTCCTCGGCCGAGCCGTGCGCATCGGCGTGCTCCTTCAACCACGAGACCGGGACTCGGATCGTCGGCATGGCTAGACGCTCTCCAGGTAGCGCAGGTCGTTCTGGTAGAAGAGCCGGATGTCCGGCGTGCCGGTCAGCAGGCCGGCCAGCCGGTCGACCCCACCACCGAACGCGAAGCCCTGGTACTTCGCCGGGTCGTAGCCGACGCGTCGCAGCACGTCCGGGTGGACCATGCCGCAGCCCGCGGCCTCGATCCACCCCGAGCCGGCGCACGTCGCGCAGCGGCTGCCGCCGACCAGGCCTGTCCCATCACAGACGAAGCAGTCGAACGCGATCTCCGCGGACGGCTCGGTGAACGGGAAGTAGTCAGGACGGAAGCGGACCTTCCGCTCGCCGCCGAAGATCTGCCGGGCGAAGCTGTACAACACGCCCTTCAGGTCGGCCATCGACAGCTTCTCGTCGATCGCGAGGCCCTCGTACTGGAAGAACACGCTCTCGTGCGTGGCGTCGGTCGCCTCGAAGCGATAGCAACGCCCGGGCACGACGATCCGGATGGGCGGGCGGCGCCGCTCCATCGTGCGGATCTGCATCGGCGACGTGTGCGTGCGGAAGAGCATCGGCCCCATGTCGCGGCCGGCATCGCCCCCGCGCGCCGTCGCGCCGCCGGTCGCCGTGCGCGCGAGCGAGAGCGCGACGGCCGAGTCCTGGGCCACCCAGAGGGTGTTGAACTTGTCGCGCGCGGGGTGGCCGGCCGGGATGTTGAGCGCCTCGAAGTTGTAGTAATCCCATTCGATCTCCGGACCTTCGACCGACTCGAAGCCCATCCCGAGGAAGATCCGCGAGATGTCGCGGATCGTGCGCGAGATCGGATGCAGTCGCCCGAGGCGCACCGGCCGGCCGGGCAGCGTGAGGTCGAGCGCGGCACCGCTCAGGCTCCGGTCGAGGCTCGCGGCGCGCAGGACGCGCTCGCGCTCGGCGATCGCTGTCTCGATCGCGGTCTTCGCGGCGTTGAGCGCCGCTCCGGCGGCCGGGCGTTCCGCGGCCTGCAGCGCGCTCACGGCCTTCATCCGCGTCGTGAGCTCGCCGTCCTTGCGCCCGAGGTATCGGACGCGCACGCCTTCGAGGGCGGTGGCATCCTTCGCGTCCGCGATCTCTCGCAGCGCGTTCTCGGTCCGCTCAGCCAGCTCGCGCTCTTGCACCGTGTGCCTCCCTCCGGGGCAAACAAAAAGCCTTCGTCCGCTCGGGACGAAGGCTGACCTCCGTGGTACCACCCGTGTTCCGGTCACGACGTGACCGACACTTCATTCGAGCGCTATCGGGCTCGACCCGGACCAGCTTTCACCGGTCGGCTCCGGAGCGAATTCCCGCTGCCCTTCTCGCGATCGGCTCTCAGTCTTGACCGACCGTCCCTGTCGAGCGACCCGTGCGGTACTGCTCTCCATCCTGCTCGTGTCGTCCGAACCGGCCTCGCCGGTCCGGCCTCCACAAGGCCTCCGCCTTAGCTCTTCTTCGGCTCCGCGTTCAGCTTGTTCCCTTTCACGAGGTCCACGTAGTGACGGAAGATCTTCGGGTCGTTGACCGCCATCTCCGCCAGGATCTTGCGGTCGAGCCCGACGTCCGCCTTGCGCAGCGCCGACATGAGCCGGCTGTACGAGACACCCGCCTCGCGCGACGCCGCGTTGATGCGCGCGATCCAGAGCGCGCGGAACTGGGCCTTCCGGGCGCGGCGATCGCGGTACGCGTACGAGAGCGCGTGGATCGCGGCCTCACGAGCCGGGCGGACGAGCTTGCGTTTTGCGCCGCGGCGGCCTTCGGCCTCGTTGAGGAGCTTCTTGTGCTTCTTGTGCGCGGCAACGCCGCGCTTCACTCGTGACATTTCCTACCGTCCGATGTTCGGGAGCAGCTTGCGCACGAGGCGGACGTCCGCCTTGTCCACGAGGCCCTTGCCTGCGTGGCGACGCTTGCGCTGCGGCGACTTGTGCGCGTTCAAGTGGCCCTTGAAGGCCTTGGCCCGGGCGATCTTGCCCGATCCGGTGATCTTGAACCGCTTCTTCGCGCCGCTGTGGCTCTTCAGCTTGGGCACAGTGATACCGACTCCTTCGACTCCGCGGGACACCTAGTGTACGCGGTTCCCCGTAGGCGGACGAGTCGGTGCCGGCCGAGCGGGCGCAGCTGCCGCGGGAGTGGATGGCTTGGCCGCGGCAGCGGCGGGACGGATCCCAGGAGCAGGCGCGCTGGGCCGTGGTGAAGCCGGCGGGAGTGGCGTCGACGGCGGCTGTTGAGCCGGCGGCGTCGCAGCAGCGGGCCGCGGAGCGCCTGCAGCCGGCGAGTTCGCCGCCGGCGATGACGCCCCTGCCGGCGCAGCAGGGCTGACCGCTGGACCGCCGCCTGGCGCGTTCTGGATCTGCGGCGCCCGGACG
>DATJHW010000151.1:0-11850 GCA_035493615.1 Saccharimonadales bacterium (SeqCode) | reverse complement strand
CGTGGCCGTGACATTCCCTCGCCGGGGGGACGCCGGGGTCCCCGGGGCTACGCATGCTGCGGTCAGTACGTACTGGGGAGTCAGCTGTGGCAGTGACCGTCGAACCTGAGCGGACCGTCGAGTTCGCGCCGCCGACCACTGCGGAGCAGTACGCGCCGCTCGCCCCGGCTTCGCCCGAGGAGACGGGACTCTCCCAGGCCCTCGTCGCCGACCTTGCCCTGAAGCTCCTGTACCAGCGTGGCCCGATGAGCGCGACGGATCTCTCGGGCGCGCTCTGCCTGCCGATGGGCAGGATCCTCCAGCCGGTGCTCGATTTCCTGAAAGCCGAGCACCAGCTCGAGGTGAAGGGAGGGACCGGGCTCACCTCGTCGAGCTTCTTCTACTCCCTCGCGAGCAAGGGCATCGACCGCGCGAAGGAGGCGCTGGCCCGGAACGGCTACATCGGCCCGGCGCCGGTACCGCTCGCGGCGTACACGAACCGGGTGCGGGCCCAGACCACCGGTGACCTGCACATCGGGATCGAGCAGCTCCGCAAGGCGCTCGGGGCGCTCGTCCTCCCTGAGCGCACGATCAGGCAGCTCGGCCCGGCGATCAACAGCGGGCGCTCGATCTTCCTGTTCGGACCTCCCGGCACCGGCAAGTCGACGATCGCGAAGACCCTGTCCACGATCCTCAAGGGCAGCATCGTGGTGCCGTACGCGATCCTCGTCGACGATCAGATCATCCGGGTGTACGACCCCTCGCGGCACAAGCCGCTCGTCGCCCTCGACGCGCGCTTCGACCGCCGGTGGGTCCCGGTCACCCGTCCGTTCGTCGAGGTCGGCGGCGAGCTCACTCTCGAGGATCTGGACCTGGCGTTCGACCCGTCGTCGCAGGTGCATCAGGCGCCGTTCCAGATGAAGGCGAACGGCGGCGTGCTCCTCATCGACGACTTCGGCCGGCAGCGCGCGTCGCCCGAGGAGCTCCTCAACCGATGGATCGTGCCGCTCGATCGCGACGTCGACTTCCTCACCACGAACGACGGCCGGAAGATCGAGGTCCCGTTCGACCTCCTGCTCGTGTTCGCGACGAACCGCACCCCGTCGTCGCTCGTCGACGAGGCGTTCCTGCGCCGCATCCAGTACAAGATCGAGATCCGGCCCCCGTCACCGCCGGAGTTCGCGGAGATCCTCCGTCGCGTCTGCGAAGCGCGGAACATCGCGTTCTACCCGCAGGCGGCCGACTGGATCGCGCAGTACTGCGCGCAGCGGAACATCCCGCTCCGCTCGTGTCATCCGCGCGATCTCATGGGGCACCTCGACGCCGCTGCGCGTTTCCTCGCCAAGCCGTCGGAGATCACGCCCGAGCTCGTCGAGCTCGCGTGCGAGACCTACTTCGTGCGGCTCGAGGACAAGCCCGCGTAGGGCACCCCGCGCTGGCGCTGTCCTTGCAGCATCCGCCATGCGACAGGGAGGTGGCTGCATGCCGACGGATCTGCGCGGCACGACCATCCGATGGACCTACGCCGACGGCCCGATGAAGGGCAAGCACTTCGAGCACAGCTTCACCGACGACACCGTGACCTGGAAAGACGCCGGCGAGCCGAAGCCATCGGCCGACTCGCACGCGAAGTACGAATTCCAGCGGATCAGCGACGACGTCTACGTGGTCTCGTACCTCTCAAATCACGGATTCACGCTCACGACGGTGGTCGACGAGCGCTCCGGCGCCATCGTGAGCTTCGCATCGAACGAGAAGGATCTGGTGGTGCAGCGCGGCAACCTCGAACGGACGGTGGCACCGGCCTGATCGGCGTCGCGCCGATATAGTCGCGGCCCGTGGATGCCCTGCGGCTCGCGGCCGCGGTCGAGGATGCCGTGCTCCGCGCCGCGCGGGCCCATCCGGGGACACCATTCAATCTGAGCTACGCCGACGCGGACGGGCAGGCTCTCGCACTCTGCATCTGGGAGCTCCTCGTGCGGGGCGGCTGGTCGCCGCTGTCACCGGCCAGCCCCGCTCCGGGATTCCAGCGCCGCGGCGTGATCGTGTGGGCGCCGCGTGAGAAGGCGCGCGTCGCCGAGACCCTCGCGGCGGCATTGCACGCCGAGCTGCCGGTGCAGGTCGTCGAGCGCGACGACGGCGGCCCCGTGGCCGTCACGGTAGGCGTCGCGACGTGGTCGACCACCCGCGGTCTCGTGCCGGGGCGGGGCTAGCTGACCAGATCCGGATCGAGGCTGTCCAGCGACGCCGCGCCGACCAGCGCCATCGCGAGGTCGAGCTCCGCGCGAAGCAGCTCGACGACCCGCTGCACGCCCGCGGCACCGCCGGCCGCGAGGCCGAAGAGCTGCGGTCTCCCGATCGCGACCGCGTCCGCGCCGAGCGCCAGCGCCTTGATGACGTCCGTACCGCGGCGGATGCCACCGTCGACCACGATCGCGCAATTGCCGGCGACGGCCTCGACGACGTCGGCGAGCGCGTCGAGCGTCGCGATCGCGCCGTCGAGCTGGCGGCCGCCGTGATTGGAGACCCAGATCCCGTCCACGCCGACGTTGAGCGCGTGCTCCGCGTCGTCACCGCGGACGACGCCTTTCAGCAGAAGCGGGACACCACCTCCAGCGGCGCGGATCCAGGTGAGGTCATCCCAGGTGAGCATCCGGCTGGCGATCGGGCTTGCCCACGCCCGCGCCGGATCCTCCCCTGATGGCGACCAGGCCGGCTCGTGCACGTGGACCATCCCGATGCCCGGAGGCAGGGTGAAGACATTGCGTAGGTCGCGCTCTCGCCGGCCGAGCAGCGGCACGTCGACGGTGAGCACGATCGCCCGATGTCCGGTCGCCACGGCGAGCCGGATGAGCTCCTCGGTCGCCGCGCGATCGCCGAGGTGGTAGAGCTGGAACCAGCGTGGGCCGTGCGGCGCGGCCTGCCGGATCTCCTCGAGCGGTGTGCTCGTCGCGGTCGACACCGTGTACAGGGCGCCCGCGGCGGCCGCACCTCGTGCGGTCGCGGCCTCTCCATCGGGATGAGCGAGCCGGTGCAGCGCCGTCGGTGCCAGAAGGATCGGGTGGGGGAGCTCGAGCCCGAGCAAGCGGGTCCGCAGGTCGCGCGTCTCGACGTCCACGAGTGCGCGATTGCGCAGGACCCGGCGCGCGAATGCCGCGCGATTGCCGGCGACCGTCCGTTCGTCCTCGGCCCCGCCCGCGATGAAGTCGTAGGTCATCGTGGGCAGCGTTTCGCGCGCGACGGCTTCGAATTCATCGAGGTTCAGAGGCTCGGGCATTGTGTCCTCCGCTACGGACGCAACTCTACTGAGCCGCGAGAATGAGCCGGTGACCCGGCGCGGCTGGCTCCTCTTCGCGGCGATGGCGGTGATCTGGGGCATCCCATATCTGCTGATCAAGATCGCCGTGGCCGAGCTCGCACCGTCGACGCTCGTACTCATGCGGACGACCGTCGGCGGCGCGATCCTCGTTCCGCTCGCGCTGGCCCGCGGCGACGTGCGCCCGCTGCTTTCGCGCTGGCGCTGGGTCGTTGCCTACACCGTCGTCGAGGTCGCCGCACCGTGGCTCCTGCTGTCGGACGCGGAGCGCCGCCTGTCGAGCTCGCTGGCCGGCCTGCTGATCGCGGGCGTGCCGCTCGTCGGCGCCCTGCTCGTCTGGATGATCGGCGGTGACGACCGGCCCGACGTCCGCCGGGTCGTCGGCCTCGTCGTCGGGTTCGTCGGGGTCGCCCTCGTCGTCGGCCTCGACGTTGCGGCCGATGACCTCGTCGCCGTGGGCGAGGTCGCTCTCGTGGTGATCGGCTACGCGATCGGACCGATGATCATCGCGCGCCGGCTGCAGGGTGCGCCCGCGGTCGGCGTGGTCGCCGCGTCGCTCGCGCTCACCGCCCTCGCATATGCGCCGCTCGGGATCGCGCAGCGGCCGGTGTCGGTGCCATCGTCGCAGGCCCTGATGGCGATCGGCATCCTCGGCGTCGTGTGCACCGCGCTCGCGTTCCTCCTGTTCTTCGCGCTCATCGCGGAGGTCGGCCCCATCCGCGCCACGATCATCACGTACTTCAATCCGGCGGTCGCGATCGTGCTCGGCGTGCTCCTGCTGAACGAGCCGTTCACGGTCGGTATCACCGCCGGCTTCGCGCTCATCGCGGCGGGCTCGTTCGTGGCGACCCGCCGCACGGGCCCACCGGGGGGAATGCGGACACCGACCGATGCGTTACCGGAGGCACCATGACCGATCCAGCCACGCCGAGCCCGCGCATGCCCGCGCTCTACCTCGGCCACGGCGCGCCGATCCTCGTCGATGACCCGGTCTGGCCCGGCGAGCTCGCCCGGTGGTCGGCCGACCTCCCGACGCCGAAGGCGATCCTCGTCGTCTCGGCCCATTGGGAGAACGCGCCGCTCACGATCGGCGCCACCACGCCGGTCCCGCTCGTCTACGACTTCTACGGGTTCCCGCAGCGGTACTACGACGTGACGTATCCCGCGCCTGGCGCGCCTGAGCTCGCGCGGCGCGTGCGGCAGCTCCTGCCGGGCCGGCCGATCGCGGAGGACGCGGAGCGCGGCCTCGATCACGGCGCGTACGTCCCGTTGACGGTCATGTACCCGAAGGCGGACGTGCCGGTGCTCCAGATCTCGATGCCGAGCCTCGACTCCAAGGAGCTGCTCGACCTTGGCAGGAAGCTGGCCCCGCTCCGCGACGAGGGCGTGCTGATCATGGGTAGCGGCTTCATGACCCATGGGCTCCCGTTCCTCGAGGATTTCCGTCCCGACGCGACGCCGCCGGCATGGTCCACGGAGTTCGACCTCTGGAGCGCGGAGACGCTCGCGAGGGGCGATGTCGACACCCTCGTGGACTACAAGCGTCGTGCTCCGGGTGTCCGCTACGCGCACCCGACGGTCGATCACTTCGTCCCACTGTTCGTCGCGCTCGGCGCGAGCCTCGAGCAGACGGAATCGCCCGAGACCGTGATCGAGGGCTACTTCCTCGGTCTTTCGAAGCGCTCCGTGCAGTTCGCCTAGGCCGCGTTCCGCGGCCGTAGCTCGAAGATCGGATGACGGCGCGCCTCGGCCTCGTAGTCGGCGAGCGGTGCGCCGGACGTCACGCGATAGAACCGCGGCAGGACGCGGGAGGCGAGCGGCGTCCGGAGCAGCGGCTCGAGCAGCTCCCGCAGCACGGGCGCGCCATCTTCGACCGACAGCTCGACGGCCTCGACGGGAACGTGCTGCCCGCGTTCGGTGAGGATGGCCTCGCCCGCTGTCCGAAGGTTCAGCACCCAGTTCGTCTCGCCGAACGTGCCGAAGACGTAGTCGCGGTCACCGCGATGGAACACATTCACCGGTGTCGTGTGCGGCTGACCGCTCTTCCGGCCTTTGATCGTGAGCAGGACCATCGGGGTGCGGCGGGGGCCCATCGGCAGGCCGAGCCCGAGCAGCCGGCCGACGAGCGGGTTCAGCAGCGGAACAAGTCCGGGGATCTTCTGGCGCATCTTGGCCTCCTCGCGCATGGCGTCACCTGGGGGACGTGTCGCGAGGGCCGGATGTGACCGGTCACATCGGACCCACCTGCCGCGTCTACAACAGTGAGCATGGACGGCGAACCGCTGGCCGAGGAGTTCGAGCGCGCGCGCCCGCGGCTGCGCGCCGTCGCCTACCGGATGCTCGGGTCGCTCACGGACGCCGATGACGTGGTCCAGGAAGCGTGGCTCCGCCTCCGTCGTTCGGACAGCGCGATCGACGATCTTCGCGCGTGGCTCGTCACCGTGGTCGGACGGATCTGCCTGGACGTCCTCCGTGCGCGGGCGTCGCATCGAGAAGATTCCGTCGATAGCTGGCTCCCGGAGCCGATCGTGCAGCTGGACCCGCAGGGCGATCCCGAGCGCGATGCCCTGCTCGCCGATTCCGTCGGCCTCGCGCTCCTCGTGGTGCTCGAGACCCTCACGCCCGCTGAGCGGCTCGCGTTCGTCCTCCACGACGTGTTCGCGGTGCCATTCGATGAGATCGCCTCGATCGTCGACCGCAGTCCCGACGCGACACGGCAGCTTGCGAGCCGCGCGCGGAGGACGATCGCGCGCACGCCGCACACGCCGGATGCCGACCTCGCGGTCCAGCGCACGGTCGTCGATGCGTTCCTCGCGGCCGCGCGAGCCGGCGACTTCGACGGGCTCATCGCGGTCCTCGACCCCGACGTGGTCCTGCGCCAGGACGCCGGCGGTAAGGGACCGCTGGCGCGGCCGCCGATCAGCGGCGCGCGGGCGGTGGCCGCCGAGATCAGTGTCCGCGGGCGCCCGTTCGCCGGCCTCGCCAAGCCGATCGTCGTGAACGGCGGCGCCGGTGTCATCGTCAGGCTGCCCACCGGGCTGACGATCGTCGTCGGCTTCACCGTGATCGCAGGGCGGATCACCGAGATCGACCAGATCGGCGATCCGGCGAAGCTTCGCTCGATCGTCTAAGCGAACGGCGTCCCGAAGCGCTCGCGGCTCGCGACCTCGGCGATCGGCTTGCGCTTCTTCCGTCCGGACCCGAGCTTCGCCGCCGGGTAGCCGAACGGCACGATGGCGAGGCCCTCGTGCGTCTTCGGCGCGCCGACGAGATTCTCGATCGCGGGCATCGGCCCGAAGCCCGTCCAGTTCGACCCGATGCCCTCGGCCCACGCGACCAGGATCATGTTCTGGATCGCGCGGCTCGCATCCGAGATCCCGTACGGACTGTCCTTCTCGACGAACACGACGATCGCGAACGCTGCGTCCGCGGTGTAGCGGCCGGTCCGCATGATCTCGCCGATCTTCCGCAGGGTCGCGCGCTCCTCGACGACAACGAAGTGCCATGGCTGCAGGTTGATCGAGCTTGCCGAGAGCCGGCCCGCCTCGACGATCCGGCGCACGACGTCCGGCGGCACCGGCTTGTCCGTGTAACGCCGCATCGCGAGGACCGTGCGTACGGCTTCGAAGACCTCCACCTGTCGTCCCTCCCGAGCACAGTTCCTTAGCGAATCTTTAGCCCGCGCAGCCCGTGCTGCCCGTAGGCTCATGCGCGTGCACATCGCCCGCGTCGCCGTCCTGACCATCGTCGCACTCGTTGCCGTCGCGTGCGGCGGCGCGGCGTCTGTCAGCGTCGATCCGACGGTCGCGCCGACGACCCCGGCGCCGAGCGCGCCGACCGCGACCACCGCTGCGGCGGGAGTGATGTGGACCGTCAGCGATAAGTCTCGGGCGGTCGTGAGCGTGCGCGAGCAGCTGGTCGGCGTGAGCCTCCCGTCCGATGCGGTCCTCACCGCGACCGGCGCGAAGGGCACGTTCGCCGTGAATGCCGACGGAACGTTCGCCTCAGGCTCACGGATCACGTTCGACCTGCGGACGCTCGCGAGCGACTCGCGCGACCGCGACAACTTCATCAAGCAGGACACCCTTCGGGTCAGCCAATACCCGACCGCGACGTTCGTCCCGACGCAGGTCACCGGCCTCGCGCTGCCCTTGCCGGCGTCCGCAGACCTCACCTTCGCGCTCACTGGCACGCTCACCATCCACGGCAAGGACAAGGTCGTGACGTTCGACGTCAAGGCGACGCGCAACGGTACCGATCTGACAGCCGCCGCGACGGCGAACCCGAGCCTGAAGTTCGAGGACTTCGGGATGTCCGCGCCGGCATCCAACTTTCACGTCATCAGCGTCGTTGACGAGATCCGCCTCGTCATCGACCTCGTCGCAACAGGTCCGGCCAGCTGACGATGCGGCGCCCGGCCGAAGACGACCGTCCGATCGGCCGCATCCTCACGCGGCGCGAGATCCTCGGTTTGCTCGGCGGATCAGCCCTCGTCGCGGCGTGCGCACCGATCGGCGCTCCGCCGTTCCCGAGCACGACCGGCGTCGCGACGGCGAGTCCCGTCGCGGCCGGCAGCGCGGCCGCCGCGGTCCTGCCATCCTGCGTCGTGCGGCCGGCGCTCACCGAAGGCCCGTACTTCGTCGACGAGAAGCTCAACCGCTCCGACATCCGCGCGGATCCGTCGACGAACATATCCAAGCCGGGCGTCCCGCTCGCACTCACCTTCCTGGTCTC
Source organism: Saccharimonadales bacterium (SeqCode) (assembly GCA_035493615.1). GTDB lineage: Bacteria > Chloroflexota > Limnocylindria > P2-11E > P2-11E > UBA4735. The sequence continues at coordinate 3,821 of DATJHW010000151.1, read as the reverse complement.
TCGGATCAGCGGGAGCGCCTGCGCCGCGCTCGCGGGCGCGACGGTCGACGTGTGGCACTGCGACGCGCAGGGCGTGTACTCCGACGCGACCGATCCGACCTTCGGCAGCACGAAGGGCACGAAGTTCCTGCGCGGCTATCAGACCACCGACGCGCAGGGCATCGCGAAGTTCACGACCATTTGGCCCGGCTGGTACCAGGGCCGCGCGGTGCACGTCCACTTCAAGATCCGCACGGCCGCCGCGAATGGCCGGGTGTCGGACTTCACCTCGCAGCTCTTCTTCGACGAGACGATGAACGATCAGATCTTCGCCCAGGCCCCGTACTCGCAGAAGGGCGGGGCGGGCCGTCTGCGGAACGAGGCCGACGGCATCTTCCAGGGGAGCGGCGGCAAGCTCACCCTCGCCCCGACCAAGCTCTCCGAGGGCTACGCCGCGACGTTCGACATCGGACTCGCCGCCTGACCTCGCGCGCTCATCTAGCCTGTGCGCTCCGTGCCACTTCGCATCGGCGTCATCGGCACCGGCTTTGCCGGATCGACCCACGCACGCGCGGCCGTCCGCCTGCCCGGCGCGGAGCTGCGCGCCATCGCCGCTGCGACGATCGCGGAGGCTGAACCGCTCGCGACCGAGCTGGGTGTGCGGGTCGCGCCGGACGTCCCGTCGCTGTGCGCGAGCGAGGACGTCGACCTCGTGGTGGTCGCGTCGCCGACCTACCTGCACGCGGAGCACGTGATCGCGGCCGCGCGGGCGGGGAAGCAGGTCTTCTGCGAGAAGCCCATCGCGCGCACCCTCGACGACGCACGGGCGATGGTGCGCGCGTGCGAGGACGCCGGGGTCCGCCTCGCGATCGGTCACGTCGTGCGCTTCTTCCCCGAGTACCGGCGGGCGAAGGAGCTGCTGGACGCCGGGACGCTCGGACAGGCGGCCGTCGCTACGTTGACGCGCGGCACGCTGTCGGTCGGCGCGACGCGCGCGTGGTACCTCGACGCCGCGAAGAGCGGCGGCGTCGTACTCGATCTCATGCTCCACGATCTCGACGTGCTCCGCTGGTGGTTCGGCGAGCCGGCGCGCGTGTACGGGAAGCGCGTCGCCGATCGCGGGGGGCTCGAGTACGCCCTGGCGAGCGTCCGCTACGACGACCGGCCGATCGTGCAGCTCGAGGCGAGCTGGGCGGAGCACGCCGGATTCCGTACGACCTTCGAGCTCCGTGGCGATCGCGGGATGCTCGTCCACGACAGCCGGGCGGTCGCGCCGTTCGTCGTGCAGTCGCCCTCGGGCGCCGCCGGAGCGGCCGTGATCCCAGCGCCGACCCTCCGCGAGACGCCGTACCGCCGCCAGCTCCGTGACCTCGTGGAGCGCCTCGCGCGCGGCGAGCCGCCGCTGGTGGACGGGCGCGAGGGACTGCGGTCGCTCGGGCTCGGGCTCGCGGTGATCGAGTCGGCCGATCGGAACGACGTGGTCCCGTGGACGGTGCCGGCGTGAGGCGGCTGCGGGTCGGCCTCGCATCCTGGGCCCACGTGCACGCGGCCGGGCTCGCGCGCACGCTCGCGAGCCTGCCGCAGGTGGAGTTCACCGGGTCGTTCGACGAGACCGGCGCCGCGCATGACGGTCCGAGCCACGCGAGCCTCGACGCGCTGCTGGGCGCGAGCGAAGCGATCGTGATCGCGTCGACGAACGCCGCGCACCGCCGCGACACCGAGGCGGCGGCGAGGGCCGGCGTCCACGTCCTCTGCGAGAAGCCGCTCGCGACGACGATCGCGGACGCGCTCGCGATGATCGATGCGTGTCGCGCCGCGGGCGTGCAGCTCGGCGTCGCGCTGCCGGTGCGCAGCAGCCCCGCGGTCATAGCGCTCAAGGAGGCGATCGACCGCGGCACGCTCGGCCGGATCCGCGCGGTGCGCGGGACGAATCCCGGCCAGTACCCCGGGCGGTGGTTCGGCGACCCGATCGAGGCCGGCGGCGGCGCGGCGATGGACCACACGGTCCATCTCGCAGACGTGCTGCGCTGGCTGCTCGACGACGAGTTCGTGCGCGTGCACGCGGAGCTCGGCTCGTTCCTGTACGGGTTGCCGGTCGAGGACTGTGGGCTGCTCACGCTCGACCTCTCGGGCGGCGCGTTCGCGTCCATCGACTGCGGCTGGTCGCGCCCCGCGACGTTTCCGACGTGGGGCGGGGTCACGATGCACGTCGTCGGCGAACGCGGCACGGTCGATATCGACGTCTTCCGTCAGTCGCTCACGCACTACGACGACGCCGCCGGAGTCACCAGGCTCATCGGGTGGGGCGACGACCTGAACGCGCTGATGGTCGGTGGCTTCGTGGACGCGATCCTCGCCGGTCGGCCGGTCCCGATCAGCGGGGAGGACGGGCTGCGCTCGCTCGAGGTCGTCGTCGCCGCGTACCGCTCGGCCGAGCTCGGCCGCCCGGTCTCGATCTCCGAGGTCGCCTAGCTCGACTTCCGGTACTTCACGCCGAGTCGATCGAGGAGCCCGAGCGCCGCAGGCAGTCGCGCGCTGAACGACCGCCAGTCGCGCGCCTCGCGCGGGGACCAGGCGATCTCGGCGAGCGCGAGCACGCGCGGGTAGGCCATGTACTCGACCTGGTCGCCGGTCGGCATGTACTCCGTCCACACGCAGGCCTCCGGTCCGAGGACGTGCTTCGCCTCGTCGGCCGACAGCTCCGGCGCGATCGGCTCGTAGGCGTAGGTGTCCTCGATCGGCGTCATCCCGCCGATCGCAAGCGGCTCGTGCTCCGGATCGGCCTGGTAGTGGTCGAAATACAGGTCGGCCTGCGGCGCCATCACCACGTCGTGCCCCTGCTTCGCGGCCGCGATACCGCCGGCGGTCCCGCGCCAGGACATCACCGTCGCGTTCGGCGCGAGCCCGCCCTCGAGGATCTCGTCCCACCCGATGAGCCGCCGGCCGTTGGCGTTGAGGAACCGCTCGATGCGTTGGATGAACCAGCTCTGGAGGGCGTCCTCGTCCGCGAGCTTCTCCTTCTTGATGATCCCCTGCGCCTCGGCGCTCTCCTTCCACCGCTTCTTCGGCGCCTCGTCGCCGCCGACGTGGATGTACTCGCCTGGGAAGATATCCATGACCTCGCGGAGCACGTTCTCGAGGAACGTGAACGTCGCGTCGCGCGGCGAGAACACCTCGTCGGAGATGCCCCACGTCGTGCGCACCTCGAACGGGCCGGCGACGTTCGCGTGCTCCGGATACGCGGCAAGCGCCGCGAGGCTGTGGCCGGGCATTTCGATCTCGGGTAGCACCGTGACGGCCCGCTCCTTCGCGTACGCGACGACCTCGCGCGCCTGGTCCTGGGTGTAGAAACCGCCATGCGGCGTGCCGTCGTAGCCCTTCGCGCCGCGGCGGGCGTGGCCGACGATCGTTTCCTTCCGCCACGCGCCGATCTCGGTGAGCTTCGGATACTTCTTGATCTCGAGCCGCCAGCCCTGGTCCTCGGTGAGATGCCAGTGGAAGGTGTTCAGCTTGAACGACGCGAGCAGGTCGATGTACCGCTTGATGAACTCGACCGGGAAGAAGTGCCGGCCGACGTCGAGATGCAATCCGCGATAGCCGAACCGCGGCGCATCGTCGATCCGCGCCGCCGGCACTGCTTTCGGCGATGCGGCGACGAGCTGCCGCAGCGTCTGGATCCCGTAGAAGAGACCCCGCGCGCCGCGGGCGGAGAGCTCGATGCGTTCGGTCGTGATGTCGAGCCGGTAGGACTCCGCACCCGGCGGTGCGTCGTCCCGGAACGCGAGCGCGATCCCGCCGCGCGCCCCGACGGTCGCGTCCAGGCCCGCGAGCTCCTTCAGGTA
>DATJHW010000150.1:0-2933 GCA_035493615.1 Saccharimonadales bacterium (SeqCode) | reverse complement strand
TCATCCACTAGCATTCCGTCACGTGCCGGTGACCGCCATCGTCGGAGCGCAGTGGGGCGACGAGGGCAAAGGCAAGATCACGGATCTCCTCGCGCAGGAGGCGGATCTCGTCATCCGCTACCAGGGCGGCAACAACGCCGGCCACACGGTCGTGAACGAGCTCGGGACGTTCAAGCTTCACCTCGTTCCGTCCGGCATCTTCAACCCGAACGCCATGTGCGTGCTCGGCACGGGTATGGTCATCGATCTCGCGGTCCTTCGCGATGAGATGCGCATGCTCGAGGAGCGTGGCGTTTCCACCGCGAACCTCCGCATCTCGGATCGCGCCCACCTTCTGATGCCGTGGCACGTCGCGCTCGACCGCCTCGACGAGCGCGAGCGGGGCCGGCGCAGGCTCGGCACGACCGGTCAGGGCGTCGGGCCGGCGTACGCGGACAAGGTCGCGCGCCACGGGATCCAGCTCTACGAGGTCCGCGACGAGCGCTCGTTCCGCGAGCGCGTAGCCCACGAGCTCGAGACCAAGAACGTGATCCTCACGAAATTCGGCGACGCGCCGCTCGACGCTCGTGTCGTCGCCGACGGCGTCCTTGCGGCCGCAGCGGCGCTCGGCGATCGGATCGCGGACACCCTGCCCCTCGTGGAGCGTGCCGTCGCGACCGACGCGCGCGTTCTGCTCGAAGGGCAGCTCGGCGCGATGCGCGATCTCGACTGGGGCATCTACCCGTACGTGACCTCCAGCAATCCGCTCGCGGGATTCGCGTCGATCGGAGCAGGCATCCCGGCGCGGTCCATCACCCGGGTCATCGGCGTCGTCAAGGCGTACAGCACGGCCGTCGGCGAGGGTCCATTCCCCACGGAGCTCGGCGGCGAGGCCGCGAACACGCTTCGCGAGCGCGCGGAGGAGTACGGCGCGACGACGGGGCGGCCGCGGCGCATCGGCTGGTTCGACGCGGTTGCCGCACGCCACGCGCAGCGGCTCAACGCGTTCACCGAGCTCGCGGTCACGAAGCTGGACATGCTCGGCACGTACGAGGAGATCCCGTTCTGCACGGCCTACGAGCTGGACGGGATGCTCACCTCCGACATGCCGCCCACCAAGCTGCTCGATCGGGTGACGCCGAGCTACGAACAGCTTCGTGGCTGGTGTCAGGACGTCGGCGCCATCCGCGAGCGGGCCAAGCTGCCGCCCGCCGCCCGCGCGTACCTCCAGCGCATCGAAGAAACCGTCGGCGCGCCGATCGGCATGGTCGGGGTGGGCCCCGAGCGGAAGGCGACCCTCCTCAGCTAGGGCCGGCCTCATACCCCCGCTAGTACCGGCGGGGGAGCGAATCCACCCACCGGTCCGTTCCGGACCGACTTCCTGAAGGCCATCGTTGCCGTCATGAGTCGGTATCTGCCCAACGAGGTATTCGAATTCGAGCCTGCGCCGAAGGTCCCCGCCCGCCCGCGGGCGTGGGGTCTCGACCTGCGCGCCTGGCTGTTCCTCGCAATGGGCCTGGCCGGGATCCTGACCGTGGCGCTCGTCGTCACCGCGGACAGCGTCTATGCCGACATCGACGCGATGCGCGGCGTCAGCGCGTCGGCCGTGCGGCCAGAGGACCCGCCGATCACGAAGATCCCGCTGCTCGGTGGTCTGCTGGCCAAGATCCACGACATCGCTCCGTCGTTCTTCGGGCCGTCGCCGGATTCCGTTCTCCAGCCGCCGGCATCTTCGTCGCCGCCGCCGAGCCCGTCCAACTCGCCATCTTCGCTGCCGGTCACCCAGCCGATCCCTTCGGCCTCCGCGACGGCCCGCCCGACGCCATCGTCATCGAACGCCCAGCCGAGCGTGCCAAGCCCCACGCCCACGGGCACACCGACCCTGCCCCCGACTCCGGCTCCGACCGGTCCGCTGCCACCTGCTCCGACCGGATCCCCGACACCGGCGCCGACGGCATCGCCCGCGCCGGCCCAGACCGCGTCGCCGACGCCGAGCCCTGTTCCGACGCCCGCCCCAGTGCTCGCGATCAGCATCGACCGCGGTGCGACAGCGGCCTTCGACCTCACCCGGCTGGTCCCGGGCGACTCGATGACCCGGGCGATCACGGTCCAGAACGGCGGCTCGGTCGCGTTCCGCTACACGGTGTCGGCCACCCAGACCGCTTCGACCGCGCTTTGGACCGACACGGTCGATGGGTTGCAGCTCACCGTGCGCGACGCCGGCGGGACCGTGCGCTACGCCGGTCCGCTCTCGGGGCTCGGCTCGCTCACGGGGCCAACGATCCTCGCTCCCGGCACGGCCGAGCTGCTGAGCTACACGGTCGACTTCCCGGTGAGCGCCTCGAATGCCTTCCAGGGCCTCGTCCAGGACCTCACGTTCGTCTTCGACGCGATCGAGTTCCCGTAGCCCTCACCCGCGCGGGTGACGGGTGGTACTAGTCCCGACCAGATCCGCTCGTACCAGCGTGGGAGACGGTCTCACTCCGAGGGCCGATTGAGCGGAGACGCTCAGAACGCACAGTTCCCCTTGTCACAGCCGCCCGCGAATGCCGCAAAAACAGGCGAGGCGGAGAGAAAGGGAACCAAGCGATGCGCAAGCCAGCAGTCCTCCTCGCGGGCATGGCTCTCTCAGCCCTCGTGCTGATCGGCCTCACCGTGAGCGCGGACAAGTCGAGCGCGAGCTTCACCGCCGCGACCACGAACCCCGGGAACACATTCGGATCGGCGACCCTGACCGCGAGCAACGACAAGAGCGCGGCTGGCTCACTGATCTCGATCTCGAACCTCGTCCCCGGTGACACGGCGAACCGCACGGTGGTCATCTCGAACACCGGCAACGCGGACTTCACCTACACGGGTGCGATCTCGAGCACCGCGACCACGGCGCTCTGGACCGACACGACGAACGGCCTCCAGGTCACCGTGAAGCGCGGGGCGACGACCCTCTACACGGG
>DATJHW010000149.1:0-22563 GCA_035493615.1 Saccharimonadales bacterium (SeqCode) | reverse complement strand
GTCGGCCGACCTCTTCGCGTCGATGCAGTCGAGCGCCGCATTCGTTCGGATCTCGAGCGGAATGCGCACCGCGGCGATCGAGCTCTCGAGCATCGCGAACGACATCCGGCTCATGGTCTCGGGACCGCGCACCGGCTTCGGCGAGCTGATCCTTCCGGCGGTGCAGCCCGGCTCCTCGATCATGCCGGGCAAGGTGAACCCGTCGATCGCGGAGATGGTCGATCAGGTCTGCTATCAGGTGATCGGCAACGACACCGCGGTCATGCTCGGCGCCCAGGCGGGGCAGCTCGAGCTCAACGTGATGATGCCGGGGATGAACTTCGCGCTCTGCTTCTCGGCCACGATCCTCGCGAACGCGACGCGCGTGTTCCGCACGAAGGCGGTCGACGGGATGACCGTGGACGAGGCGCGGACGAAGGAGCACGTGAACTCGAGCCCGTCGCTCATCGTCACCGCGCTCGCGCCGCACATCGGATACGCAAAGGCCGCCGCGCTCGTGAAGCGTGCCCTGGCCGAGCGGCGCCCGCTGATCGACGTCGCGCTCGAGGAGAAGGTCCTGCCCGAGGCGGATCTCAAGCGGGTCCTCGATCCGCTCCCGATGACCAAGGGCGGGGTGCAGAGCTGAGCCGGACCGCCGCCTTCGCGGGCGAGGCGATCCTGGCGCTCGCCGGCCTCACGTTCGCCGCCCAGGGTCTCGGGCTCACCCGCGGTGTGCCGAGCGCGATGAATGACCGTCCGGAATGGGTCGCGATCGGCAGCGGGATGTTCGTGCTCGCGCTCGTCCTGCTGTGGGTCACCACGCGACGGCGCGAGCCGTGACGAAGCGCGCGATCGCCCCGTTCGCGCATCCCGACGACGAGACCTTCGCGGTCGGCGGCACGACCCCGGGAACGGCGACCCGCTCGCCTAGGCCGAGGCCTGTCGCCCCTCAGGCGACCGCCTCCGCGGCGGCCGGTGCCGCGGCGGACGGCCGGGGGATCCGGCCAACGATCCGGCGAGTCAGCCCGTCCATCGCGGCATAGGCGGCGCCGATCCCGGTCGGCGGGTTGCCGGCCGGAAGGAGGAGTCCCGGCAGCACGGGCGACCAGCGCCAGACGCCCCAGCCGGTGCCATAGAGCTCGAGGGCCAGCGTCAGCACGAAGCTCACCGCGTAGAGCAGCGGAAAGCGGCCGCGCGCGATGAACCGGATGAAGATCGCCCAGGTGACCAAGCCGAGCAGATCGGGAAGCGGCGGGCGGAGCAGTCCCCAGACCATGTACGCCGTCGCTCCCGCGGCAACGGCGATGACGATCCGCCGCGCGTTCCGTTGGAGCATCGGAAGCGATGCGGCGCGCAGCGCGGCCAGATAGAAGAGGCCGTGCCCGGCCGGGACGAACAGCGGCAGATTCCCGAGGCGATAGCGGTACGCGCCCCACACGATCGACCCGATGATCTCGAGCGCCGTGGCCACGCCGACGAGCACGAGCACCTGCACGCGCACGGCCGACGCCTGCAGCGCGAGGGCGATCACGAGGAACGTCCAGGTCGCCAGTGAGATCAGGAGCTGCTGGGTCGACGTGCTCACGGTGTCGAGCGGAAGGGCGACGAGCCAGTACGCGCTGAATGCCGCGACGAACGCGACCGATCCGCGGCTGCTCACTCGACCGTGATGGACTTGATCTTGTCACCGACGCGAACCCCGTCGGCGACGTTCTGGCCGTCGGTGACCAAGCCGAAGTTCGTGTACTGACCGTCGAGGAACGTGCACTGACCGATACAGACGAAGAACTGGAACTTGTTGTTGATCGCCTTGTCGGCGCCGCGTGCGATGCCCACGGCGCCCTTCACGAACGAGAGGTCGTTGTACTCGGCCGGCTGCGTGCCGCCGCCCGTCCCGTCGCCGTTCGGGTCGCCGCCCTGGATCACGAACGGAGGATTCAGCTCGACGCGGTGGAAGGTGAGGCCGTCGTAGCAGCCTGAGAGCGCGATGTTCGCGAAGTTGGTGACGGTGTTCGGCGCCTTGTCGGGCCGCAGCGCGATGGTGATCGTCCCGCCCTTCTCGAGCGTGATCACGGCCTTGCTCGGTGCCTTGATGAACTGGATGGATTTCACGACGCACGGAGTGCGCGCCGGTGTCGTGGTGGCTCGCGCCACGGTGCTGACCGGCGTGACGGTCCGGACGGGCGTGGGCGAGGGAGCCGCCGCGCCGCCGCATGCCCCGGCGATCACCGCGATCGCAGCGAGCGCTGCCGCGATCCTCACGCGATCGTGACCTTCTTGATCTTGTCGCCGACCCGGATGCCCTGAACGACCTCCTGACCGGAGGTCACTTGCCCGAAGTTCGTGTACTGGTCGTTCAGCCACGACGCGTCGGCCTTGCACACGAACCATTGACTGTCGTTATTCACCTTGATATCGCCGCCGCGCGCGATCCCGACCGAGCCTTTGGAGAACGGGAGGTCGTTGAGCTCGCTGGGCATCTTGCCGCCGCCGCGGCCGGTCCCGTCCGGGTCGCCGCCCTGGACGACCCAGTCCTCGACGCGGTGGAACGTCTTGCCGTCGTAGAAGCCGCTCTTCGCCTTGGCGACGAAATTCGCGACGGTCCGCTCGGCCTTGTCGGGCCGCAGCGCAATGGTGAAGCTCCCGCCGCGCTCGAGATCGACCGTGGCGCTCTGCTGATCTGCCGTGGTGCACCTCCGTGAGCTGTGTCCTTCGACCATACTTGATGCCCCGATGCCCACGTACCAAGCGCCCCGCGGGATGCGGGACCTGCTTCCAGAGGAGGCGGCCGGCTTCGACCGGTTGTTCGCCGTCGTGATGGCGCGGGCGCGCCGCTATGGCTACCCGCGCATCGTCACGCCGATCGCGGAGGACCGCGAGGTGTTCCTCCGGACGTCGGGTCAGTCCAGCGACACGGCCGGCAAGGAGATGTACGACGTGTCGCTGCACGGGCAGGCCGGGCTCGGGCTGCGCCCCGAGGGCACCGCACCGGTCGCGCGCGCGTATCTCGAGCACGGCCTGCATCGCGCGCCGCAGCCGGTGCGGTTTTCCTACTGGGACCCGATGTTCCGCGGCCAGCGGCCCCAGAAGCTCCGCTACCGGCAGTTCTGGCAGTGGGGCCTCGAGTGCTTCGGCGCGCCCGAGCCGTCGGCCGACGTCGAGATCATCGAGTTCACCGCCGGCCTCCTCGCCGAGGTCGGCCTCACCGACCACGTGCTCAAGCTGAACACCATCGGCGGAGCGGAGTCGCGCGAGAAGGTGAAGGCCGCGCTGACCGAGTACTTCACCAAATACCGCGACGAGCTCGACGAGGACTCGAAGGAGCGCCTGCGCACGAGCGTGCTGCGGATCGTCGATTCGAAGGACCCGCGGACGCGCGAGATCGCCGCCGGCGCGCCGAAGGTCAGCGACCTCATCTCGGACGACGATCGCGCGCACTTCGTCGCGGTCAGCGACGGTCTCGACCGGCTCGGCATCCGCTACGAGGTCGACCCACGGAAGGTGCGGGGGCTCGACTACTACACGCGTACGGTCTTCGAGTTCGTCCTGACCGACCCCGAGTACACGCAGGCCGGCGAGATCTCCGTGGCCGGCGGCGGGCGCTACGACGGTCTGGTGCGAACGATGGGCGGGCCCGACGTGCCTGGCGTCGGCGTAGCCGGCGGGGTCGACGTGCTGTACTTCGCGTTGAAGACCCAGGGTGTGAAGGTCGACGAGTCGGTGAATGCCGACGTCTACGTGCTGTCCGGCGACCCGGACGACGGCGCCGATCGCATCCAGCTCGCGACCCCGCTGCGCGAGGCTGGATTCCGCGTGGCGATCGATTACTCGAAGCGCTCGCTCGACAAGCAGCTCGAGAGCGCCCTCAAGCACGGCGCGAAGGTGGCGGTGATCCGCGGCACCGAAGAGTCCCGTGGCGGCAAGGTGATCGTGCGCGATCTGGTCGCGAAGGAACAGCGGGTCACGAGGCTCGCCGCCGTCGTGGTCGAGGTCGGACGGCACGTGCCCAAGTGGCCGAAGCCACGGCTCATCGACGAGCCCGGCGCGGCGGGCGAGACGCCGTTCCTCGCGGACCCGCGAGACTAGGGAGATGCTGCGTACGAACACGTGCGGCGAGCTCACGCCCGCCGCCGCGGGGAAGCGGGTCACGCTGGCAGGCTGGGTCCACCGGAGGCGCGACCTCGGCGGATTGACGTTCATCGACCTGCGCGACCGCTGGGGGATCACCCAGATCGTGGCCAAGTCCGGCGATCCGGCCCATGACGCGCTCGGTGACGTCCGCAACGAGTGGGTGATCCAGGTCAGCGGCAGGGTCCGCGAGCGCTCGGCTGAGACCGTCAACCAGAAGCTTCCGACCGGCGGGATCGAGGTGGCCGCCGAGACGGTCACGGTGCTGAACGAGGCGAAGACCCCTCCTTTCTATGTGAACGAGGAGACGCCGGTCGAGGAGACCCTGCGCTGGAAGTACCGCTACGTCGACCTGCGGCGCGAGGGCCCGAAGGAGCTCATGCGTCTGCGGCACGAGGTCGTGGCGTTCATCCGGCGGTATCTGACGGAGCGCGACTTCTGGGAGATCGAGACCCCGACGCTCATCCGCTCGGACCCGACGGGGGCGCGTGACTTCGTCGTCCCGTCCCGCTACTACCCAGGCAAGTTCTGGGCGCTGCCCCAGTCACCCCAGCAGTACAAGCAGATCCTCATGGTGGCGGGGATCGACAAGTACTTCCAGATCGCGCATTGCTATCGCGACGAGGATCCACGCGCCGACCGCGTCTACGAGCACACCCAGCTCGACTTCGAGATGTCCTTCGTCGACCGCGAGGACGTCATGTCGACGCTCGAGGCGCTCTACACGGAGATCTTCAAGAAGTTCGGGCGCAAGCCCCTTGCGACGACCCCGGTCCCGCGCATGACCTACGACGAGGCGATCCGCCGGTACGGGATCGACCGGCCCGACCTGCGGTTCGCCATGGAGCTCGTCGACCTCACCGACGCGCTGCGGTCGACCGGATTCAATGCGTTCCGTTCGGTCATCGACGCCGGCGGCGCCGTGCGCGGCCTGCTGGTGCCTGGGAAGGCCGATGCGACGCGGAAGGACATTGACGGCTGGCAGGCGATCGCCAAGACGAAGGGCGCCAAGGGGCTCGCGTCGTTCGCGTTCGCCGGCACGGAGGTCCGGTCGCCCGTCGCGAAGTTCCTCACCGTGGCGGAGCTGGACGGGGTCCGCGCGGCGTCGAGGGCGAAGGACGGCGATCTGCTCCTCGCGGTCGCCGACACGCATCAGGTCGCGAGCACATCCCTCGGCGTCGTGCGCGAGCGACTGGGTCCCGAGCTCGGCCTCGCGGACACGACGAAGCACTACGCCATGTGGATCACGGACTTCCCGCTCGTCGAACGGACCCCCGAGGGCGGCTGGACGTTCACCCACAATCCGTTCTGCGCGCCGTTGACCGACCACGATCTCGAGCTGCTGGATACGGAGCCAGAGAAGGCGCTGTCCAAGCAGTACGACTTCACGGTCGACGGGAAGGAGATCTTCGGCGGCAGCGTCCGCATCCATCAGCGAGCGGTCCAGGAGCGCGTGTTCAAGCAGATGGGCGTCACGAAAGAGGACGCGGCGACCCGGTTCGGCGCGCTGCTCGACGCGCTCGAGTACGGCGCGCCGCCCAGCGGCGGGGTCGGCGCGGGGATCGACCGGCTCTGCATGAGCCTGGCGGGGACCGAGAACATCCGCGAGGTGCAATCGTTCCCGAAGACCCAGACCGGCTATGACCCGTTGCTCGACGCGCCGGCCGACGTCGACCCGAAGCTGCTCGACGAGCTCGGGCTGCGGGTCGTCCTAAAGCCGCCGAAGCCGTGACACTCACCGCGGTCCGCTCGGAGATCGAGCGCCTCGCCGATGCGACCGGCGGGATCGTCGGCGTCGCGGCGACGCAGCTGGCCACCGGGCGGCACATCGGCTATCGCGAGGACGAGCTCTTCCCGACCGCGTCGGTGATCAAGCTGCCGCTGCTCGTGACCCTCTACGAGGACGCGATCGCCGGCCGGATCGACCTGTCAGAACGCGTCACGTACCGCGAGGACACGAGGGTGGCCGGCTCCGGGGTCCTGCAGTTCCTCGATGACGGGCTGAACCCGACCCTTCGCGATCTCGCGGTCCTCATGATGTCCGTCAGCGACAACACCGCGACCGATCTGCTGTTCGACCGGGTCGGGAAGGCGCGGATCGAATCGACCATGGCCCGGCTCGGTCTCGAGAGCATCCGCGTGCCGTTCGACATCCGCGAGATGCTCATGGAGCTCGTGGACATGGATCACACCCGGCCCGGCGGGTACGACGAGCTGCGCCGCCTGCTTCGCCTCTCTGCCGGCAGCGGTGGCCGCTCGATGATCCCGGAGCAGGCCGACCGCACGACACCGGCCGACATGTGCCGGCTGCTCGAGCTCATCGAGTCGCGGGCGATCCTGGACCCTGAGTCGTGCACCGCGATCATCGAGCTGTTGAAGCGGATCCAGTCCGCCACCCGGATCCCCGGCCTTCTGCCGAAAGGCACCGTGGTCGCGCACAAGACCGGCTCGTATCGCCGGCTGCGGAACGATGTGGGCATCGTCTACGCGCCGAACGGGCCGTACGCCGTCGCGCTGTTCGCGCGCGAGCTCGCGCGCGACAACATCGACGACGACGGCGCCCTTGCGCGGATCTCCCTCGCGGTCTACGAGGAGTTCGTGGGCTAGCGGCGACCCTTCGCGAGCGCCTTCGCGTTCGTGCCGAGCGTGACCCCGGCGGCGTGCATGTGGAAGACGTGCACGTCCTTGACCTTGTGACCGGAGACTCGCAGGCCAGACCGGATGTCCCGCTCGAGCTTGGCCCAGTCGCTCGCTTTGTCGCTCAACGGATCCGTCGGATTGATGGAGAACGACACCATGCAGCTGATGCCGCCGGCGTGGCCAGGCATTCTCGGTCCCTCCTTCGCGCGTCCCGAAGAGTGTGGCGGGAGCGTCAAGAGGTCGCCATACTGCGGAAGGTGCCGCAGGAGCGACGGCTCGTGACGGTCCTGTTCGCCGACATCGTGGGCTCCACGACCTTGACCGTGAGCAACGACCCCGAGGTCGTGCGCGAGCGGCTCGCCGGCCTGTTCGCCAGAACCCGCCGGATCCTGCTGGAGCACGGCGCGACAGTCGAGAAGTTCATCGGCGACGCCGTGATGGCCGTCTTTGGCATCCCGAACGCGCACGAGGACGATGCCGAGCGCGCGCTTCGAGCCGCCCACGCGATGCTCATCGCGTTCGCTGTGCCGGGCGTGGGCCCACTGCAGCGCGTCGAGCTTCGCGTCGGCGTCACGACCGGCGAGGTCGCCACCGGATCGGCCGAGGCCGATCAGTTCCTCGTCACCGGCGAGAGCGTCAACCTCGCGGCGCGATTGCAGGCGGCGGCGGCCCCGGGTGAGATCCTGGCCGATGCCCTTACCCGGCGCCTCGCCGCCGCGGCCGCGCGGTTCGGACCGGTCCGGCGGGTGCCGGCGAAGGGGATCGGCGATGTCGAAGCGTGGCCCGTCGAAGGGCTGATCTCATCGGTGCCGTCCGGCGGCCGTCGCCGGCTGCCGAGCGCCCAGTTCGTTGGCCGAGAGCGCGAGCTCGAGACCCTGACGGCGCTCTGGATGAAGGCTGCCGCGACCGGCCGTCCATATCTCGTCAGCGCCATCGGTCCGGCCGGCATCGGCAAGAGCCGGTTGATCGACGAATTCGCGGGAGGACTGAGCGGCGCGCTGATCCTCCGCACGCGCTGTCCGCCATACGGCGAGGGGCTCGCGCTCTGGCCGATCGAGCAGATCCTCGGCCCGATACCCGATGTGAACCAGCCGAACCTCGTCGGTGCGTTCCAGCGTCATCTCGAGGCACTCGCACAGGACGGGCAGGTCCTGCTCATCGTCGAGGACATCCACTGGGCCGAGCCGCCCATGCTCGATGCGATCGAGCAGATCGTGGATCGCGCGCGCGGCCCGATCTTCGTGCTCTGCCTGGCGCGTCCCGATCTGCTCGCGTCGCGGCCAGGATGGGCCCGCGAGCGCGAACGGTCCGCGATCGTCCTGGTGCCGCCGCTCGACGACGGTGCCGTCGGCACGTTGGTCGCCTCCCTCGATCCCGCGCCCGCGGGCGCGTCGGTGCTCCCATTCGTGCGCGCGCACAGCGAGGGCAATCCGCTGTTCGTGCAGGAGTACCTGCGCGCCCTGCGAGAGGACGGCGCGACGGGAGTCGCAAGCGCGGTTCCCCCGACGCTGCGGGGCCTCATCGCAGCCCGCCTCGATCGGGTTCCGGCCGAGACCCGCGCCGTCCTCAGCGCCGCAAGCGTCGTCGGGCGCACCTTCACTCCCGAGGTGCTGGCCGCGATCATCGACGAGCCACGACTCGCGGATCGCCTAGCCGACGCGGAGCGCCTCGAGATCGTCTCGGCCCTCGATCCGAGCGGGACCGCGCACCAGCGACTGTCGTTCGCCCACATGCTGTTCCGAGACGTGGCCTATGCCGGGGTGCCGAAAGGCGAGCGGATCCGCCAGCACGATCGCCTCTCGCAATGGCTCGAGCGGAGCGAGACCGGTGACCTGGCTCTCGCCGCGCACCATGCCGAACAGGCGGCCCTCCTCGCGGGCGAGCTGGGCTCGGATACGGCCGTCGCGCTCGCCAAACGCGCATTCGCGTCGTTGCGCGCGGCGGCCGAGCAGCGGCGCGCCCGCACCGACAGCCACGGCGCGCTGGCCCTGTACCGCCGCGCACTTGCGGTCGCGAACGCGGCCGGTGAGGATCCGGCCGACGTTCTCGCGACGCGCGCCCGGGCGGCATTGGCGTGGCTTCGCATCGAGGGCAGCGCGGACGCGATCGCCGAGCTCGATGCGGTGCTCGAGCGGGCCCGCGGGCTCGTGCCCGCGGAGCTTCTCGTTCAGCTGCTGGTGTGGCGATCGACCATCAGCGCCCTGGACGACGCTGATCAGGCCGAAGCGCTTGTCGCGGAGGCCACCGCGGTCGCGGCGCGCGCCGACGATCGCCTGCGCCTGGCCTATGCGCACTGGGCGGCGGCCGAGCTCCGCGCGGCGGCAGGGGATCTCGAGGGTCAGCGGGCCAAGCTGACCGCCGCCTTGCGCGAGATGCGCGAGACCGGTACCGACTTCTGGCTGGTGCCGAGCCTGTGCGATCTCGCCGAGAACGCGCTCGACCGCGGAGACCGCGTCGAGGCGGCGACGTTCTCGCGCGACGCGCTGCTTGCGAGCGAGCATGTCGTCGCGGCGATCGATCGGTTCCGCGCGCTCGACACCGCCAGCCGCGTCCGGCTCGACGCGGGCGACGTGACCGCGGCGGGACACTACGCGGAAGCGGCAACCGTGCTGGCCCGCGAGCTGATCGAGCCGTACGCGTCGGCGCGAGCCGCACTCGCGAGCGCGTCCTACCGGCGCGCATCCGGAGACTGGTCCACGGCGCAGCGCCTGATCGAGGCGGCCCTCGCGGACAGCGACATCACCGCGCGGCCGACCATGCGCGGCGTGGTCGTCGAGCTCCGCGCGGCGCTCGCCGCCATCCGCGCCGAGTCGGGCGACCCGGCGGGCGCGGCGACCCTGCTCGCGCGCGCCCGCGCTGAGGCACCATCGGCCGACGTCCGCGCGCGGCGGTATCTCGAGGCGGCCGCCGATGCGATGCGTCGCGAGCGCCCGCCGGGAGCGGTTCGCGCCTAGACTTTCGCTCATGCGGCGCGTCTATCTCGACCATGCCGCCACGACGCCGGTCGACCCCGAGGTCGCCGAGCTCATGGCCCGGGTCCTCCGCGATGTGCCGGGCAACCCCTCGAGCATCTACGCGGAGGGCCGGCGGGCGCGCGCCCTCGTCGATCGTGCGCGCGACGAGGTCGCCGAGGCCATCGGAGCTGAGCCGGACGAGATCGTGTTCACCTCGGGCGGCACCGAGGCCGACAATCTCGCGCTCCGCGGGGTCCTGAAGGCGCGCGAAGGCGAGGCCGACGGCATCATCACGACCGCGATCGAGCACCATGCCGTCCTCGACACGGCGCACGATCTCGAAGCCCATGGCCAGGCGCGCGTAGCGGTGATCGGCGTGGATCGCGACGGCCGGGTGGCGCCCGCCGACGTGCGGTCGGCCCTCGATGAGCGCACGGCCGTCGTATCGGTCATGCACGGGAACAACGAGATCGGGACGCTGCAGCCGATCGCCGAGATCGGTGCGATCTGTCGCGAGCGCCACGTCACGTTCCACAGCGATGCGGTACAGACCGTGGGCGCGCTCGAGATCGACGTGCGGGCCATGCCGGTCGACCTGCTCAGCGTGAACGCGCACAAGTTCTATGGGCCGAAGGGGGTCGGGGCGCTCTACGTCCGGAAGGGCACGCGGATCGCTACCGTGCAGACGGGCGGCGGCCAGGAGAAGGGCCGGCGTACCGGAACGGAGAACGTCGCCGGCGTCGTCGGCCTCGGCGCGGCACTGCGGATCGCCACGGCGAGGCGCGCGGCCGAGTCGGCGCGCCAGGCCCGGCTGCGCGACGCGCTCATCGCGGGGGTGCGGTCGCGGATCCCCGACGCGATGCTCACGGGCCATCCGACGGAGCGGCTGCCGAACAACGCGTCGTTCTGCTTCAGCGGCACGCAGGGCGAAGCGCTCGTGGTCTCGCTCGACCTCGAGGGCTTCAGCGCGTCGAGCGGGTCCGCCTGCACGAGCGGCAACACCGATCCCTCGCACGTGCTCCTCGCGCTCGGCCTCGAGCGCGACCTGGCCCAGGGCTCGCTTCGGCTGACCCTCGGCCGGTCAACGACGGAGGACGACGTCGCCGCGCTTCTCGGTGCGCTGACCGGGATCGTCGCGCGGCTGCGCGCGGCGTCGGGCGCGGCGGTGCCCGCGTGATCGAGCCCGACCATTATTCGGACCGAGCGCTCGAACACCTGGCCCGGCCGCGCAACCCCGGCACGCTGGCCGGGCCGAGCGGGACCGGCTCCGACGCGAATCCGTCATGCGGCGATCGCACGACGATCACCCTGCGCGTCGCGGACGGGCGCGTCGCGGAGCTGCGGTTCCGTACGTTCGGATGCACCGCGGCGATCGCCTCCGCCTCGGTGCTCACCGAGCTCGCGGCCGGGCTCCTGGTCGAGGACGCGGCGCGGCTCGAGCCGGCGGACATCCTGAACGCGCTCGGCGGGTTGCCCGCGCGCAAGGAGGCCTGCGCGCTGATGGCCATCGGGGCGTTGCGCGGCGCCCTCGTCGACGCGCGCGTACGGGCGTCGACGTGAGCGAGCGCGTCTTCGTCGCGATGAGCGGCGGCGTGGACTCGGCCCTCGCCGCGGCGCTCTTGGTCGAGCGCGGGCTGGACGTCGTGGGTGTGTGGATGCGCCTCACCCCGGCGGGGACCAGCAGCGACGCGCCGCGGTGCTGCGGCACCGACGCGGCCGGCGAGGATGCCCGGCGCGCGGCCGCGTACCTCGGGATCCCGTTCTACGCGTTCGACTACGCGGACCTGTTCGGTCGCGAGGTGATCGACCGGTTCGTGCGGTCGTACGCGGTGGGCGAGACGCCGAACCCCTGCGTCGCCTGCAATGGCTACGTGAAGTTCGAGGCGCTCCTCGGCGACGTGACGCGCAAGTTCGGTGCGTCCCGGCTCGCCACGGGCCATTACGCCCGCGTGGCGACTGACGCATCCGGGCGGCGGCGGCTGCTGCGGGCCCGCGATGCGCTGAAGGATCAGTCGTACGCCCTCTACATGCTCGGCCAGCGCGAGCTCGCCGCGATCGAGCTGCCGATCGGCGAGCTCGAGG
This sequence comes from Saccharimonadales bacterium (SeqCode), assembly GCA_035493615.1. Taxonomy (GTDB): domain Bacteria; phylum Chloroflexota; class Limnocylindria; order P2-11E; family P2-11E; genus UBA4735. Next base: position 10,780 of record DATJHW010000149.1, on the reverse strand, counting down.
ACAAGGCCGAGACGCGCGCGCTCGCCGCGCGCTTCGGTCTGCCGAACGCCGCGAAGGCCGAGAGCATGGATATCTGCTTCATCGGTGGGGATTACCGCGACTTCGTTCGTGAGCGCGCGCCGGAGGCGTTCGCGGGTGGACCGATCGAGCGCGCCGACGGCACGGTCATCGGCAGGCATGCCGGTGTCGGGGGTCTGACCGTCGGGCAGCGGGCCGGAGTCGGTGTCGCGACCGGGGAACGTCTCTACGTGCTGCGGCTCGAGCCGGAGCGCGGGACGGCGATCGTCGGCCGCAGGGACGAGATCGCGACGCGCGCGTACGCCCTGCGGGATGTCCGGTTCACGGCCGATGCCGCGCCCGCGGACATCTTTACGGCCGACGCGGTCCTGCGCTACCGGGGCACGCCGCTTGCCGCGGAGGTCCGTATGTCGACGGACCGCGGCAGCGCCTCGCTCGAGCTCGCCCAGCCGGCGCTCGTCGCGCCCGGCCAGGCCGCCGTCCTGTACCGCGATGACGAGGTCATCGGCGGAGGCGTGGTCGACCGCCCGCTCCCGGACTAGCTCTCGTGCGCGCGCTCATGCGGCTCGTCGCGATCACGCTCGCCGGGGCGGTCCTCTATTACGCCGGCCTGGTGAACTCCATGGTCATCTACCAGCCGAACGGCTACGGCGCGGCGCTCGTCGTCAGCGCCATCGCGCTCAGCATCGCCATGCTCCTCCTCGCGCTGCGAGGCGACGGTCGCGGCGACGCGGCCGCCAGGCCCGACCGCCGGTACGTCCGGATCCACCGCGTCGCCTGGCTCGTCGTGTGCGTGATGGCGCTCGTCGGCGCGTCGTGGTTCTCGGCGGCGCCGCGGGAGCACTCGGGCGATTGGACGCCGTACCACAACGACGCGATCGCGCTCAACGAGTGCGCCGCGCGGCTGTTCCTCGCGGGCCAGGATCCGTACCGCGACCTGGACGTCTACACGTGTTACGCCGTACTTGGGATCGGGGCGGACCGGACGACCCCGCTCCGCCAGGGGCTGTTCGCGCGCGACGGCTTCTATCCGAGCGACAACGAGCTCGATACCGTGTGGGCGATCGAGAGCCATCAGAGCCAGCAGCAGATCGAGTTCGAATCCAAGCCGTCATATCCGGCGCTGTCGTTCGTGCTCATCGCGCCGTGGGTGGCGCTCGGGTGGGACACGAACGGGCTGTACATCCTGTGCCTCGTTGCCGCGATGCTCCTGGTCGTCGTGCGCGCTCCGGCGGGTCTCCGGCCGTTCATCCTGACCGGGCTGCTCGGGGCCGCGAGCCTCGCGGCGTTCACGGTCAGCGGCAGCGCCGATCTCCTCTACGCGCTCCCGCTCGTCGCCGCGTGGCTGTGGCGCGAGAAGCGCTGGAGCGGGCTGCTGCTCGGGGTCGCCTGCGCGACCAAGCAGATGGCCTGGTTCTTCGCGCCGTTCTTCCTCATCGCGACCGCGACCCGCGAGGGGTGGCGAGCTGCCCTCCGGAAGAGCGCGGCAGCCTTCGCGGTGTTCGCGATCGCGAACCTGCCGTTCATCCTGATGGACCCGCGGGCGTGGATCGCCGGCGTGAGCGCCCCGGTGGCCGACCCGATGTTCCCGCGTGGAGCGGGCCTCATCTTCCTCACGCTGAACGGCCTCCTCCCGCTCTGGCCGCCGCTCGCGTACACGGGCCTGGAGATCGCCGCGTTCGCGGTGTGCGTGACCGTCGCCTGGCGGACGCGCCGGTCCAGCCCGGAGTTCGGCATGGTCCTGGCGCTCCTGCCGCTGTTCTTCGCCTACCGCAGCCTGTTCTCATACTTCTTCCTGTTGCCGCTCTTCGCCTTCGCTTCGCTGGTCCGGATGCCGCTGGGGGAGCTCGACCCCTTGGTCGCCCGGGCATCGGGCGCGGTCACGGTGTTCGCGTTCCCGGCGCGCATCGCGCGCGGCCGGCGGCCCGCTGCCGTGCCCGCGGGAGCTCCGGCGGCGGCGGACTAGCTGCCCCCCGCCCTCGTCCCGCTCGCGCTCGTGGCGATCGGAGTTCCGGCGGCCGTGCGTGCGGCGCTCGGTCGGCCGAAGGGGATGCTGGCGGCGTGGGCCCTCTCGTTCGCCGCCGTGCTGTGCGCCCAGGCGCTCGGAGAGATCGCCGGATGGAGGACGGGTACGCTCGGAGAGGCGCAGGTCCTGTTCGCCTGCATTGGCGCGGGTCTTGCGTCAATGATCGTCGTGGCCGCGGAAGGCCTCAGGGAGTGATGACATGGGATTCGTATTGGGACTCTTGCTTGGAGCGATCGGAGCGCTGCTCTACGCACCGAAGCCGGGTGATGGCATGCGTGGCGAGCTGCAGACCCGTGCGGACGAGCTGAAGCGGCGGGCCGATGATCTCCAGCGCATCGCGCAGAAGATCGCGGACGACGTGACGGTGAAGGGCCGCGAGATCATCGACGACGCGAAGAAAGAGTGGGATAGCGCGGGCACCGCACGCTCCACCGGCACCGGGACGGGCACCGGCCGCGCGGGCGGTGCTGCGGGCGGGACGATCAACAAGTCCTCCTCGTAGCGTCCCTCCTTTATCCTTTCGACGGGGAACGCGGGAGCCGGTCGTCGGACCGTGACCCGCGTTTTTCGTTACATGAAGGGACCAGGGCGATAGACAGCCAGACCATCCGCGAGCGGTTCATCAAGTTCTTCGAAGAGAAGGGCCACCACCGCATGCCCAGCGCGCCGCTCGTGCTGATGGATGACCCGAGCGTGCTCTTCACGAGCGCGGGAATGCAGCCGATCGTGCCGTACTTCCTCGGGAAGAAGCAGCCCCCGGCGAAGCGCCTGGTGACGGTCCAGAAGTGTTTCCGCACGACCGACCTCGAGGTGGTCGGGTTCGATACCTATCACAACACGTTCTTCGAGATGCTCGGCAACTTCGGCATCGGCGACTACTGGAAGAAGGAGGCGATCGGCTGGGGCTGGGAGCTCCTGACCACGCAGTTCGAGATCGACCCGAAGACCCTCGTCGCCACGATCTACTTCGATGATGACGAGGCCTTCGACATCTGGACGAAGGAGCTCGCGCTCCTCCCGCCGGAAAAGGTCTTCCGCCTGGGCAACCTCGCCAAGGGCGACGACACGAACTTCTGGTCGCCGGGACCGACCGGGCTCTGCGGGCCGTGCAGCGAGGTGTTCGTCGACCGGGGACCGCAGCCCGGCACCGAGCCGCACGACTGCAATCCCGGCGAGGACTGTGGCCGCTACCTCGAGATCTGGAACTTCGTGTTCCAGCAGTACGACCGCAAGGAGGACGGCACGCTCGCCCCGCTCGCGAAGCGGAACATCGATACCGGCGCCGGGCTCGAGCGCACCTCCCAGGTCCTGCAGGGCGTGACCGACACCTTCAAGACCGATCTCTTCCAGCCTCTGGTCAAGAAGATCGAATCGCTGAGCGGCACGAGCTACGGAGCCGACCCGCAGAAGGACGTCTCGATCCGCGTCGTCGCCGAGCACGCGCGCGCGGCCGCGTTCCTCATCGCGGACGGCATCGCGCCGTCGAACGAGGGTCGCGGCTACGTGCTCCGGCGGCTCATTCGCCGCGCGGCGCTGCACGGCCGGCGACTCGAGCTGAAGACCGGCGCGCTCACGCAGGTCGCCGGGGAAGTCGTGAAGTCGATGCAGAAGCACTACCACGAGCTCACCTCGGCCCGCGAGCGGATCGCCGAGACGATCGGCGCCGAGGAGGAGAAGTTCGAGCGCACGCTCGCGAGCGGTATGGAACAGCTGGCCGCGGCGATCGCCGTGGCGAAGGAGCGCGGACAGCTCGAGATCGACGGCGACACGGCATTCCGGCTGTACGACACGTTCGGCTTCCCGATGGAGATGACGCGGGAGCTCGTCGCGGCGGCCGGGATCGGGGTCGACGAGGCCGGCTTCAAGAAGCTCCTCGACGCCCAGCGGCAGCGCGGCCGGGCCGGGGCCAAGTTCTCCCAGGACGCCATGCGCTTCGGTCAGCTCTACGCGGACCTGCACGAGAAGCACGGCCTCGCGAGCACGTTCACCGGCTACACCGAGCTCGCGTCCGATTCGACGATCCGCTCGCTCGTCATCGGCGGCGAGCGCGTGGACGAGGCGCGCGAGGGCCAGGACGTCGAGATCGTGCTCGACCGCACGCCCTTCTATCCGGAGGGCGGTGGCCAGGTGGGAGACCGTGGCGACATCACGACCTCGGAGGGCCGCGCGCTCGTGGCAGATACGCAGACCGCTGCCGCCTCGGTGATCGTGATGAGCGCGAAGGTCGTCGACGGTGTGCTCCGTGCCGGCGCGCCCGCGCGGGCATCGGTCGACACCGAATCGCGGCAGCACACGATGCGCAATCACACGGCGACGCACCTCCTGCATGCGACGCTCCGCCGGATGCTCGGTGACGACGTCCATCAGGCGGGGTCGCTCGTCCACGCCCCCAACCTCCGCTTCGACTTCACCTTCGGCCGCGCCCTCACGCCCGCGGAGCTGCGCCGGGTCGAGGACGAGGTGAACGACGCGATCTTGGCGAACGCGAGCGTGCATGCGCAATCGATGTCGCTCCACGACGCGCTCGCCTCGGGGGCCACCCACCTGTTCGACGAGAAGTACGGGGACGAGGTCCGCGTCGTCGAGGCCGGCCCCACCTCGCGCGAGCTGTGCGGCGGGACGCACTGCCACTGCACCGGCGACATCGGTCTCTTCCTCATCACGAAGGAGGAGTCGATCGGGGCCGGCGTCCGCCGCATCGAAGCCGTCACCGGCGAGGGCGCCCTCCGCGAAGTGCACGACACGCGCGACCGCGTCGAGCGCGCCGCGGGAGCGCTGAAGGTGCCGCCCGCACGGCTCCCAGAGGCCGTGGCCCAGATGGCCGAGTCGCGCGAACGGCTCGAGAAGCAGCTCGCGTCGCTGCAGAAGAGCGGCGTCGACCAGACGGCCGCGGGACTGGTCGCGCGGGCCGAGACGCTGAACGGCTCGAAGCTCCTGGTCCTGGACGTCGGCGACTACGAGCAGCAGGTCCTGCGGGGCCTTGCCGATCGCGTTCGCGACGGGCTCGGGTCGGGCGTCACCGTCCTCGGCTCGACGCACGCCGGCCGGCCCGGGCTCGCGGTCGCGGTGAGCAAGGATCTCGTCGAGCGGGTCCACGCGGGCAACCTCGTGAAGGAGCTCTCGTCGATCATCGGCGGGAGCGGCGGCGGCCCGGCCAACAGCGCGACCGGCGGCGGCAAGGACGCCGCGCGCCTGGGCGATGCGCTCGAGGCGGGCGCGCGCGCGGTCCGCGACAAGCTCGGAGGTCGCAATTAGCGCGGGCGTGGCCGGGGTCGAGCTCGCCTCGACGGCCGTGCGCGTCGTGGTCGGTCACCGCGAGTCCGGCCGGTTCAAGGTCACCGGGGTCGGCCGCGCCGCCATCCCGGCCTCCGCGATGAGCGGCGGCTACATCGCCGATCGTCACGCGGTGGGTCAGGCCCTCACGTCCGCGTTCGCCGGCGCCGAGGGCACCACGCGTGCCGACAAGATCGTGGTCGCGATCGACGGCGATGACATCCGCACGTATCACGAGAGCACGGTCTTCGAGCGCGAGGATCAGGGCGCGGCCGTGTCGCCGGGCGAAGCGCTGAAGGCGATCCGGCTCGCGCGCGAGGCGGCGGCGCACGCGGCCCGCGACCTCGCGGGCGACGATCCGGCGCTCCGAGGCGTCGCGACCGCGGCGCTGCGCGATGACATCGGCGGATTCGTCCTGGACGGTCGCCGCCTCGGGTCGCCCGTCGGTGACCGCGGCCAGAAGCTCGAGGTGCGGACGGACATCGCGCTCGCTCCCCTCGTGCAGGCCGGCGGTGCCACCGCGACCATCGAGTCCGCCCGGCGCAGAGGCACCGCGACGTCGGGCGCGTACGCCCTCGGCCGGCTGGTCGCCGAATCCGGCGTGGCCGAGGCCGGGGTCGCGCGGCTCGGTGCGGATCAAACGACGGTCTCGATCGTCCGCGACGGGCGCGTGACCGGCACCCGGGTGTTCGCCGTGGGAAGCGATGCGCTCGTGGCGCGCCGCTCGGACGCCGATGCCGGGGTCTGGGCCCGGTGCGTCGTCGCGACTGTGCGGTCGCTCGGCCTCGAGGAGCCGGGCCGCTGGTATCTGGGCGGCGTGCCCGAGGGCCTGGCTGCGCTGCCGAAGGCCCTCGCGGCCGCGGCCAGCAGCGAGCGGGGGAGCTCCGTGGAGGTCCTGCCGCTCCGGACGAGCCTCGTCCCGCGGGTGGTCGCCGACGCGAGCCTGACCGCGGACGACCTCGTCGCCGCCGGCGCGGCGGCGCTGGGCGCGGAGGCGTATTCGTGAGCCGGACGGTCATCGACCTGGACGCGCGGGCCTCGATCCTCGACGCGTCGGAACGGCTCGCCGCCGCTCCGGCCGATGTGCCGGTGGTGTTCGTGGTCCCGGCGGGCGCGCCGTTCGCGCGCAACGCGGTATTCCTCGACGTCGCACGCGGGCTCGCCGGCCAGCGGCGCATCTCGCTCGTGTCGAGCGATCCGCGCGCGCGGTCGATCGCGGCCTCCGTCCACGTCCCCGCGTACGCCTCGCTCGGGTCCCTCGAGCGCGAAGAGCTCGATCCGACCGAGAAGCTCGGCGCCCCCCGCCGAGCGGCCCTCGCAAGCGTCGCCGCCCGGCGTCCCGCTCCATCGCTCGGCTCGCCCGCGCGCGCCCTCGCGATCGCCGCGAGCATGCTCGCCGCCGTCCTGCTGCTAGTGGCGGTCGTGCTCCCGTCCGCGGCGGTGAGCGTGACGCCGTCGTCGATCCCGATGCCAGGCGCGACGTTCACGATCCGCGCCGGCCCCGGGGGTGAGGTACCCGCGCAGCCGCTGTCGGCCACGATCACGACGAAGGTCACCGGCACCGCCACGGGATCGCGGACCGAAGAGATCAAGTCGACCGGCTCCGTGCACTTCACCAACCAGACGACCGACGATCTGACCATCCCGAAGGGCACGGTCGTCCAGACGACCACCGGCAGCGACCGGGTCCAATTCGCGACCACCGAGACGAAAACCCTTCCGCGCAGCGTCATCGTGTTCGTGACGGTGATCCCCGGCACGGCCGACATCGCCGTCGAGGCCGTCGTCGGCGGCGCCGCCGGCAACGTCGCCGCGAACCGGATCGTGATCAGCAACAACGCCCGCTACCAGGTGACGAACCCCGCCCCGACGACCGGTGGCGACACGAAGAAGATCCCGGTCGTGATGGCCGAGGACTACACCCAGGCGACCGCGAAGGGGAACGTGGATCGCGCGCTCGCCGACGAGGCGAACAACCAGAAGCTCCGGTGGAAGTCGCAGCTGAGCGGCGACGCGGTCGTGTGGGTCGGCACGCCTTCGCTCACCTCACAGGGCGGCCTGGGCGACGTCGTCGGCAAGGAGGTCGCGACATTCGACGTTCCGGTGACCGCGACGGTGCAGGGATTCGCGGTCGCCGGCGACCAGCCCACGAAGGCGGCCCTGGAGCGCTACCGCACGATGGCCTCCCCGGGCAACGTGCTCGACGAACCGACCGCCCAGTTCAACGCCATCGGGACCGTCGCGGACAACGGTGTGACCTGGAAGATCACGGCTTCGGGGGCCCAATCGCCGCAGCTCGACTCCGTACGGATCCGCGGCGCGCTCGCAGGGCGGACGCCGGCGGAGGTTCGCGAGCTGCTCTCGGCCGAGGGCCTTCGACTGACGGATCTGCGGATCTCGCCCGAGTGGTGGCCGCGGATGCCGCTGCTCGACGCGCGGATCGCGGTCAACTGACGTGCGCTATCTTGCGCTCGACGTCGGGGACCGCCGGATCGGTCTCGCGGTCGGGGATGACGCGTTCGGCCAGAGTCGCGCGTTGCCGACGCTTCGCCGATCGCGACGCCTCGACGAGGACATCGAGCGGATCGCGACCGTCGCGCGCGGCGAGAAGGTGGGTGGTTTGGTGGTCGGTCTGCCGCTGACGCTGCGTGGCGAGGTCGGGCAACAGGCGGAGCGCGTGCGCCGCTTCGCGGCAGCGCTCGCCGTCACGGGGATGCCCGTGGAGCTGTACGACGAGCGCAATACGACGGTCGAGGCCCGCGCGCGTGGCGCCGAAGATCCCGACGCCGGCGCCGCGCGCGTGCTGCTCGAGGACTACCTGAGCACGAAGCGGTGAGCCAGACCCCACCGATCTACCGCGGTCCCGTGCGCGCCCCCGCGCGCGGCCGGGCGCGCCCGCCGCGGAAGCGCTCGAGCGCCGGGCCGCTGGTCTTCGCGCTCGTCGTGGTCGCGGCCGCGCTCGCAGTGTTCTTCCTCGCCCGGCCCCTCATCACCGACGCGCTCGTGCAGGCCGCCGATGATCACGACACGCTGCTCCGGCAGTCGGCCGTGCGGGCGATCATCGCGCCCAGGGTCGAGCCGCTGGTGGACGTTCCGGCCGACCCGAGCGCCAAGACCGTGGACTTCACCGTCAGCCGTGGCGCGAACGCGTCGCAGATCGCGGCGGATCTCCAACGTGCTGGGCTCGTCAAGTCGGCTCTCGCGTTCAAGTTCGTCCTCTTCGAGGACGGCATCGAGAACTCGATGCAGACCGGGACGTACAAGGTGTCCGCCGCGCTGAGCCCGCGTGACCTCGCGACGCTCTTCCAGAAGGCTCCGGGCGACCAGGTCGCCCTTCGGATCATCGAAGGCTGGCGGCTCACCGAGGTCGCCGCGGCGGTGAACAAGGCGTTCCCGTCGATCAGCGCAGCGGACTTCGCTGCCGCGGCGGTCGTTGGCACGCGGAACAACTTCGTCCTCAGCGGGCTCGATCCGAAGACGTCGCTCGAAGGATTCCTCTTCCCCGACACGTACTTCCTCCGCCCGGACGCCACGCTCGACCAGATCATCGCGATCCTGCTCGACACCTTCGAGACGAAGGCCGGCCCCACGCTGCGTACCGCGGCGGCCGCCCGGAGCGTCGCGATCTACGACATGGTGAAGCTCGCCTCGATCGTCGAACGCGAGGCGCGTGACCGCAAGGAGAGCCCGACCATCGCCGGGGTCTACCAGCACCGGCTCGACATCGGGATGAAGCTCGATGCCGATCCCACGATCCAGTACGCGAAAGGCACCTGGGACGAGCTCTCCCTCGACGATCTGAAGCTCGACTCTCCCTACAACACGTACCTGAACGCGGGGCTGCCGCCCAGCCCGATCGCGAATCCCGGCCTCGCCGCCCTGCAGGCGGCGGCGCAGCCGGAAAAGACCGACTTCCTGTACTTCGTCGCGAAGGGGGATGGGACCGGCGATCACGCGTTCGCGAAGACGCTCGAGGAGCAAGAAGCGAACCGGGTCAAGTACGGCAACAAGTGAGCGTCGTGTACCTGCTCGGCCACCCGGTCGAGCATTCGCTGTCGCCGGCCATGCACAACGCGGCATTCCGCGCCCTCGGGCTCGCGCACTCGTACGAGGCGTTCGACGTGACCGCGGACGGGCTACCGGCCGCGGTCCAGCGCATCCGCACCGGCGAGCTGCTCGGTGCGAACGTGACGGTGCCGCACAAGGAGGCCGTGATGGCGTTGGTGGACACGTGGGACGGACCGACCGCCGAGATCGGCGCGGCGAACACGCTCTCGCGGACGGCCGACGGCAAGCGCGTCCTCGCGTCGAACACCGACGCGGTCGGCTTCGCCTATGCCACGCGAGGTCTGGCGTTCGACGGAGCGCGCGTCCTCCTGCTCGGCGCGGGGGGCGCGGCCCGGGCGGTCCTGGTGGCGTTGCTGGTCCGCGGCGCGCACGTCGCGATCACGAACCGCTCGCCCGAACGGGTGCGGACGCTCGTCCGCGCGATCCCGCATCCGGTCGGGCGCGCGCCGCGGGTCATCGACTGGGCGCACCGCACCGATCTCGCCGAGACGGACGTCGTCGTCAACGCGACGTCGCTCGGACTCCATGGCGAGGATCCGCTCGACGGCGCTCCGCTTCGCCGCGGGCTCACCGTCGTCGATCTGATTCCCACCGCCGTCACGACGCCCCTCGTGAAGCGCGCGCGGGCCGCCGGTCTGGACGTCGTGGACGGGCTGCCGATGCTGCTGCAGCAGGCCGCCTCCTCGTTCAAGATCTGGACCGGGCAGGATGCGCCGGTGGACGTGATGCGGTCGGCTCTGTTCGCGAGCGTGAGCTAGCGATGCGGTTCCTCACCGCGGGCGAGTCGCACGGCGCGGGCCTCTCGATCATCGTCGACGGGGTGCCCGCCGGGCTCTCGATCGACGGCCCCGCGATCGACGCGGACCTGCGGCGCAGGCAGCTCGGGTACGGTCGCGGAGCCCGCCAGCGCATCGAGCACGACCGCGCGCGCATCACCGGCGGAGTGCGTCACGGCAGGACCACCGGCGCGCCCGTGGCGCTCTGGATCGAGAATCGCGACGCGGTCAACTGGGAGCGCGTCATGAGCGTGACGCCCCTCGCGGAAGGGCCCGACGCGGTCACCCGGCTCCGTCCCGGCCACGCGGATCTTGCCGGCGCGCTGAAGTACGGGCACGAGGACGTGCGCGACGTCATCGAGCGGGCGAGCGCGCGCGAGACCGCCGCGCGGGTGGCCGCAGGAGGCATCGCGCGGGCGATCCTCGCCGCCGTCGGGGTCGACGTGCTGAGCGAGACGATCCGGATCGGCGATGTGACGGCGACCGCGAGCTTCGACCGGGAGGCGATCGAGGCGAGCGAGGTGCGCAGCGGAGATGCGGCAGCGTCCGCGCGCATGGTGAGCGCGATCGGCGCGGCCCGCGATGCCGGCGACACGCTCGGCGGCGTGACCGCGGTGCG
>DATJHW010000148.1:0-12224 GCA_035493615.1 Saccharimonadales bacterium (SeqCode) | reverse complement strand
CCCCAGGGCCTCATCGGCGTGGCCGCGGGCGTTCAGCGGCCTGAGCGCACCGGTGCCGGCGACGATCATCGCGATGACGAGCGCTCCGAGTACGGTCCCGAAGACGACGAGGATCGTCTCGCGCGACGAGAGCACCGCGGCCAGCGCCGACAGCACGATCGCGTAGATGCCGAGCGCCGCGATCACGACCACGACGCTCAGTGCCGACATGCGTGGTCGATCCCGTCGGAGCCGCGCGACCGTCGCAAGGCGCACGGTGGTCGAGCGCTCGCCTCGCCGGACCTGACGGAGCGTCTCGAGGAGTGTGGCGTCGCCGCCGTCCTTGCTCACGACGGCGCTCGCCCCGAGCGATCGCGCTTCGTCGCCGATCGCCGGCGAGAGCGTGAACATCACGATCCGCGTGCCGGGCAGCTCGTGCCGGAATGCCGGCAGGAGCTCGATCCCGTTCATTCCGGGCATCTCGTTGTCGAGCAGGACGATGTCCGGGCTCAGCGTGCGCGCGAGCTCGAGTCCTTCCTCACCGCTCGCCGCCTCACCCACCGTGCGCAGACTCCGGTCCGTCGCGACGAGCGCACGCAGTCCCTCGCGGACCGCGGCACTGTCGTCGACGATGAGCACCCGGCTCGCGATGTCGAGCTCCGGGCGGTCCCGCGGTTCCGCCATCATCAGATGATGGCATCACCCGCCGGATCGCTCGGCCGCCGCTCGGACTTCGCGAAGCTCTGGGCCGGTTTCACGATCGCGGTGATCGGCAGCCAGGTCACCGTGCTGGCCCTGCCGCTCACCGCGGTGCTCGTCCTCGGCGCCGGCGCGACCGAGACCGGTCTGCTCGTCGCGTTCCGGATGGCGCCGTCGCTCGTGGTCGGACTGTTCATCGGCGCGTGGGTCGACCGGCTGCCGCGGCGGCCGATCCTCGTGGGGTCGGATATCGGCAGCGCGGTCGTCATCGGCTCGATCCCGGTCGCCGCCGCGCTCGGGCGCCTCGGCCTCCCGCAGCTGTACGTCGTCGCGTTCCTCGCCGGCCTGTTCGCCATCTCGACCGAGTTCGCGCGGTCCGCGCTCGTCCCGTCGCTCGTCGGACTGTCGTCGATCGTCCCGGCGAACAGCCGGCTGCAGGCATCGAGCGCCGTGGCTCAGGTCGCCGGCCCATCGCTCGGTGGGATCCTGGTGCAGGCGCTCAGCGCGCCGACGGCGATGCTGTTCGACGCGGCGGGCTTCCTCCTGTCGGCGGCGTTCCTCATCCGCATCCGCGCGCGCGAATCGGTGCGACCGCGTGAAGCCGGCCGGAGCATTTGGCGCGAGATCACCGAAGGCGTGCGGTGGATGCGGGCTCACGAGATCGTCTTCCGCTGCGTCATCGCCATCGGCCTCGCGAACATCGAGTGGTTCGCGGTGCAGGCGATCCTCGTCGTGTACGCCACCCGCGAGCTCGGCCTGCCGCCGGCGCTGCTCGGGCTGTCGCTCGCGGCGATCGGACCGCTGAGCCTGCTCGGCGCGACGCTCGCCGGCCCGCTCACCCGCCGCTGGGGGCTCGGGCCGCTCATGATCGCTGCGCTGTTCCTCGAGACGCTGAGCCGGCTGGTGCTCCCGTTCGCCGCCGGCCCGCCGCTCGCTGCCGCCGCCGTTGTCGCGGCGTCGCAGGCCCTCCTCGGCCTCACCGTCCCGCTCTGGACGATCAGCTCCAACAGCCTGCAGCAGGCGGTGACGCCGGAGCGGCTGCTCGGCCGGGTCAGCGCCGCGACGCGGTTCGTCTCGTGGGGCGTGGCGCCGCCGAGCGCGCTCGCCGCGGGGCTGCTCGCGGATCACATCGGGCTGCGGGTCACGCTCTTCGCCTCGGGGCTCATCGCCGCCGTCGCGTTCCTCTACCTGCTCGCATCGCCGGTCCGCCGGTTCCGACACCCGGAGGCGGTCACCGACACCGCCGTCGACATCCTGCCGCCGTGAACGTGCGGCTCGATCACGTGGTCATCGCGGTGACCGACCGCCGCCGGTCAGATGCCTTCTACCGCAACGTGCTCGGCGCCGAGATCGTCGAGCGCGACGGCCGCGCGTACTACCGCATCGGCGAACAGCAGCTGAACGTGCACGCGACCGGCGTCGCGCCTGCCGCCGTCGCGCGGATCCCGGTCGCTCCGGGCGGGAGCGATCTGTGCTTCGAATGGCCCGGGCCGATCGCCGATGCGATCGCGCACCTGCGGCGGATGGACGTCGCGATCGAGCGCGGCCCGCTTTTCCGTCAGGGCGCGCGCGGTGAGGGAGGGAGCGTGTACTTCCGCGATCCCGATGGGAGCCTCCTCGAGCTGATCAGCTATCGGGATTGAGGACGAAGGCGCCTCGCCGGCGTGCCCTTCGGCGTGCCGGGTGGTGGCGGCACGGCTCCGTAGAGCTTCGCGAGCTGCGCGGGCATGATGTGCGAGGGCTCGTCCTCGAAGATGGCGGTTGTGCGCTCGAGCGCGCGCGCCACGAGACCGCTGCAGATGAGCTGGCCGTTGAACCCGAAGCTGAACTTCGCGCCGGTCAGGAGCGAGACCGCGATGCTCACGATCGTCGCCCAGCCGTACCGCGCGCCGACGCAACGTTCCGCGAAGACCGCGGCCTCGGCCCGGTCCTCGGCCGACGCGGTGATCCGCACGACCGTGTACTGCGTCGGGTCGTAGTCGGAGAGCGAGCGCCGCGCGACCCCAGTTCCGAGTGCCTCCACGATCGCGCCGCCGCTCGTGACGACCAGCGCCGCGTGATTCCAGTACGTATACGGATGGTCCGCGCCGCGGAACCGGAGCTGCTGCCCGAGCCGGATGAGCTGGCTGAACAGCTCGGCGCCGTGGGTGAGGATGAAATCGCCCGGTTCCGGGTCGGCCGTGCGCTCACCCGGGCCGTGATGCTCGATCGCGCGCGCGTGATTGGTGCCGGACTCGCCGGACATCGGTCAGGCCCCTCGCCGCGCGGCCAGGTGCAGCCCGCCGAGCGTCAACGCGAGCGCCGAGAGGCAGAGCCCGAGCGTCGACACGCCGAGCGACTGCATGATGACGCCGATCCCGGCCGGCAGCACCGCGCCGCCGATCATTCCCGCCGCCACCTGGTAGCCGATCGCCCGCGGCGCGGCGGCGCGGCCCACCCGGCGCGGCGTGAGGTACAGGAGCAGCGGCACGAAGACCGACAGCGACACGCCGATGCACGGCAGCGCGATGAGCGCGGCGACCGGTGGCGGCAGCAGCCAGAACGCGACCGCGCTCACAAGCGCGCCGCCGACACTGAGGTCGAACAGCCGCGCGGAGCCGATGCGGTCGCCGAACAGCGCGAGGGCGATGCGGCCCGCGGTGAGCGCGGACCAGTAGAGGAACACCGCGAGCCCGGCGATCTCATCGGTGAGCGCGCGGTCGGCGGTCAGCCGGGTGAAGCTCCATTGCCCCGCGCCGAGCTCGATCCCGACGTAGACGAACAGAAGCGCCATGCCCGTGACGATGGTGCGGCGTGGGCGCGCGCTCGTCGCCGGCGCGTCGCGGCGCTCCGGTGCGGTGCCGAGGTCGACGCGCGCCAGATACGTGGCGATCGCGAGCGCGATGAATGCGAGTGACGCGACGGCGTATCCGAGCCGCCACGACCCGGTCGCCACGAGGACCGCGCCGATGAGGACCGGGCCGAGCGTCGCGCCGAGGGCCCACGCAGCGTGCAGCGCGCCCATGAACCGTACGCCGCGCTTCAGCGCGGCCTCCATGTTCACCGCGGCGTCGAGCAGCCCGAGGCCCGCGCCCAGGACCGCGGCTGCCGCGATGATCCCCGGCCAGCTGTCGGCGACGGCGAAGAGCGCGAGGCCGCCGGCGGCAAGCGCCGTTGGCACGATGAGCAGCGCGGCCGTACCGAACCGCTCGCGCACCGCGCCGGACAGGCCGCTCGATCCGAACTGGGTGACCGTCATCGCGGCGAGCAGGACGCCGAGCCCGGCGAGCGGCGCGTCGAGTGCCGCGCGGATCGAAGGCCAGGCGATCCCGAGCATCCCCGTGGGCAGGCCGAGGACGACGAAGCCGCTGAACGCGACCGCCGCGGTCCGCATCCGCATCGGCCGAGACTAGGCTCGTTCGGTGATCGAGCGACCAGGGGATGACTGACTGAGGCGTTGCGTCCGGCGCGAGCCGTGCGTTAGTTCGGACGTGCGGGTGGTGCGGGCTGTTTCGATCGTCCTTGCGTCCGCGATCCTGGCCGCTTGCTCGGCCGGGAACGTGGCGCGCGACGCGACGCCGACGGCGACGATCCACTACACGCCCGAGCCGACCGCCGCGCCTTCGTCGACCCCCGCTCCGACGGCGAGTGCCGCACCGACGCCGAACTGGACCGCGGCGCCGGTGATCGCGAATGACGCCGCGAGCCTTGCCACGCAGCTCGTGATGGTGGAAGCGCTCATCCACGACGCATCGGCGACCGCGGACCAGCTCGCATGGGCCGGCCATGCGGAGCAGCTCGACATCGCTCGGCTGGCCGACTACCCGGAGTGGACCGATCAGGTCCTTTCGGCGCTGCCGCCGACGCCGAAAGCCACGATCACCGCCGCCATCGAGGCTGGCAAGCAGCTCCGGCAGCTGCACGCAGGGCCGATCCCGAAGAACCTGCCGGACTGGCACATCGTCCAGCCCCCGCCGATCGCGGAGCTCATGTCCTATTACAAGGAGGCCGAGACGACGTTCGGCGTGCCGTGGTACTACCTCGCGTCGATCAATCTCATCGAGACGCGCATGGGCCGGATCCGCGGCGATTCATCGGCGGGCGCACAGGGCCCGATGCAGTTCATCCCATCCACGTGGGCCGCGTACGGCGCCGGCGGTGACGTGAACAGCTACCACGACTCGATCCTCGCCGCGGCCCGCTACCTTGCGGCCGCGGGTGCGCCGGGCGACATGGACCGGGCGATCTACGCCTACAACCACTCGTCGTTCTACGTGAACGCGGTGAAGGGCTACGGCGAGGCGATGCATGCCGATCCGCTCGCGTATCGCGGCTTCTACGGCTGGCAGGTGTACTACCCGACGCTGGACGGCCCGATCTGGATGCCCCCGGGCTGGACGAAGCCCTAAGGGCACGCCCAAGGGAACCGAACCCGCCCCGCAGGCGTTCGCTCTGAGGTGAGGCACTTCGGTCTGGCGCTTGCGCTCATCGTCGCCACCGCATGTGGCGGCGTGGGAGCGCCGGAGCCCAGGCCGACCGCGTCGCCGATCCCACCGATCGCCGGCGCCGTGCTCGTCACCCGGGCCAACGATCGCGGCACGGTCCACGCCCGCGTCGGCGACACGATCCAGATCGCCCTCGGCAGCGACTACGAGTGGCGCCTCGATCCGCCGGATGGCGTCGTGCTCGTCCACGGCGTGCAGAACTACCTGCTCGTCCGCGGCACGCAGGCCATCTGGACCGCCGCGGCGCCGGGCAAGTCGACGATCAACGCGACCGGGACCGTGATCTGTCCGAGCGGCCAGGCCTGCATCCTGCTCGCTCTGCTGTTCACGACGACCGTCGTCGTCGCGCCCTAGCGGCTCTTCTTCGTCTCGCCCTTCTTCGCCCGCGTCTTGTTGGTCGTCGCGGCGGCGATCCGCTCGGCCGTCTTCTCGCTGCGCCCGGCCTTCTTCTCGCTCGACTTGATGTGCTCGTACTGACGTGTCCGCTTCTTGCTCTTCACTCCGCGTGGCGGCATATTCGGCCTCCGTGAAGGTTTTCGTCCCGCCGTTGCAGAGCGCGCGCCAGTATCGTCGGCGCATGACGGAGCGGTGCCCGTGGGCGGAGGCGAGCCCGGCGCTGCGCGCGTACCACGACCGGGAGTGGGGCCGCCCGGTGCGCGACGATCCGGCGCTGTTCGAGCGGATCACCCTCGAGGGCGCGCAAGCCGGTCTCTCGTGGTCGACGATCCTCAACAAGCGGACCGCCTATCGCGCGGCGTTCGCGCAGTTCCGGCCGGAGCGCGTGGCCCGCTTCACGGCGCGCGACGAGCGGCGTCTGCTGGCCGACGCGGGCATCGTGCGCAACCGGGCGAAGATCCGGTCCGCGATCTCGAACGCGCGCGCGTACCTGGAGCTGCGCGACGAGGTGGGCAGCGTCGCCCGCTGGCTCCGGACCTTCGATGATCCGGCCGCGCTCTCGAAGGCCCTGCGCTCGCGCGGATTCACGTTCGTCGGCCCGACGATCGCGGAGTCGATCATGCAGGCCATCGGCGTCATCGACGGGCACCTCGCCGGGTGCGCGCGGGCTAGTCGGTCGCGGTCGCCGCGGACGCCGGCAGCGCGCGCGGGTTCGGCGCGCGCAAGGCGATCAGGATCGCGCTGATCACGACGGCCGCGCCGACGTAGGTCAGCACCGCGGGCTGCTCGCCCTTCACGAGGCCGCCGAGGATGACCGCGATGACAGGTACCGTGACCCCGAGCAAGCTCGCGTTCGACACGGACCAGTGCGTGACCAGCCAGCTGAACAGCACGAAGGCGCCGAGCGATCCGGCCAACGTCAGGTAGAGGATCGGGAGCCACGCGGACATCGTGACCGGGATCGCGTGCGACTCGCCAAGCGCGATGCTCCCCGCGAGGCAGACGATCGCCCCGACCGCGGTCCCGATGGCGTTGAGCGGGATCACCTGCTGCTTCGGCGCGTGCTTGAGCAGCACGTTCGCCAGCGCGGCGGCGGTGGCTGCTGCGAACACGGTGAGCAGACCCGCGAACGGGACGGCGACGCCGAGCTCGCCGGCGAAGATGATCGCGACGCCGCCGATCGCGACGATCGCTGCGATCAGCTTCCGCGTGACGAGTGGCTCGACATGGAACGCGGCTGCCAGCAGCGCCGTGGTGAGCGGCACCGTCGCGAAAAGCACGGCCGAGATGCCGCTCGGCACCGTCGTTTCCCCGATGTACAGCAGCGACAGGTTCACGCCAAGGTTGAACAGGCCCCACAGCGCGGCGCCACGCAACGCCTTCCCGCGCGGGAGCGGCATCCGGAACGCGCCGGTGATGCCGAAGAGGAGTGCCGAGGCGAGGGCGAGCCGGATCGTCGCGGCCCACACCGGCGGCGTGGCCTCGTTGCCGAAGCGGATCGCGAGGAACGTGCTGCCCCAGATCAGCGCGCAGGCGACAAACGTGATGGCGATGCGCATGCTCACGAAACTAGAACGCGCGGCAGCGCCCGCGTGTGAGCCGCGGGCGGACTGTTGCCAATGATGCGGAATCACCGGTGGACCGGACCCTTCGGAGGCCGTATATTTCGGTGACCTCATTATTCGGAAGGCGAAACAAATGCCCGCAATTGCCCCGGCAAAGGCACCCGCACAGGCCGACGTCCGCGCCGCGAAGCAGCTGCTCGGCTTCTTCCCCTGGATCGGCCAGCTGTGGCACGGCGTTGTCCGCGAGGGGGCCGGGTCGATCGGCCGCTACAAGACCTTCGGGATCCTGCACGGCCGCGGCCCGATCCGGGCCGGCGAGCTCGCGTCGCTGTGCGGCACCACACCTTCGGCGATGAGCGAGGTCATCGAGGGCCTCGTCGCCGAGGGTCACGTCCGCCGGGTCGATGATCCGAGGGACAGGCGTGCGGTCATCGTCGAGCTCACCGGCAAGGGCGAGGCGGAGCTGCGGCGGGTCGGTGACCTCATGACCGCCGAGCTGGTCAAGCGTCTCGACGGGCTCACCGCGGAGCAGAGGGTCCGCGTGCGCTCCGCGATCGGCGACCTGAACGACATCCTCATCGCCCCAACCGCGCAAAAGGAGTCTCGAATTGTCCGGTGAACTGCACGGCCGCCGACTCGTCCTCGTGACCGTCGGGATCATGCTCGCGCTCTTCCTCGCGGCGCTCGACCAGACCATCGTCGGCACCGCGCTGCCGCGGATCGTGGCCGAGCTCAAGGGCCTCGATTACTACGCCTGGGTGCTGACCGCGTACCTGGTCACCTCGACGATCATGACCCCGATCTCCGGCAAGCTCGGTGACCTGTTCGGCCGCAAGCCCTTGCTCCTGGTCGGGATGATCGGGTTCGTCCTCGCGTCGGCCCTCTGCGGCCAGGCGCAGGACATGGTCCAGCTCGTCGCGTTCCGCGGCATCCAGGGTCTCTTCGGTGGTGTGCTGTTCTCGAGCGTGTTCGCCGCGATCGCGGACATCTACACCATCGAGCGCCGCGCGCGGATCCAGGGCCTCTTCGGTGGCATCTTCGGGATCGCGTCCGTCGTCGGGCCGACCATCGGCGGATACCTCACCGACAACGCCGGCTGGCGCTGGGTGTTCTACGTGAACGTCCCGGTGGGGATCGCGGCCATCCTGTTCGTGCTCTTCACGATGCCCCGCACGTCCCACAACGCGACGTGGCGCGACATCGACTTCCCGGGCGTGGCCGCCCTGACGGCGGGACTCGCGCCGCTCCTCGTGGCGTTCTCGATCACCCGTGACCACGACTGGGGATCGCCCGAGGTCCTCGGGCTGCTCGCCGTGGGCGTGGCCTTCCTCATCGGCTTCTACTTCCTCGAGCGGCGCACCGACCACCCGATCGTGCCGTTCGAGCTGTTCAAGAACCGGACCTTCGCGGTCGCGGTGACCACGGGATTCCTCGTCGCGGTCGGCATGTTCGGCGCGATCGTCTACGTCCCGCTCGTGTACCAGGGCGTGCTCGGCATCGCGGCGACGAACTCGGGGCTGCTGGTCACGCCGATGATGGTCGGGCTCGTGCTCGGCAGCATCGTGACCGGCCAGCTCATGCTCCGGATCAAGCGCTATCACTACCTCGGCACCCTCGCCACGGCGCTCCTCGTCATCGGCACGTACCTCATGTCCCAGATCTCGACCGACACGCAGCAGATCGAGATCGTGCGCGACCTCGTGATCGTCGGACTCGGCGTGGGCATCACGTTCCCGCTGTACCTGAACGCCGTGCAGTCCGCGGTCGAGCCACGGTTCATCGGCGTGGTCACGAGCCAGATCCAGTTCTTCCGCAACGTCGGCGCCACGATCGGCGTCGCGGTGCTCGGCTCGTTCCTGTCGCAGCGCCTGCCGGTGAACATCGCCGCCAAGATCGACGCGCTGAACCTGCCGGCCCAGGCGAAGGCGTTCGTTCCCACGGGCTCCGGCAACACCCAGGTCCTGTTCGACCCGATCTCGCTCGCCGCTACTCGAGCCAACCTGCCGGACGCGCTCCGGCCGCTCTTCGATTCGGTCGTCACCGCGGCCCGGTCCGGCCTCGCGGTCACCCTCCACGACCTGTTCCTCGCCGCGGCGTTCGCGTCTGCGCTCGCGCTCGTGGCCTCGCTGTTCCTCGAGGACATCCCGATCCGCCGCACGCAACGCGGCGGCGCACGCACCGAGAGCGCGCCCGCGTTCGGTGACTAGCTCTCGGTGCGACCCGGTCCTCGTCCGACCCGGCGCTTGATGGCCGCTTCCATCTCGCGCCGGGTCTCGCGTTCCTTGATGGTCTGCCGCTTGTCGTAGCGGCGCTTCCCCTTCGCGAGCCCGAGCTCGACCTTCGCGACGCCGCGCTTGATGTACAGGCGGAGCGGGACGAGCGTGTAACCCTGCTGCGACACCGAGCCCGTGAGGCCGGTGATCTCGTCCCGGTGCAGCAGGAGCTTTCGCGGGCGGACGGGATCGTGCTCCTCGAATCCGACCGCGTTCTGCCACGGCGCGATGTGCACGTTCCGCAGCCAGACCTGGCCACGGTCGATCTTCGCGTAGCCGTCCGAGAGGTTCGTGCGCCCCGCGCGCACGGACTTGATCTCCGTGCCGGTGAGCGCGATACCCGCCTCGAGCGTCCGATCGATCGCGTAGTTGAATCGCGCCTTCCGGTTGTCGGCGAGGACGACCTCCCGCGGTGCCTCCGCGTCCGCCGGCGCCTTGGGCGCGTGCTGACGGTCGGAACGCGAGCGGCCGCTGGGCTTCGTCGGTCGTTGAGTGGCCATGGCGTGAGTGAGCGTAAGGACAATGAAAAAGGCGGCGGCATCGCTGCCGCCGCCAGTTTCGTTGGGTCTCGCGAAGACTCGCTAGACCGCGTTCACCTCAGTTGGATGCATTCCGGAAGCCTGAAGTGAGCAGCATTGGGTCTTCGGATTCCCAGAGCTATAGCCCACTCCACATCACCTCCTTTCTTTCGCCGTAAATCGTAGCAAACCCACCGACCGGATCGCTAGACGCGCCGAAAAAGGGCGACGAGGAGCGGCTTTGCCGCGACGAGGAGTTCCACCAGCCTTGAGCCCGTGTCGAGGAGCTGAGGCGAATGCCGAAGCGACGAGATGCTTAAACGAGATGCTTATCTAGGGCAAGTACGGCAGCGGGTCGACGGCGCGGCCGTTCAGGATGGTCATGAAGTGCAGGTGCGGGCCGGTCGTCCATCCGGTCATCCCCTCATAGGCGATGACCTGGCCGGCGTTCACGTACTGCCCGACCTGGACGATCGGCGGGTGCACGCGGTCGTCGAGGTGGCCGTAGAGGGTCGAGAAGTTGTTGCCGTGGGCGATGATCACGACGGTCGCCGTGTCGCCGGACGCGAGATACGGCTTGCCCACGGTCGTCACGCGGCCAGAAGCCGCCGCGACGATCGGTGAGTACATCGGGGCGGCGATGTCGAGGCCGTTGTGGAACCCGCCCCAGCGCGCGCCGAACGGCGAGGTGAGGACGCCGTGGAGCGGCCAGAGTGGAAGCTTGCCGCCGGTGTAGACACCCAGCCCTGACCGTGCGGCGGCGAGCGCGGCGAGCTGCTCGTACTGCGCCTCGGCATCCTGAAGCTGGCGGTTGAGCGCGGCGGTCTGCGCGTTCTGCTGAGCCGCGGCGCCCAGCTGCGCGTTGCGCTCGGCGGCGGCCGCGTCCCGCTGCGCCGCGGCGCTCGCGATCTGGTCTTGGGCCTCCTTGATGAGCTGGTCGTAGCGCGCCTTCTGCGCGGCGAGCGCCGCGCGCTGCTGGGTGATCTGATCCTGCAGGCCGACCATCTCGGCAGCCTTCTCCTGGGTGAGGCCGACGTTCGCGGCGGCTTCGTCACGCATCGACTTGATCTCGTTGGCGAGCTGCACGTCCTGGCGGTTGATGATGACCATCGCCTGGATGCGGCTGGCGAAGTCCGACAGCGATTGCGACGAGAGCAGCATCTCGAGCGGGCTGATCTGCGCCTGCCGATACGTCGTGCGCAGATGCTTCGCGTACAGGTCCTCGCGCTGCGCGAGCTGCTGGTTCTCCGCGTCGACCTGCGACTGGAGCGATGACACGAGCGCGTTGGTCTCATCGAGCTGGAAGCTCACGAGCTGGAGCTGTTCCTCGGTGATCTGGATCTCATAGCCGAGCTGTTCGGCCTGCGACTGCGCCGCGTTCGCCTTCGCCTGAAGGTCCGAGATCGCAGCGTTGGAGCTGTTCACCGCGGACTGGAACTGGTCGGCGGCCTGCTTGTACCGGTCGGTGTTGGCGCGGGACACCGCGACCGCGCGCTCGAGCTCCTGCTTGCGCCTCAGGGCGTCGGTGAGCGGATCGTCGGCCGAGGCCGGGATCACCTGGCCCAGGAACAGGGCAAGCCCAGCCAGCACGACGATGGCCGTGCGAAGCCGCGTCTTCCTCTTGTTCCCACCTCCCCGGCTTGCCCGGGGAGCTCCCATACCTGCCGGATGGTCGCAGGTACGACGGTCGCTGGTCAAGCGTGAGCTCCCTTGGCGAGCTGCGAGCGCACCGAGAACGACGCCCCGAATCCGCCGACGATGACGGCGAACACGAGGACCCCCACGACCAGCTCGAGCACGAAGTTCGCGCCAAGCGAGACCGGGAGGATGTCCAGGAACCCCACCATGGCGCTGGTCACCGGCCCTGAGGCCAGGACCAGCACCGCGAGCGCGACGATCGCCCCGAACGTGCCGACGAGGACCCCTTCCAGGATGAACGGCCAGCTCACGAACCAGTCGGTGGCGCCGACGAGCTGCATGATCTCGATCTCGTCGCGTCGCGCGTGCACCGCGATCCGGATCGTGTTCACGATCACGAAGAGCGCGACGAACAGCATCATCGCGAGCACGGCCACACCGCCGATCGAGAGGACCCGCGTGATGGTCAGCAGCTTCTCGACGACGGTCGGGTTGTCGATGACATCGGTCACGACGCCGCGGCCGAGCTCGTCCTTGAGCGATGCCGCGAGCCGGCCGGTGTCCTGCGCGTTCGCGAGCTTGATCTCGAGCGACGCCGGCAGCGGGTTGATCCCGATGTCCGCGAGCGTGAAGTCCTCCTTGCGCTGGGCGAGCTCGCGCAGCCGGTCCAGG
>DATJHW010000147.1:0-33241 GCA_035493615.1 Saccharimonadales bacterium (SeqCode) | reverse complement strand
AGCTCGCCGCGCGCTTCGAGATCGAGCTTGATCGCCATCCCGTACCACATCGCGCTGAGCGATTGATCCCAGCCTTTCGTGCGAGCGAGCCGGTCCGCGAGCGCGCTGCGAAACTCTTCCAACGTCATGCCGGGAGCTGTGGCCGGCAGGGTCGCGAGCGCAGCCTTGCGCACCACGGCATAGGTGGCCTTGTCCATCCGTGGGCCCTTCTTCTTCGGGTCGGGATTGCGGAGCTGGACCTTCGCAGAAGCGGCCGTCGGCATCGTCGTCCTCCTTCAGACCGCGCTCGATGCTAGGAGCGGCCGTCGTATCATCCGCAGGACGCCGTATGAGGGAGAGTACGTACCGGGTCGTCCCGGCAGTCGACAAGGCCGCACGGATGCTCGCCGAGCTCCGTGAGGACGAGGGCCTTGGCATCTCCGAGCTCGCCCGGCGGATCAGCGCGTCCAAGGGAACCGTCCGCGACATCCTCCTGACCCTCGCCTCGCATGAGCTCGTCACGCGCGACGCCGACGGCCGCTTCCGCCGCGGCGGCCAGCGCGTCGACCTCGCCCACCTGGCGCAGCCGCACCTCGAAGCGTTGCGCGACGAGTTCGGCGAGACCGCGCTGCTGGGGGTCGTGACGAAGGGTGGCATCGAGATAGGCGCACGCGCGGAGCCGAACACGGATCTGCACATGAGCGCGCCGGTCGGACGCCGGCTGCCCGCTGACGTCGGCGCGCACGCGAAAGTGCTCACCGGCGGCGCGGACCTCGCGTTCGACGACGAGGAGTACCTTGCCGGCGTGCGCGCGGCCGCCGCTCCGATCGTCGATGCGCGCGGGCGCCGCGTGGGCGCGCTCATCGTGGTCGGGTTCAAGGAGCAGCTGGACATGCGCACCCTCAAGCGCATCGGCGACGCGTGCGTACGGGAAGCCACGGCGCTCTCCGCGCAGCTCGGGCGACGGCGTCAGGTCGCATGACGAAAGAGCTCCTCAGCCTGCGCGTGAACGGCGAGCCACATACCGTGGCGGCCGAGCCGCATCACACCCTGCTCGAGGTCCTGCGCGAGGAGCTCCAGCTCACCGGTACGAAGCACGGCTGCGAGCTCGGCGAGTGCGGCGCGTGCACGGTGCTCGTCGACGGCGTCCCGATCCTGTCCTGCCTGACGCTGCCCGCCCAGCTCGGGGCGAACGCCGAGATCACGACCGTCGAGGGTCTTGCGAACGGCGGCCAGCTGCACCCGCTGCAGACCGCATTCGCCCAGGAGGGCGCGGCCCAATGCGGGTACTGCACCCCGGGCATGCTCATGGCAGCCAAGGCGCTGCTCGATACGAATCCGCGCCCGTCCCGGGCTGAGATCGCGCACGCGATCTCCGGCAACCTCTGTCGCTGCACCGGCTACACCGCGATCTACGAAGCGGTGGAGAAAGCGGCGAAGGCCCGGTGAACAAGACTCACCACGTCGAGATCGTCGGGCTGCGCCGCGAGCTTCCGATCATCACCGTGCCGAGCGGCGTGCGGCTCGCCGTGTTCAACATGCTCGGCGACATCGAGATGACCAAGGTCGCCGGCCGCGAGCTCGCCGCGCGCCTCCACCTGCGGCACCCCGACATCATCGTCACGACCGAGACGAAGAGCGTGCCACTGGCCTACGAGATCGCGTCGCTCCTGGAGCTGCCGTACGTGGTGCTGCGCAAGAGCTACGTCTCCTACATGGGTGAGGCGCTCGAGACGAAGCTCCAGCCGATCACCACCGGGCATCCGCGCACGATCTTCCTCGATGCGAGGGACCGGATGCTCTGCGACGGCAAGCGCATCGCACTCGTCGACGACGTGATCTCCACCGGCAGCACGCTGCACGCGATGCGCGAGCTCATGACCCGCTCGGGCGCAAAGATCGTGGCGGAAGCGGCCGTGTTCACGGAGGGCGACGCGCAGCAGTGGGCCGACGTCATCGCGCTCGGGCACCTGCCGCTGATGGAGCAATCCACGTGAGCGAGCTGTCGATCCTCGGCCAACGCCGGCCGAAGGTGAACTCGTGGGCCCACCTCACCGGGCAGGCCAAGTACGCCGACGACATCGTGCTGCCGCGGATGCTGTACGGCCGGCTGCTGCGTTCGACCCAGGCCCACGCCCGCATCAAGAAGGTCGACGTCTCGCGCGCGCTGGCCCATCCGGGCGTCGTGGCCGTCGTCACCGGCGCGGACATGCCCGAGAAGATGGGGATCATGCCCTCGACGCAGGACGAGACGGCCCTCGCCGTCGACAAGGTCCGTTACGTCGGCGAGCCGGTCGCGGCGGTGGCGGCGCTCGATGAGGACACCGCATTCGAAGCGCTGTCGCTCATCCGCGTCGAGTACGAGCCGCTCGAGCCGATCCTCAGCATCGAGGAGGCCCTCGCCCGCGAGGACGTGAAGGTCCACGAGGACAGCAAGCGCGGGAACGTCTTCAAAGAGGTCCACCTCAGCTTCGGGGACCTCGAGGCCGGTTTCGCGAACGCGGATCACACCCGTGACGATTGGTTCTTCTTCGAGGGCAACACCCACGCGCCGATCGAATCGCACAGCTGCGTCGCGAACGGCGAGGCGAACGGGAACGTGACCCTCTGGACCTGCACGCAGGTCCCGCATTACCTGCATCGCGAGCTCGAGAAGGTCCTCGGAGTGCCCCGCGCGCGGATCCGGGTGATCGCCACGCCGAACGGCGGCGCGTTCGGCGGGAAGAGCGATCCCTTCGCCCATGAGTTCGCGGCGTGCCTCCTCGCGCTGCGCACGAAGCGGCCGGTGAAGTTCACGCTCGACCGCGAGGAGGTGTTCTACGCGCACCGCGGGCGTCACCCGGTGAAGATGCACCTCCGGACCGGCGTCACGAAGGACGGCGAGATCACGGCGGTGCACTTCCAGAGCTGGCTCGACGGCGGTGCGTACGCCTCGTACGGGATCGCCACGACGTATTACACCGGCGCGCTGCTGACGGTCACGTACCGCGTCCCGGCGTACAAGTTCGACGGCGTGCGCGTGTACACGAACAAGCCGCCGTGCGGGCCGAAGCGCGGGCACGGGACCACCCAGCCGCGGTACGCGTTCGAAGCGCAGCTGGACAAGATCGCGGACGACCTCGGGCTCGATCCGCTCGCCTACCGCCACCGGATCCTCCAGCCCGCCAACTCGCGCACGGTCAACGATCTGCGGATCACGACCATGGGCCTGGGGGAATGTCTCGAGCGGGTCGGTCAGCGGACCGACTTCAGCGCGAAGCACCGGAACCTGCCGCCGGGTAAGGGCATCGGCGTCGCCGGGAGCGCGTACATCTCGGGCGCGGGCCTGCCGATCTACTGGAACGAGATGCCCCATTCCGGGGCCACCGTGAAGATCGACCGCGGTGGCGGCGTCACGGTGTACTGCGGGACCGCGGAGATCGGCCAGGGGTCCGACAACATGCTGGCGAGCATCACGGCCGAGGCGCTCGGCGTCATGCCCGAGGACGTGCACGTCGTGTCCGGCGACACGTCGCTCGCGCCGGTGGATCTCGGGTCGTACAGCTCGCGCGTGACGTTCATGGCCGGCAACGCCGTGAAGCAGGCGGCGTTGAAGCTGCGCGATCAGCTCGCCGAGGTCGCGGCGGAGCAGCTCGGCGTCCCGATCGAGCAGATCCTCTGCGCGTACCGGCGCTACTACGACCACGAGGACCCGGACAAGTTCATGAGCTTCACCGACGTCGCCGCGGCGGCGGAGGCGCGCTTCGGCACCCTCTCCGCGGCCGGCTGGTACAAGCCGCCCAAGGGGATCGGCGGGACCTTCAAAGGCGCCGGCGTCGGGCCGTCCCCCGCGTACTCGTACCAGGCGTGCGTGGCCGAGGTGACGGTGGACCGCGAGACGGGCGTGCTCACGGTCGACCGGCTCGTGACCGCCCACGACTGCGGGCGCGCGCTCAATCCCGCGAACGTCGAAGGCCAGATCGAGGGCTCCGCGTACATGGGGTACGGCGAGGTCATCGGCGAGGAGCAGGTCTTCCGCGGCGGGCTGCACAAGAAGCCATCGCTCCTCGACTACAAGATCCCGACATCGCTGGATACGCCGGCGCTCGAGGCGATCATCGTCGAGACCGTCGACGCGGAAGGCCCGTACGGCGGCAAGGAGGCCGGCGAGGGGCCGCTCAATCCGGTGATCCCCGCGATCGCGAACGCGGTCTTCGACGCGATCGGCGTGCGATTCGACGAGACGCCGATCACGCCCGAGAAGATCCTCGATGCGCTCGCCAAGAAGAAGGACCGCGTCGGCCCCACCGGCCTCGACGGCGGCCGCGATCCGAAGGCGTCACTGCGCCGTTTGAACGCCTCGACGAAAGCTCGCGAGAAGAAGAGAGATGCTTAGGCTCCCGCGCTTCCAGCTCCACACGCCGGCCACCGTCGAGGACGCCGCGCTCCTCCTCCGCGAGCATCGAGCGGCCGAGCAGGATGCCGCGAGGACCGGCACACCGGGGATCACGGTGATGCTCGTCGCCGGCGGCACAGACCTCTACCCGAACATGAAACGGCGCCAGTTCACGCCGACCACGCTGATCGCGCTCGGGAAGGCGCTCCCGCACGGCATCCACAACGGGAACGGCCTCTCGATCGGCGCGGGCGCGACGCTGACGGCGGTCGCGACCGACGCACGCGTGGTGAAGGGTTACCGCGCGCTCGCCGAGAGCGCGATCGCGATCTCGACGCCGCAGCTGCGCAACATGGGCACGATCGGCGGGAACCTCTGCCTCGATACCCGGTGCAACTGGTACGACCAGTCGCTGTTCTGGAGGATGGCCGAGGGGATGTGCATGAAGACGGACCCGTCGGTCGTGTGCCGCGTCGCGCCCTCGAGCCCCCGCTGCCTCGCGGTCGCGAGCGCGGATACCGTCCCGGCGTTGCTCGCGCTCGGAGCGTCGGTGCGGATCGTGAACTCTGAAGGCGAGCGTGTCGTCCCGCTCGCCGAGCTGTACCGCGAGGATGGGATCAGCCACCTGACCATCGGACGAGACGACATCGTCACCGAGGTCATCCTTCCGGCGGCCGACGGCTGGCGCAGCACGTACCTGAAGCTGCGGGATCGGGGCTCGTTCGACTTCCCGATCGTCGGCCTGGCCGCGGCCGTGCGGATGGAGGGCGGCGTCGTCCGGGAAGCGCGCCTCGCGCTGACCGCCGTGGGCTCGCGCCCGATGCTCGTCGACACGGCCGCGGCCGCGCTGGTCGGCTCGCGCCTCGAGGACGACGCGATCGCGGCCGCGGCCGCCGCGGCCCACAAGATCGCGCGACCGATGGACAACACGTCCGGCACGATCGCGCAGCGCAAGAAGACGGTGCCGGTGTTCGCGACGCGGGCGCTCGGGTCGCTCCGGGACGAGCTCAACTAGATGCGAACGGTCGCCGTGGTGCCTGCGGCGGGCAGCGCCGAGCGATTCGGCGGGAAGAAGCTCCTGGTGCCGATCGACGGCGAGCCGCTCCTCGACCGGACGATCGCCGCGCTGATCAACGGCGGCGTCGACCAGATCATCGTCGTCGTGCCACCCGACGCGGAGGACCTCAAGCGCGACGTGAACGCGTTCAGCGATCCGCGCGTCTGGCCGGTGGTCAATCCGGACCCGTCGCGCGGGATGTTCTCATCGCTGCAGGCGGGCATGGCCGAGGCCGAGGGCGATGCGCTCGTCGTGCTGCCGGCGGACATGCCGTTCGTGCAGAGCGGGACCGTCGCGATCCTGCTCGACGTGTTCGCGTCGCGGCCGGCGATCGTGTCCCCGAGGTTCAACGGCAAGCGCGGGCACCCGGTCATCCTCCCGCCCGCGCTCCGGGACGAGATCCGCGCGGCCGAACCGACGATCACGTTGCACGACGTCCTGAAGCGCCACGCGGATCTGCGCATCGACGTGGATGTGGAAGATCGCGGTGTGGTGCGAGATGTGGACCGGGTGGCAGACTTAGGCCAATGAGAGAGCTGTACGCGCGCATGGCGGAGCTCGGCCGCGAGGGCCGTCCGTTCGCCGTCGCGACCGTCGTCCGCACCATCGGGTCGACCCCGCAGGTCGTGGGCGCGAAGATGCTCGTGGACGACCTCGGCCGCACGTACGGCACGCTCGGCGGCGGGTGTGTCGAGGGCGACGCCTTCGCCGAGGCGAAGCGCGTGATCGAGGAGGGCGGCTCGTCGCTCCGCGAGTACGAGCTCACCGAGGACCTTGCCTGGGACACCGGCCTCGTGTGCGGCGGGACGATGTGGATCCACATCGAGCCGGGCGCCGGCGCGCTCACCGTCGGCGATCGCGATCTGCTGGCCGATGTGCTCGCCGCATCGTCGACCGGCACACCGATCGCGCTCGCGACACTGCTCCGCAAGACCGGACGCGACATCGCTCCGTCGGGGCGGCTCTACGTCGAGCAGAGCGGCGCATCGGGCGGCACGCTCGGGGACGCGGATCTGGATGCACGCGCCCGCGCCGTCGCGGCCGAGGCGTTGAAGGCCGGTACGGCCCGCACGGCCCCGCTCGATGAGGGACGCGAGCTCCTGGTCGAGCCGATCGTCTCGAAGCCGCACCTCGTGGTCGTCGGCGGGGGACACGTCGGTCTCGCGCTCGCGAAGCTCGGTCACGGGCTCGACTACGACGTGACGGTCATCGACGACCGGCCGGAGTTCGCGTCGCAGGAACGGTTCCCCGGCGGCGTCGAGGTCGTACGCGCCGACATGGTCCAGGCACTCGGCGCGCTGTCGATCGGGTGGAACGCGTTCATCGTCGTCGCGACGCGCGGCCACAAGCTCGACGCGCAGTGCCTGCGCGCGGCGATCGCCACGCGCGCGCGGTACGTCGGCCTCCTCGGGAGCAAGCGCAAGACGATCCTCATCGAGCGGATGCTCCGCGACGAGGGGCTGCCGGAGGAGCGCATCCGGTCCGTGCACGCGCCGGTCGGGCTCGACCTGGGCGGCCGCACGCCCGCGGAGATCGCGCTCTCGGTGCTCGCGGAGCTCTCGATGGAGCGGTATGGCGGCAGCGGGCGGCCGCTGCGGCTCGGGGACGACATCTACGAGCGGGCGGTCTCACGTCCGGGGTAGGGCCGGCGTTCCATCTACGAGCGTGCAGAACGATCCGCTGACCTTCGGGCAACTCCTGGAGCGCCATGAGCGCGAGCTGTTCGCGTACGCCCTTCGCATCTCGGGACAGCGGGCCGACGCCGAGGACCTCTACCAGGACACGTTCCTCGCGGCGTTCCGGGCGTGGCCGCCGCCCCGGCGCGGGAACGAGCGGGCCTGGCTGTACAAGATCGCGACGAACCGGGCGATCGACCGGGAGCGCCGCGCGAGGCGAGTGGTGGCGAGCGTGGACGACCTGGCCCTCGCCGCGCCGGAGCGCGACGACGTGACGCTCGCGGATCTCGCCGGAGCGATCGAGACCCTGCCGGCCGGGCAGCGCGCGGCGTTCATCCTCCGGAAGGTGCAGGGCCTCGCATACGTCGAGATCGCGGTGGCGCTCGAGTGCACGGAGGAAGCGGCGCGCGCGCGGGTGAGCGAAGCGTTGAAGAAAGTGAAAGCGGCGGTGGCTTGAGATGACGATGGATACAGCACTCGGCGAAGCGCGCGAGCGGCTGCTCGCGAAGGCGAAGAAGGAAGGGCTCACGACGATCGGGTACGACGTGCTCGGATCGCCGCTCGGGCCGCTCTGGGTCGCGATCGGGCCCAAGGGCGTCACGACGATCCACTACGGCAGCGAGCCGTCCGAGACCGAGCTGCGCCGCCTCGTCCGCGTGTACGGTCCGGGCGTGGTACCTGACCCGAAGCGCTCGAGCGCGCTCGCGCGCGAGCTCGACCAGTACTTCAACGGCAAGCGGCACGAGTTCGACATCGACGTCGACCTCTCGGGCCTGACACCGTTCCAGACGAAGGTCCTCGTGGCGACCGCGAAGATCCCGTTCGGGTCGGTGAGCACGTACGGGACCGTCGCGAAGCGCGCGGGCAACGCGAAGGCCTCACGTGCGGCCGGCGGGGCCTTGAACCACAACCCGATCCCGATCGTGGTGCCCTGCCACCGCGTCGTCGGCTCGAACGGCGCGCTCGTCGGCTACGCGGGCGGGCTCGACACCAAGCGGCGGCTCCTCGCGATCGAGGGCGCGGACGTCAGCCGGCGGCACTAGTCCGCCGGAAAGCGATACCCGACGCCGCGCGCGGTGAGGATGAGCTCGGGCTTGCCAGGATCGCGCTCGAGCTTCGTCCGCAGGCGGCCCACGTACACCTTGAGGTAGTGGACCTCCTCGCGGTACTCCTCACCCCACACGGTCTTCAGGAGCTCGCGGTGCGTCATCACCCGTCCCGGATTCGTGACGAGCTGGAACAGCAGGTTGTATTCCGTCGGCGTGAGCGCGACGTGCTGGCCGCGCAGCGTGACCCGGCGCTGCGCGAAGTCGATGCGCAGACCACCGCGGATGAGCTCGTTCGCGCGGGTCGCCTCGGTGCCGGCGCGGTAGCGCCGCAGGACCGCATCCATCCGCGCCACGAGCTCCTTCTGGCTGAACGGCTTCGTGACGTAGTCGTCCGCGCCAAGCTCGAGCCCGCGCACGCGATCCTGCTCGGCGTCTCGCGCGGTGAGGACGATGATCGGCACGTCGCTGCCCCCGCCGCGTAACGCGCCGAGGACGGTGAACCCATCGACGCCTGGCATCGTGAGATCGAGGATCACCAGGTCCCAGGCCTCCTGCGCCGCCCGCTCGAGCGCTTCGGCGCCGCTGTGCGACTCCCCGATCTCGTAGTCCGGTCGCTGGTACGCGATGCCCATCTTCACGAGGTTCGCGACGTCCGGCTCGTCGTCGACGACGAGCACCTTCATACCGGCAGCTCGACCACGAACGTGTTGCCGGTCGGCGCGTGATCCTCGACCAGCACCGTGCCGCCGTGCAGCTCCGCGAGGGTCTTCGCGATCGCGAGCCCGAGGCCCGAGCCCCCCGGTGCGTCGCGGTGCGCCGGACGACGGTAGAACTTGTCGAACAGCCGCTCGCGCTCGGAGAGGGGGATGGGTGTGCCCTCGTCGCTCACCGTCAGCCGCAGCCGACCGTCACCGGATTCGGCGCCCAGGGTGATCGTGCTCTTCTCCGGCGCGTAGCGAACGGCGTTCGCGACGAGGTTGCCGAGGATCTGCTGCATCCGCCGCCGGTCGACGAACGCGAGCGGTGGCGCGCCGTTCTCGTCCACGGCGATCCCCTGCCCGCGTTGCGCGGCCAGCACCTGGTGCGCGGCGGCCGCGTCGTTCAGCAGGAGGCCTGGGGAGATGTACTCGCGCTCGAGCTCGATCTTGGTCTCCTGGAGATGCGCGAGATCGAGCAGGTCCTGCACCGTGCGGTCGAGCCGCTCGACGTGGCGGCGGGCCTGGGCGATGAGCTGCTCGCTGTCGCTCACGCGGCCATGAGCGAGCAGCTCGAGCGAGCCGCCGATGACCGTGAGCGGCGTGCGGAGCTCGTGACTGATCGTCGCGAGGAACTCGTCCTTCAGCTTGTCCGCCGCTCGGAGCGCCTCGGCCTGACTGGCCTCCGCGAACAGCCGATCGTTCTCGAGCACCTGCGCCACGAGGCCGGCCACCGTCTCGGCAAGGCGCACGTCGTCGGCGCCGAACGCGTCGGGAAGCGAGCGCGACAGGGAGAAGACCGCGACGGTGCGGCCGCGCACCCGCAGCGGCACCAGGACGACCGAACGAGGCTCCTCGTTCGGACGGACGGACACGTAGCGCGGATCGGCGAGGAGGTTGCGCACCAGGAGCGTCGAGTTGCCCGCCATCGCGGAGCCGAGCAGCCCTTCGCCAAGCCGGAGCCGGGGCGGCGGATGCGCCTCCGCGACCGCGCTCGCGGCGAGCCGGTAGAGCGGGCGATACTCGCCGAGCTCCTCGTCCGCGACGAACACGGTCGCGCGATCGAATCGGAGCACGTCACGGCTGGCGCGAAGGACCGCGGGCACGATCGCGTCGGCTGACGGGATCCCGGCGACGATCCGCATCACCTGCTCGAGCGCGGCGTCTTCGGCGATGCGCCGCTGCAGGCCGGTGATCAAGCCCTCGCGCTCGTCGCGGAGCTGCCGCAGCTCACGGAGACTGCGATCGAGCAGGAGCGCGGTCAGCCCGAACACCGCCACGATGAAGATCGCGCGCTCGGGCGGCGTGGTGAAGCCGAACGCGGCGGCCCGGAACAGGGCGACGAGGAGATACCCCGTTGCCGAGACCGCCGCCGCGGTCCAGGCACCGACCGTTCCGAATCGGAACGCGCCGGTGATGATGACGACCATCGCGATGAGATAGGTCACCCACCCCGGGTCGCTCGAGAACAAGAACATCGCGACGACCAGGACGGTCAGGTCGCAGGCGTACGCGATCGCGGCGATGGTGCGCTGCCGCTCGAGGGAGGTCGCGTGCTCCGAGGCGCGCAGGACCAAGGCCCCATACACGACGATCGACGCGCCCAGCAGGAAGACGCCCGGCAGCCAGAGGTTCGAGAAGAACGGCCCGAGCAGGAGCTCGAGCGCGGCCGCGCCCCAGCGGATGCGCGCGATGGTCCGCTCGACGCGCTGAGCCTCGCGGAGAAGTCCTTCGCTCACCGGCGGCTGAGATTACCCGAGCGCGAGCGCGATGACGCCCCCCACCATTAGTACTGCCGCGATCGATCTGCGGCCAATGTCCGCCTCGGCCAACGATCGGGCGCCCATGAGGACGCCGAACAGGATCCCGATCTCCCTCGCGGGAGCGACGTAGCTGACCGGGCTGATCGCGAGGGCCGTGAGCACGAGCATGTACGCGAGCGGCGAGAGCGACGCGACGGCGAGCGCGGCCGTCCGGTTCGATCCCCACTCCGCCCGCACCTCGGCCCAGCCGGTCAGCGCCTGCGGGAACAGGATGATCGCCCGGAACACGTTCGCGCCCCACTCGTAGACGATCGGAGGGATGAGCAGCACGCTCACCGCGCGCTTGTCCCACAGCGTGTACGCGGCGATCGTCACCCCGGTGAGGAGGGCGTACGCGACCGCCACGCCGACGCCCTGCTGGCGCAGCTTGCGCGGGTCGCCGGTGAGCGCCAACACGCCCGCGACGATCGCGATCGCTCCGGCGATCGCGAGCGGCGTGGGTCGTTCGCCGAACAGCAGGATGGCGCCGGTGAGCGCCAGGACCGGCCCGGTCCCGCGAGCCAGCGGGTACACGACGGAGAGATCGCCGGCGCGATAGCCGCGCAGCAGGAAGATGCCGTACGCGACATTGAGCGCCGCGTTGACGAACATCCAGAGCAGACCGATCGCGCCGATCTCGGCGCCGGTGATGACGAGCACGGCGATCGCGATGGGCGCGTAGATCGGGATGCTCAGCGTGAAGGCGAGCCAGAGGAACGGCGCGCCGCCCCGCGCGCGTTTCGCGAAGAGGTTCCAGGTCGCGTGCGCAACGGCCGACGCGAGGATGAGGACCAGGGCGAACGCGGTCATCGCCGGGTCTTGAGCGCCGTGCGGAGCGCCGCCTTGAACGGCGCCGGCCTCGCTTCGGCAACCGACACGTCGTCGCAGCCCACCCACCGGGCGGCCTCGAGGAGCGCGCGAGCGATCTGCTTCGCCGCGGCCGGCTCGCCGCTCACCCGCTTCGCGACGAGCGTGGTCCCGCTCCGGCCGGGATCGACGCGGCCGACGAGCTTCCCTCCGGCGAGCACGGGCATCACGAAGTAGCCGTGCACCCGATCCGGCGCCGGCACGTACGCCTCGAACTTGTGCTCGTACCCGAACAGGCGCACGGTGCGCGGCCGGTCCCAGATCAGGGAATCGAACGGCGAGATGAGCGTCGTGCGGTGCGCGCCTCGAACGGTGCCGTCGGACAGGGCCTTCAAGGCCCGGCGCGACGCCCACGCCTCGCCATCCCAGCCGCGCACCGTGACCGGGACGAGCCTGGCGCGCTCGATGGCGGCGCGTGCGTCCGGGATGCCGACCCCGAACCAGCCGAAGTAGCCGCGGAGGTCGTTGAGCGTCGCGACGCCGAGGCGATCCGCCGCGAGTCCGACGAGCGCGGCGAAGCACGTTGGATCGTCCCAGTCGATGGCCCGCAACCGGGCGGGCACGACGCGTTCCGCAAGGTCGTAGACGCGCCGCCAGGCTTGCCGTTCGACGCAGACGACCTTGCCGATCGCGAGGAGCCGCTCGAGCGCGATCTTCTCTGTCGACCAGTGCCACCAGACGGTCGCCGGGCGCGGCGCCTTGCTGCGCGAGCCGCCGAGGTCCGTCGCGGTGAGCGGGCCGCGGGCCTTCAGCGCGGCGAGCACCTCGCGCATCGCGCGGTCGTCCGGCGGCCGCCGTGGATGGATCCGCCGAGCGCTGAGCCGGCGCCGGGCCGCGAGGTGCGGCCAGAGCTCGATCGGGAGGATGCAGTACGCGTGTGCGATGCCCTCGAACGCCCGCACGGGACGGCCCCAGTACGCACGCTCGACCGCGGCGCGGCCCACCGGACCGAGCCGGGCGTAGGCGACGAGCTCGTGCGAGCGCGCGAGGACCGAGATCGTGTCGAGCTGCACCGCGCCGACCCGGCGCAGCATCGTGCGGACGTCGGGATCGCGCGGGCCGATGAAGCCCTGCGCGTGGAGGGCGAGCGTCCGGGCCTGCGACGCGGAGAGCTCGATCACGTGGTGAACACGCGAAGCGGACCCACGTCGCGGAATCCCATCGCGGCGAGATTGCGCGCGGACCGGCCGCCCGGCTCGGCCAGGGAGAAGCAGACCCGGGCGCCGCGGGCGATCGCGATCCGGACGCGCAGGGCGATGAGCGCACGTTGGATGCCGAGGCCGCGATGCCCCGGCACCACGCTGCCCGACCAGAGGCTCGCCGCGCCGGACGACACGATGACGATCCCACTGCCGGCCGGCTCTCCGCTTCGGGTGGCCCGCACCGCCGCCGCCATCCGCGGGTGGGCGCGCAGCATCGCGATCCGCGTGCGGGTGAAGTAGTCGGCGACCGGTCCGCGGCCGCCGAAGCCCGCCTGCGCGAGCTGCGCGAGCGGTGCGGCATCAGCCGCGGAGACCGGCTCGAGCGTGACCGCCGGTTCGAGGGGAGAGCGCGGAACGACCCGTCCCCGGCGGACGAACACGTGATGCTGCGGCGCCGCCTCGCGCAGTCCGGCCCGGCGCAGCTGCTGCGCGACCGCCCGCTCCGCAAGCCGGCCGAGCACGGCGATCCGCGGCGCCTGGCGGAGCCCTGCGTAGTACCCGAGCACGGCGTCCAGCGCGGCTCGCGTCGGCGGACGGGCCACGCCGAACCCGATGGCGAGATCACCGAACGGCTCGGGGAACGACGCCGCGCTGAAGCACACGACCCCGCGGCGGACCGCGTTGGCCAGGCCGTACCGCCGCGCGAGGATCGGGTCGGCCTGGGTCCACAGACGCTGCGCGACGATGAAATTGTCATTCACCGCGCGCGCGATGGCCGTCACGCTGGACGAGTGAACCAGGTCGCGCGGTAGAGCGTGCGGAATCCGAGGTCGTGCAGGTTGTGACCGCTCGGCGAATCCGGATCGGTCTGTGAGATGAAGATCCGCCTCCCGCGAGCGAGCCCCTCGTTGACCCGCGCGGCGATGGCCGCTTTCTGGATGCCTCGCCCGCGGAAGCGCTCGACCACGCTGCCCGAGTAGCACCCGGCGACCCGATCGGTCAGCACGAGCTGGCCCGTGCCGGCGTCCTCGCCGTCCACCGACGCGATGAAGCCCGCGCCATCGTCACCCAGCGCTTCGAGCGATGCGGCGGACAGATCGATGAAGAAGGGTCCGAGCACCGGATCCGCGGCCATGTCGAATCCGTCGCGCACGAGCTCGCCGAACCGGCGGTATTCGGCGGGCCCGATGCGGCGGACCGCGACCCCCGGAACGGCGGCTTCGATCGCGCGATCCGTTTCGAGCACGTGCGACTCGAATCCGTGGCCCGAGTCCGCAAAGCCGGCTCGACCGAGCGCGTCCTGGAGCTCCCTCGAGGTGATGCCGGGGTAGACCTCGACGCACGGCACGCGCCGCTTCGCCTCGAAATGCCGTGCGACCGCGTCGATGCCGCGCTCATCCAGCGGGCCGAGGATCCCGGCGCCGATGACGCGGTTGAACAGGGGGTAGTCCCACACCCGGCACGTCGGCGTGGCCAGACCAGCGACCGCATCGAAGGCGGTCCCGTATCGCGCCGAGATCCGCGGTCCGGCCGCGACGAACGCGCGCCCGCCGGCGATCTGATTTTCGAGCTCGAGCCGGATGAGCTCCGCGTCAGCGGTCATGCGAGCCGGCGGATGGTCCGCCGGATCAGCTCCCGCGCGAGCGGCACCTTATAGCCGTTGTCCTTCAACGGCTCGGCGCTCTCCATCGCCGCGTCGGCGGCGGCCTGGCAGGCTGCGTCGTCGAGCGGACGCCCCTCGAGGAGCTTCTCGGCGTCGCGGGCTCGCCACGGCACGGGTGCGACGCCCCCCAGCACGATGCGCGCGTCGCGGATCACGCTGCCGATGATCTTCACCGAGACGGCGACCGAGACCTGCGCGAAGCTCCAGGTCTTGCGCTCCATCGCCTTCTCGAACGCGCCGCGCCGGGCGAGGGCGTTCTCGGGCACGCGCACCTCGACGATGAGCTCGTCCGGCGTGATCGCGTGCTCGCGGCGCACGCGACCGTGGGGCGTCACGAAGAGGTCGCTGAGCGGCATCGTCCGCGAGCCACGCGATCCGGTCAGCGATACGGTCGCGTCGAACGCGATGAGGGCCGGCGCCAGATCGGACGGCGCGACCGCGACGCACTCCTCGGTGCCCACGATCGCGTGCAGCCGATTGTCTCCGTCGACCGCGAAGCAGCGGACCCCGCCCTTGAGCCAGCAGGGATACGCCTCGTCGCGGAAGTACCAGCACCGGTTCCGCTGCAGCAGATTTCCGCCGACCGTGCCCATCGTCCGAAGCTGCAGCGTCGCGGCAGGGCGGAGCGCCTCGCCGACGATCGGCAGGAGCTTCGCGAGGTCGGCCGACGTCTCGAGCTCGGCAAGGGCCACGAGCGCGCCGATGCGCAGACCCTTGCCCTTCGCGCGGGCCCAGCCACGCAGCGGCTCGAGGTCGCGGATGTCGACGACCCGATCCGGTGACAGGATCCCGTCCTTCATCAGCCCGAGGAGGTCCGTTCCGCCGGCCATCACGGTCGCGCCGCCACGGGCGAGCTCGAGCGCTTCGGTGACCGCCTTCGGCCGCGCGTACGCGAAGGGCCTCACTGCAGGCTCAACGCGTCGAGCACGCGCTGACGGGTGATCGGCGCGGTGCGCACCCTGACCCCGATCGCGTTCGCGACGGCGTTCGCGATGGCCGCCGGGAGCGGGATGATCGGCGGCTCGCCAAGGCCCTTCGCCCCGATGTTGTTCGCCTTCGTGTCCGGGTCGTCGATGAACCGAACCGTGATCTTCGGTGTGTCGCGGATGGTCGGGACCTTGTAGCCCTCGAGGTTCCCGTTGACCACGCGGCCGGTCGGCCGATCGACGATGCGCTCCTCGCTGAGCACGAAGCCGAGCCCCTGGATGACGCCGCCCTCGACCTGCGATGCCGCCGTCAACGGATTGATGACCCGGCCGATGTCGTGCACCGCGACGACGTGCTCGACGAAGACCTCGCCGGTGCGCACGTCGACCTCGACCTGCGCGAAGTGCGCGCCGAACGTCTTCAGCGAGACGCCCTCGGGATTCGGGAAGCGCGAGCCCTTGCCGATCACGGTGAAGTTCTGGATCTGCGCGAGGATCTCGGCGATCGGCGTCCGCCGGCCCTTGCTGATCACGGAACCGCGCTCGACCCGGAGCTCGCTCGGGCCGACCTCGAGCAGTCCCGACGCAGCGGCGAGCAGCTGCGTTCGCGCGTCCTTCGCCGCGAGCCGCACGGCCGGGCCGACCGACGCGGTGGTGAGCGAGCCGGCCGAGATCGGCGCGTACTGGCTGTTCGTGTCGCCGAGCTCCACGCGAATGTCTGCCACCGTCAGCCCGAGCTCCTCGGCGACGACCTGCGCGAGCACGGTGCGCGTGCCGGTGCCGATGTCCTGCGTCCCGCAGCGCAGGACCGCGGTGCCGTCGGGGTTGAGGTGCACCGTGGCGTATGCCGGCGGCAATCCGCTCCCGCCCCAGAGCTGCGAGGCCATCCCGTAGCCCCGGCGGCGGTGCGGCGCGCTGCCGCGAGTGCCCTCGGGCCGTCGGTGCTGCCAACCGATCTCCTTCGCGCCGACGTCGTAGCAGGCCTCGAGACGCTTGAGCGTGTAGCGAAGGCCGGTGACCGGATCCGATCGCAGCCCCATGTGGCGCCGGCGCAGCGCGAGCGGATCCTCGCCGATGCGAACGGCGAGCTCGTCGATCGCCTGGTCGAGGGCGAACGTGCCTTCGACGTAGCCGGGCGCGCGGAACGAGGCGAGCGCGCCGAGGCTCGTCACGACCTTGTACGACCGGGTGCGAACGTTCGGTATGTCGTACAGCCCGTTCGTTGGACCGGTCGGGTCCGCGACCCACCGGCCCTGACCCGCGTTCGACCACGAAAGGTGCTCGATCGCGCTGATCTTCTTCCCGCGCGCGGCGATCTTCACGGTCTGGTACGTCGCGGAGCGATTGCCGGCTGCCAGATTCTCCTCGTCGCGCGTGAGGACGCAGCGCACCGGCTTCCCGAGCTGCCGCGCGAACAGCGCGGCGATGATCGTGTACTTCCCCGCCCCGCCTTTCGAGCCGAAGCCACCGCCCATGTAGTCGCAGAGGACCCGGATGTCGGAATACGGGATCTTGAGCGCCGCGCGCAGACCTTCGCGTACGCCGAAGACGTGCTGGGTCGATTCCCAGACCGTCAGCTCACCGCCGTCCCATTGCGCGACCGCGCCGTGGGTCTCGAGGCTGTTGTGCAGCTGCGTCGAGGTCCGGTAGGTCGCCTCGACGACGGCGCTCGCGTCGGCGAAGGCACGCTTGACGTCGCCACGATCCAGCCGGCCCGATTCGGTCACATTGCCCTTCTCGTCGAGACGCGTCGCGTCGTCGCGCATGGCCTCCTCGAGGTCGGGTACGAACGGAAGGACCTCATAGTCGACGTCGATGAGCCGGATCGCGTTCGCGGCGACCTCCTCGCTGTCGGCCGCGACGGCGGCGACCTCGTCGCCGACGAAGCGGACCTCGTCGCGAAAGATGGTGTCCTCGCCGCGGAAGGCGGTCTTCGGCGCGTTGAATCGATGCAGGACGCTGCGCACGCCGGCGAGTGCCTGCGCGCGGCTCGCGTCGATGCGCCGCACGCGGGCGCGCGGGTAGGGGCTCCGCAGCACGCGGACGTGGAGCATGCCGGGCAGGTAGACGTCCTGCGTGTAGCGCGCGCGGCCGGTGACGCGAGCGATGCCGTCGACCCTTGTCTGCCGCTTGCCAACGATCGCGAGCCCGTCGTCGCTTCCCCACGGGCGGAGGTCCGTGCCGTCGACGAGCGCGGTCTCCTCGGTGATCGTGCCCTCGAACTCCGCCTTCGTCCGGACGACTTTCAGGCTCATCGCCGCACCTTCTTTGCCGCGGACAGGGCAGCGGCGACGATGTTCGGGTAGGCGCCGCACCGGCAGAGGTTGCCGCTCACCGCTCGCAGGACGTCCTCGCCGCTCGGTGAGGGGTTGCGGCGGAGCAGCGCGACACACGACATGATCTGGCCCGGGGTGCAGAACCCGCACTGGAAGGCATCGTGCTCGATGAACGCCGCCTGCACGGGATGGAGCTCACTCCCGTTGGCGAGTCCCTCCACGGTCTCGACCGCTCGTCCGGCGCAGGCGACGGCGAGCGTCATGCACGAGTACACCGGCTCGCCGTCGACGAGCACCGTGCACGCACCGCAGGTGCCCTCGTCGCAGACGCGCTTCGCGCCGGTGAGCCCCAGCGTCTCGCGCAGGGTGTCGAGGAGCGTCCGATGCGGCGGGACGTGCACGCTGACGCCGCCGCCGTTGACCTCGAACGCGACGTCGACGGCACCTGGACCGATGAATTGGGGAGCCTTGGGCACGGCGCCCATCGTACGGAAAAAGCCTCCCTAGAATGCGCGAGCGAATACGCGTCCGAGGGGAGCGTCATGGCGATCAAGCGCGTCGGCGTCGTGGGCTTCGGCCTGATGGGTTCCGGTATCGCGCAGGTGTGCGCGCAGGCGGGCTACGAGACGGTCATCCGCGAGGTCGCAGAGGCGCTCCTCGACAAGGGCTTCGGGCGCGTGGACTCCTCGCTCGCCCGGATCGTGAAGTCCGGCAAGATGACCGAGGACGACGCCACGAGCGCGCGCGGCCGGATGCGCGGGACCACGGACCTGGCTGACCTCAAGGACTGCGACGTCGTGATCGAGGCCGTGATCGAGGAGATGCCCGCGAAGAAGGAGGTGTTCGGGACCCTCGATGCGCTCTGCCCTGCGAGCACGATCTTCGCGTCGAACACCTCGAGCCTGACGATCGTCGAGATGGCCGCGATCACCAAGCGGCCCGACCGGTTCGCCGGCCTCCACTTCTTCAATCCCGCCCCGGTCATGCCGCTCGTCGAGATCGTCCAGGCCCTCACGACGAGCGAGGAGACGATCGCGACCCTGCGACAGTTCGTCACGTCGCTCGGCAAGACGGGTGTGGTCTGCAAGGACTCGCCGGGCTTCATCGTGAACCGCCTGATGGTCCCGTACCTCCTCGGCGCGATCCGCGCGCTCGAGCAGGGCGTGGCGACCGTCGAGGAGATCGACACCGCCGTGAAGCTTGGCCTGCGGCACCCGATGGGGCCGTTCGAGCTCATCGACTACACCGGCCTCGACATCAACCTGCATGTCGCGAACGTGTTCTTCGACGAGTTCAAGGACCCGAGCGTCGCGCCGCCCGCGCTGCTGAAGCGCATGGTGCTCGCCGGCCGGCTCGGCACGAAGGTCGGCCGCGGCTTCTACGAGTACGACGAGAAGGGGCAGAAGAAGAAATGAGCGACGAGCGGCTTCGCCGCGAGGAGCGAATCGATCAGCCCTGAGCACTCACTGGCCGCAGGCCAGAGATCGAGCAAGAAGCCGTCAACGCCGACGAAATAGCGGCCACCAGGAAGGCCGCGCTATGGAGCGCGATCGCCGCGGTCGCGCATCTTTCGATCGTCGCGTTCGGCGCGCTCGCCTATCCGTACCTGTACGACGCGCTCGTGGCGGTCGCCTACGGCTTCCTGCTCCCGGCCATCGCCGTGCTCCACGTCCGGCACGCGACGGTGCGGCAGAGCGGCGCGATCCTCGCGACCATCGCCGGCGCGGCCGTCGCCACCGTGGGCCTCGCCGGATCGGCGAACGTCGACGTACGCCCGGCGTCGCTGTTCGTGCTCGGGATGTGGTGGTGGACGATCGGGAAGATGTGGGCCCAGACCGGCGTGCTGCCGCGGACCTTCGGCCGCGTGACGGCGGTTCTCGGCCTCGTGGCATTCGCGTTCGTGCCGCTCGAGGCGTTCTCCCCCGCGTGGCTATCGGTCATGCCGCGGTCGCTCGCGGACGCGCTCGCCCAGCCGTACTTCAGCGCCGCCCATCTGGCGATCGGCCTGTGGCTGCTCGCGCTCGCCGCGACGTTCGCGCGCGAGCGCGATGGGGCGGAGCCGATCGGGTGAAGGCCGGCCGGGCCTCGGCCCGCTCGTTCGTGCTCCTGCTCGGCGTCGTGTCGCTCCTGGGCGACATGACCTACGAGGGCGGCTGGAGCATCGTCGGCCCGTACATGGCGACGCTCGGCGCGAGCGCCGCCGTGGTCGGCATCGCGAGCGGCTTCGGCGAGCTCGTCGGCTACGCGGTGCGGCTGCTCTCGGGCGTGACGGTCGACCGCACTCGCGGATACTGGCCGATCGCGTTCTTCGGTTACGTCGTGAACATGCTCGCCGTTCCCGCGCTGGCGCTCGCCGGCAGCTGGCCCGTCGCCACCGCCCTTGTGATCGCGGAACGCTTCGGCAAGGGCGTCCGCGTGCCGCCGCGCGACGCGATGCTCGCGAGCGCGGCCAGCCGCCTCGGTGCCGGGTGGGCGTTCGGCGTGCACGAGGCCATGGACCAGACCGGGGCGTTGCTCGGGCCGCTCGCCGTCGCGCTCGTCCTGTTCATCGGGGGCACGTATCAGGTCGCGTTCGCCGTCCTCGCGGTGCCGGCGTTCGCGTCGCTCGCCGTCCTGTCCATCGCCCGGCGGCGATTCCCGCATCCGGAACGGACCGGCGAAGAGCAGCGCGGCGCGGTCACCGATCGCCGCGGTTTCATCCTGTACACGATCTTCGCGTCGCTGACGGTCGCGGGCTTCGCGCACTTCTCGCTCATCTCGTACCACATCACGGTCCAGCGGCTCCTCTCCGAGCCGCTCGTTCCCCTCTTCTTCGCCATCGCGACCGGGGTCAGCGCCATCGCGGCACTCCTCGCCGGCCTGGCCTTCGACCGCGTCGGCCTCGCCTCGGTGCTGTTCGTCCCCGTGGTCACCGCGATCACCCCGTTCCTGGTATTCGCCAGCTCGCCGTTGGCGCTCGGCGCGGGCCTCGTGCTGTGGGGCATCGTCCTCGGCGCGCAGGAGTCGACCGTGCGCGCCGCCGTCGCACACCTGGTGGCCCCGGGCTCGCGCGCGACCGCGTACGGCATCTTCAACACGGCCTACGGCGTCGCCTGGTTCATCGGCAGCGCCGCGCTCGGCGTCGCGTACGACCGGAGCATCCCGGCGGTCATCGCGATCTCGGTGGGCACGCAGGTGCTCGCGCTCGCCGCGGCGATCCCGGTGTTTGCGTCGCGGAGGCCGGTCACGCGACACTAGGACCGTCGGCGATGAGTCCCGCCGTTGAGCGCCGCGCATCGCGCGGCTGATGGCCTCTACCAAACGACGTTTTGGCGGAGGGTAACGTGGATCAGCTGCTCATCGCGACCATCTTCGGCGCGCTCATCCTCGTCGCGTCCATGCTGTCGGTCGAGCTCGGGATCTCGGTCGCCATCA
Organism: Saccharimonadales bacterium (SeqCode); assembly: GCA_035493615.1. Taxonomy (GTDB): domain Bacteria; phylum Chloroflexota; class Limnocylindria; order P2-11E; family P2-11E; genus UBA4735. Next base: position 12,320 of record DATJHW010000147.1, on the reverse strand, counting down.
TCGAGATCATCCTCGGAGTCCTCGCCGGGAACTTCCTCGGCGTCACGACGACTCCGTGGATCGACTTCATCGCGTCGTTCGCGTCGATCGTACTGACGTTCCTCGCCGGCGCCGAGGTCGATCCGGGCCTGATGCGCGAGAAGCTGAAGGAATCGCTGCTCCTCGGCGGCCTGTCTTTCGCCCTGCCCTTCGTCGGCGCGGGGTTGTTCGCGTTCTACGTCGCGGGCTGGGACCTGCAGCAGTCCGAGATCGCCGGGGTCGCGCTCTCGACGACGTCCCTCGCGGTCGTGTATGCCGTGCTGGTCGAGACGGGCCTCACGAAAACCGAGATCGGCAAGATCATCATGGCCGCGACCTTCGTCACCGATCTCGGCACCGCGCTGGCGCTGTCGCTCCTGTTCATCCAGCCGACGCCGTACCTCGTGCTGTTCATCGGCGTGTCGATCGTCGCGATCGGCGGGATGACGCTGCTGCAGAAGCCGTTCTTCGCGCGGTACGGCGATCGGGTCATCGAGCCCGAGATCAAGGGCGCGTTCTTCGTCCTGTTCCTGCTCATGTGGACCGCGGGCCTGGCGAACAGTCACGCCGTGCTTCCAGCGTTCCTTCTCGGTCTCGCCGTGTCGCGGATCTTCCAGCGCTACCCGGAGCAGCACCGGCGGTTCCGGGTCGTGGCCTTCTCGCTGCTGACACCGTTCTTTTTCTTCAAGGGCGGCCTCAACGTCAGCCTCGGTGCGCTTGCGACTGCCCTGCCGCTGCTGGCCGCGTTCTTCGCGGTGAAGATCGGTCTGAAGTTCATCGGCGTCATGCCGGTCGCCCTTCGCTACGTCCGTCCACACGCGACGTACACCACGCTCCTCATGAGCACCGGGCTCACGTTCGGGACGATCTCGTCGCTGTACGGGCTGAACGCCGGCATCATCGACCGCACCCAGTTCTCGGTCCTCGTGAGCGTCGTGATCCTGTCGGCGACCGTACCGACGGCGATCGCCCAACGGTTCTTCTCGCCGCCCGTGCACGAGCTGACGGCGGACGAGGCCGGCATGGTCGAGGACGCGGAGTTCGAGCCGCCGCGCGCCCGCGCGTAGGCTCCAAGCCGTGCGCGCACTGGTCGTGCTCGATGGCGAACCGCTGGGCAGCGATGCCTGGCTCGCGGCTCTCGCCAAGGGCGCCGAGGTCGTCATCGCGGCCGACGGCGGCGCGAACCGGCTTCCGAAGACCGGGCGTCGTCCGGACCTCGTGGTCGGCGACATGGATGCGCTCGCGGACGACCGGCTGCGGGAGCTCGAGCGGGCCGGTGCGACGCTCGAGCGCCACCCCACCGAGAAGGCGCAGACCGACGGGGAGCTCGCGCTCGATGCCGCGGTGAAACGCGGCGCCGACGAGATCGTCGTGGTCGGTGCGTTCGGCGGCGCGCGCCTCGATCACATGCTCGGCAACCTCATGCTCCTGGCGCACGAGGATTTCGCGGCCATCGACGTCAGCCTCGTGACCGAGCACGCGACCTTCCGATCAGTGCTCGGCCCGGGCATCCTCGAGCTCGAGGGCGCGCCGGGCGACTGGGTGACCCTCGAGCCGCTGTCGGAGGTCGCGCGCGGTGTCGCCACGGACGGCCTCCGGTACCCGCTCCGTCACGAGGACCTCGTCCGCGGATCCACGCGGGGCGTGAGCAACGAGCTCACCGAGCGGCGCGGCAGCGTCGAGGTCGGCGATGGGCTGCTCCTGGTCGCCACCGTGACCCGGCGGTCGGTAGCATCACGCTGATGGCGATCAAGACCAAGAACCGGCACGAAGCGCTCGGGCTGACGCTCGACGACGCGACGGGCATGTACCGCGCGATGCTACTCACCCGGATGCTCGGCGAGCGGATGATGCAGATGAATCGGATGGGCCGCGCGGCGTTCGTCGGCGTCGCCGACGGCCACGAGGCCGCCGAGGTCGGCTCGGCCTGGGTCATCAAGCGCGGCCACGACTGGGTCCATCCCTACTACCGCGACGTCGGTGTCGCGCTCGTCCTCGGCCAGACCGCGAAGGATCAGTTCCTCGGCGTGTTCGCCAAGGCGACCGATCCGAACTCGGCCGGGCGGCAGGTGGTGAACCAGTTCAGCTCGCCCGAGGCGAACATCGTTACCGGCTCGGTCTGCATCGCGACGCAGTTCCCGCAGGCCGCGGGCATCGCGCTCGCGATCAAGGTGCGCAAGGAGGACCGGGTCGTGTTCACGTACGGCGGCGACGGCGCGACGAGCCCCGGCGACTTCCACGAGGCCGTCAACTTCGCCGCGATCCACAAGCTGCCGGTCGTGTTCGTGATCGAGAACAACCTGTTCGCGATCTCGACGCCGGCGTCCAAGCAGATGAGCGTGCCGAACGTCGCCGATCGCGCCGCCGGCTACGGCATCCCCGGCCTGATCGCGGACGGCACCGACGTCCTCGACGTCTATGCGAAGACCAAGGAGGCCGCCGATCACGCCCGAAGCGGTGGTGGGCCGAGCATCGTCGAGGTGAAGTGCTACCGCTACCAGCCGCACAGCTCCGACGACGACGACTCGCGCTACCGCTCCAAGGATCTCCTGAAGGAGTGGCAGGCGAAGGATCCGGTCGACAAGGGCCGTGACTACCTCCTCGCACAGGGCGTGGGTCAGCAGGCGCTCGACGCGATGCGTGCCGAGATCGCGGCGGAGATCGAGCGCTCCATCGACGAGGCCGAAGCCGCTCCCGATCCGCGCGCCGAGGATCTCCTCGAGCACGTGTACGCGAAGGAAGGCATCCCGGGCGGCACCCGCGCCTAGCCCCCCAATGCGCCAGGTCCGGCGCGCGACGCTCGTCGCCCTCACCGTCCTGCTCGCGGCGTGCACCGCGTCGCCGCCAACGACCAGCGCGTCCACGCCGCCGCCGACCCGCGAGCCGGGCACCTACTCGGTCACGGCGCTGCTCGACCTCTCGGGCAGCCGCGGCCCGCGCGGCGACGCGCAGCGGACCGCGATGCAGCAATTCGTGGACGGCCAGCGCGGCACGCCGCGAGTCAAGCTGCGGATCGTCGACGTGGGGGGCAGCGACGCCAAGCTGCTCCTCGAGCTCAAACGCGCCGCGGACGCACACGACACCGACGCGTTCGTCGTCGGCGTGCCGGCCACGCTCGACGACACGCTCGCGGGCGCGATCGCGCTCGTCGGACGACCGGTCCTGTTCACGCTGCCGATCGCCGAGCCGGCCGGTCCCGCGGCCCGCTGGATCTTCGGCCTCGCGCCCACACCCGATGCGATCGCGCGGGTCCTCGTCGACGCGCTGCCGACGCGCGCCACGCCATCGATCATCGTCGCGAACGGCTCGCTGGCCGCGGGTCGCGAGGAGCTGGCACTCGAGGCGGTCTTCCGCGCCGACGGCCGGCCGTTGCCGTTCGTGATGAGCGCGGCACCCGATCAGCGCGACACGTTCGCGCAGCGCTTCAAGCCCTTCGCGGGCACCGGGTCCGGCGTGTACTTCGCCGGACCGGCCATGGGCTACCTCGATCCCGTGCGCATCGTCCCGGCACCGGACGCGACCACCACCGTCCAGATCTTCCTGTCCTATCTCACCGACGCGAACGACGCCGGCCGGCTGGGCGAGTCCGCGCCCGGTGTGCGGTGGCCCGGCCTGCGCCGTCCGGGGGCCGCGGGTCTCGGCACGCAGGCCGCGACCGCGACCGACGCCGTCGCGCTCCTCGCCGCGAGCGCCGATGCGTCGGGAGACGCGGAGCGGTCGCGGTCGCGCATCGAGGGCGGTACATTCGCGGGCATCGCCACCACGTACGCCTTCAGCCCGTCGCGCCACACCGGCGTCGACCCACGCGAGATCGCCCTGCTCGCGTACGAGAACGGGCGCGTGGTCACGGCACGTGCGTCGGCGGTGCCCACGAGGTGAGCGAGCTCGACGAGCTCGTGTACGACTGGAACCGCGACGGACGCGCGGCGCGGGCCGATTACCGCGCGGTCGAGCTCGACGACGAGACCCTGCGCGACGGGCTGCAGGGGCCGTCGGTACGCAACCCGCCGCTCGACGTGAAGATCCGGCTGCTGCACCTGATGGACGAGCTCGGCATCTCGAGCGCGGACATCGGCCTGCCCGGCGCGTCGAGCGCGGCCCGCGCGGCGATCGTCGCCCTCGCGAAGGAGTCCACGAAGCTCCGGATCACGCCGAACGTGGCGTGCCGGACGCATCCGGCCGACATCGCGGGCGCGATCGAGGCATCCGTCGAGTCGGGCGTCGCGATCGAGACCTGCGCGTTCATCGGGTCGAGCCCGATCCGTCGCGTCGCCGAGAGCTGGTCGATCGACACGATGCGCGCGCAGGTCGAGGACTCCGTGAGCCTCGCGGTCAAGAACGGCCTGCCGGTGATGTTCGTCACGGAGGACACGACGCGCGCGGATCCCGAGACGCTCGTCACGCTGTACGAGACCGCGATCGGGGCCGGGGCCAGACGGATCTGCGCCTCGGACACCGTCGGCCACGCCACACCCGAAGGCGTGCGCAACCTGCTCACGTTCATCCGGACGGACATCATCAAGGGACAGGCCGTGAAGCTCGATTACCACGGGCACAACGACCGTGGGCTCGGCACGATCAACGCGCTCGCCGCGACGGCGATCGCGGATCGGGTCCACGGCACGGCCCTCGGCATCGGTGAGCGGGTCGGCAACACGTCGATGGACCAGCTCCTCGTGAATCTCCGGCTCTGGGGCCTCATCACGACCGACCTCGAGCCGCTCGTCGAGTACACGGCGCTCGTGGTCGAGCACTGCGGCGCGTCGTTGCCGCCGAACTACCCGGCCCTCGGCGCGGACGCGTTCCGCACCGGCACCGGCGTGCACGCGGCCGCCGTCGTGAAGGCCCTGCGCAAGGGCGACCGCGTGCTCGCGGACCGCGTGTACAGCGGCGTACCGGCCTCGGTCGTCGGGCGGGAGCAGCGCATCGAGGTCGGCCCGATGAGCGGCGAATCGAACGTGGTGTTCTGGCTCGAGCAGCGCGGCGTCGACGCGAGCCGGGTGCGCATCGACCGGATCATGACCGCGGCGAAAGCGTCCGACCGGCTGCTCACGGAGGAGGAGCTCGACACGCTGGCCCGCCTAGACTGAACGCGGTGACCGACGTGCGGCATCGGATCCTCCCCGCGAAGCCCCTGCCCGGCGTCAACGCGGCGGACCTCGTGCGCCGGATCGTGGCGCCCGAGGCGGAGCGCGCGGAGGCCACGATCCGCGGCAAGGCCCTGATCTTCTGGGACCGCTCCGGGCGCCGTCCCGGGAAGAAGCTCGACGCGATCGACACCGACCAGATCACGCCGGCGAAGGACTGCGTGTCCGAGAGCCTGGACACCCTCGACGAGCGCTGGAAGGCCGGCTCGTTCCGGTTCCTGATGCCCGACTTCCGCAAGCGCGTGCACGCCGGCGAGACCTTCGTCATCGCGGGAGATCGGTTCGCCATCGGCAGCTCCCGCGAGATGAGCCCCGCCGGGCTGAAGGCCGTCGCCGAGGAGGCCGGGCTCGAGCTCGTGATCGTGTGTGGCAACAACATGGGCGACATCTTCCGCCGCAACGCGTTCAACCTCGGGCTCGAGGTGGTGCAGGCTCCCGATGCGGTCGACGACGCCCAGGACGGCGACACCTTCTGCTACGAGCCGTCGACCCGCCGGCTCGTGAACGAGACCCAGGGCAAGACGTACGACCCGCTGCCGCTGACGCCGAAGGAGGATGAGATCCGCCGGTCCGGCGGAATCTTCACGATCGGCCGGCGCGAGTTCGCCGCATCGGTGACCCGGCCCCCACGGATCGAGTGGCCCGATGACGAGACGGCCCGCCGCATGACGACGACCGAGCGGATCGTCTGGGCGCACCGGGTGGACAAGGACGCTGACGTGCGGCCCGGCGCGACGCTCCGCGTCTATGCGGATCTTCTGCCGGCATCCGACGGAACGGCGCCGTTCGCGATCCACACCTTCAACCAGATCACCGGGGGCGACACGATCTACCCGCGCCAGATCGCGGTCGCGAACGACCACTTCGTGTTCACGCGCAAAGAGGCCGACGACAAGCAGACCGCGATCGGAAAGGCGTTCGCCGAGAAGTTCGGGATCGCGAAGCCCTACTACGCCACGCCGGGCGACGGGATCTTCCACTTCTACTTCCCGGAGCAGGGCCTCGTGCATCCGGGCTCGTTCGTGGCAGGCGCCGATTCGCACAGCCGCGCGTACGGCGCGTACGGCGCGGTGGGGATCGGCGTTGGCTCGACGACCCTCGGGTTCGGCTGGGCGACGGGCTACGTGTTCACGACGCTGTCCAAGGCTCGACGGGTCGTCTTCACCGGCACGCTGCAGCCGTGGGTGAGTGGGAAGGACATCGTGCTCAAGCTCCTCGAGCGCTGGGGCACCGCGCAGTCGCAGGGGATGTCAGTCGAGTTCGTCGACGAGAAGCGGCAGCTGCCGATCGCGTACCGCAACACGATCGCGAACATGATGGCCGAGGGCGAGGCCCAGAACGGGATCTTCGCCGCGGACGAGCTCACCGCGGCGTGGTACCGCGACAAGGGCATCGCGCTCCCCTACCCGCTGGTGGGGCCGGGCAAGGACGCCCAGTACGAGATCGATGAGGCGCTCGATCTCTCCGACGTCGTCCCGATGATCGCGAAGCCGTATTCGCCCGGGAACGCGTTCGCCGCGGACGAGGTCGCGTCGGAGCACCTGACCTTCGACAAGGCCTACATCGGCTCGTGCACGAACGGCAGCTACGACGATCTCCTCCAGGCCGCGCTCGTGGTCCGCGACGCGCGCGACGCCGGCCACACGAAGGCCGCCACGGACTTCGTGGTGTTCCCCGGCTCAGGCTCGGTGAAGGACGCCATCGAGCGGCCCGACCAGCGGCTCGGCGGTGAATCCGTTGGCAACGTCCTGCGCTCTGTCGGTGCGCAGATCCGGATGAGCTGGTGCGGCCCGTGCTTCGGCCAGGGGGACGACGCGCTCGAGCAGGGACAGCGCGCGATCACGTCGTTCAACCGGAACTGGCAGAACCGCATGGGCGTCGGTGGCGAGGGCTACCTCGCGAGCCCCGCCGTGGTCGCGTCCTCCGCGCTGCTCGGCTACATGGCCCCGCCAAGCGCCCTACGCCTTCCCTGGAAGCCCGAGCGCTACGGGATCTAGGGTCCTCGACGCCGCGTTCCTCGGCGCCGCGCTGATCGCACTGATCGCCTTCGGCCTCCTCATCCTGCTCACCCGACCCGAAGCCCAGAGCGCCGGCGCCCCGGCATCGCCCTCGGCGTTGCCGTCGAGCTCGTTCACCGTCGCGCCCGCGACGACCGTCCCGACGGCCGCGCCGACGACGGCAGCTCCCACGACCGCGGCGCCGACCACCGCGGCACCGACCAGCGCGGCACCGACCAGCGCGGCACCGACCGTGACGCCGACGCCCCGGCTCACGACGCCACCGAGCGCAAGCCCCTAGGTCCCGCGCAGCTCCCGCACGAGCGTGGCGAACGGCTCCATCGCCTTCTCCGGCAGCCCGATGTACGTGATCCCGAGACGCTCGCGCCGCTCGTGCAGCTGCCGCTTCAGCTCCGCGTGCGATCCGTAGAGGAAGAACGGTGAGTCGACCACCTGCGCGACCGCGCCCTTGACCCGCGTGGCCAGCGCGTCGAACAACGAGCGCGGCTCGTCGGTCACGCCCGCATCGACGATGAAGATGTTCAGCTCCACGCGATCGAGCCTCGCCCCGGTCTCCGCGCGCAGGCGCGTGAGCTTGCGCTCGGTCTCGCCGCGGGTGAGATCGGAGAGCACCGGCTGGGCGTTCGTGTCGAACCGCGGGTTGAGCGCCACGATGTCGGCATGCCGCCCCGCGAATCGCAGCATCCGCGGGCCGCCCGCGCCGATCATGAGCGGCGGGCGCGGGCGCTGGACGGGCTTCGGGAGCACCGTGGCGCCGTGCACCGTGTAGAACTCGCCGCTCGCGTCGACCGAATCCTCGACGAAGAGCCGGTCGATCAGCGTGACCGACTCGATCAAGCGTGATACGCGCTTCCCAGGCGGGTCGTACGGCAGCCCGAGCATCTCGTAATCGCGCTGGTACCAGCCGGCGCCGAGGCCGAACTCCACGCGGCCACCCGACAGCACGTCGAGGGTCGCGATCTCCTTCGCGAGCATCACGGGATTGCGATAGTCATTCGAGAACACGTAGCTCCCGACGCGAAGCCGGGTGGTCGCCTCGAGTGCCGCGGCCATCGCGGGGATCGGCGCGAGCTGCTGCGTGATGTGGTCGGTGACCAGGAGCGTGTCGTAGCCGAGCTCCTCGATGCGGCGCGCCTTCGCGCGCCAGGCGTCACCGGACTCCGCGCGCGTGGCGGTGATCGCGAAGCGGAAGGGCTTGATGGATGGGAGAATGCGCCCAGCCGATGAAGACCGCACGCGAAGCCGCCACCCGCCTCGGGCCGATCGGCGTCTGGAGCTTCGAGCTCGAGCGCATGACCGCTGCCGACGAGGGACGGATCGCGCAGGAGGTCGAGGCACTCGGCTTCGGGGCCCTCTGGATCCCGGAGTCGCTCGGCAGCAAGGAGCTCTTCGCGCACGCGGGGATCCTGCTCGCGGCAACGAAGACGCTCATCGTCGCCTCCGGCATCGCGAACATCTGGGCCCGCGACCCCGTGGCGATGGCGAACGGCGCGCGCGCGCTGCAGGAGGCCTACGCGGACCGGTTCCTCTGCGGCGTCGGGGTCAGCCACAAGCCCACCATCGACGCGCGGCTCGGCGGCGGCTACTCCAAGCCGCTCAGCCGGATGAAGGCGTATCTCGACGAGATGGACAAGGCGCCATACGTCGGCCCGAACCGCAAGGACCCTCCGGCGCCACGCGTGCTCGCGGCGCTCGGGCCGCAGATGCTGCGACTCGCGGCGGAGCGATCCCTCGGCGCCCACCCGTACTTCGTGCCGGTCGAGCACACGCCGATCGCGCGTAAGGAGCTTGGCGCGGATCCCCTGCTCGCGGTGGAGCAGGCCTGCACGGTCGAGGCGGATCCGGCGAAGGGCCGCGAGATCGCGCGCCGGCACATGAAGCGCTACCTGGACCTCGACAACTACGCCAACAACCTCCGACGCCTGGGCTGGGGTGATGCCGAGATCGCCAACGGCGGGAGCGACAAGCTGGTGGATGCGATCGTGGCCTGGGGCGGCGTCGACGCGGTGCAGGCGCGCGCCGACGCGCATCGAAAGGGCGGCGCGGATCACGTCTGCCTGCAGGTGCTCGGCGACGATCTTCCCGGCCAGCTCCGGACGATCGCGAAGGCGCTGCTCTAGCGGGTCAGACCCACGCGGGCAGGTCGACGTCCGACTTCCGGTACGCCTCGACGCAGATCGTCATGAGCACCAGGTCGGTGAGCGATCCGTGATGCGGCGCGTGCAGGTGCACGATCCGCTCGGCATGATCGAGGCGCTCCCCCTCGAAGTGCATGCCCAGCTTCGCCAGCCGCCGTGCCAGCTCCTTGCGCGCGTCCATACCCTGCTCCCTCCCGGAACTGAAAAGACCTCCCATGTCCTGGGAGGTCTTTGGCGGTTCCGGCTTTGGCCTTTGCTACGTGGTCTCGGTGCCCCTCCCAGCGTCGCTCGTGCCCCCGATAAGGAGCTCAATAACGACGATGCCAAGGACGAGCGACCGCATCGCCCAGAACGGTAGCATCCGATCCGAGCCTTGGGAACACCTTCGCGCGTCGTGAAACTGGGCGTCCTCGGCGGCGACGGGATCGGGCCCGAGGTCGTCGACGCGGCCCTGGTCGTCCTCGACGCCTGCGAGGCCAAGTTCGGCTTCCGGACCGAGCGGACCGTTCTGGGCTGGTCGGGCGAGCAGTACCTGCGCGACGGCCGGCGCTTCGACGCGGCCGCGCTCGAGCCCATCCGGAAGCTGGACGCCGTGCTTCTCGGCGCGGTCGGCCATCCGGGCGTGCCCCGCGGCATGCTCGAGGCGGACATCATCTTCGGCTTCCGTCGCGGCCTCGACCTGTACGTGAACCTGCGGCCGCTGATCCTGTACGACTCGCGTCTTACGCCGTTGAAGGACAAGACGGAGAAGGACATCAGGATCTTCGTGATGCGCGAGAACACCGAGGACGTCTACGGACGACAGGGCACGCGCACCGGACAGGGCACGCCGGACGAGCGCGTCTCGGTGGACATGGTCTTCACCCGTCGCGGCATCGAGCGCATCACGCGTTACGGCTTCGAGCGCGCGCGCGAGCTAGACCGCAAGAAGGTGACGCTCGTGGACAAGTCCAACGCGGTGCCGGTCCAGCAGATCTGGCGCGACGTGCTGGAAGAGGTCGCGGCCGAGTACCCGGATGTCGAGCACGATGCGATGTACGTGGACGCCGCGTGCATGTGGCTCGTCCAGAAGCCCGAGCAGTTCAGCGTCATCGTGACCACGAATCTGTTCGGCGACATCATCACCGACCTCGGTGCGGCGATCTGTGGCGGGCTCGGCACAGGCGCGTCGGGGAACATCCATCCCGGGCAGGTGTCGATGTTCGAGCCGATCCACGGCTCGGCGCCGAAGTACACCGGCCAGCAGGCGGCGAGCCCGGTGGGCGCGGTGGGCGCTCTGGCACTGCTCCTCGACCACGTCGGGCTCGGCGAAGCCCGCGCCGCGATCAATACCGCGCTCTTCGCCGGTTTCCGCACCGGGCGGATCGATGGCGTCGAGGCGCGCGTCGGGCGCACGTTCGAGGACGCGAAGGTGATCGCCGAGCTCATCACGAAGCAATGAAAGGGCAACGCTCCTAGGGATACGCCTCCAGGACCTCGACCAGCTGCAGCAGCGCGTCGTTCACCGGCGTCGGGACATGGTGCCCGCGCCCCCGACGCGCGACCTCGCCGTTGATCCAGTCGATCTCGGTCGGCCGGCCGCTGCGGACGTCCTGCAACATCGACGAGCGGTTGCCCGCGGTGAGTTCCGCCATCGCGCGCCAGAGCGCGAGCGCCTCTTGGTCGGAGATGGGCACCCCCTCGGCACTCGAGACCCGCGCCGACTCGCGCGCGGCCGCGTCGACGATCCGGGACGCGGGGTGTTTCAGCAGCTCGCCGTTCGTGACGCCGACGAGCGCGCTCACCGGATTCACTGCCGCGTTTCCGACGAGCTTGCGCCAGACGGCCGGCCACGGATCGTCGACGACCGTCGCGCTCATGCCGCCGGCCTGGAGTGCCGCCGCGAGCTCGTCGACATGCGGCGCGCGGCCGAGCTCGACCCGGCCGGGGCCGGTCGTGCGCAGCTCGCCGCCGTCCAGGACCGCGCCGACGTAGATGACGCCGACCGCGACGCGATCGTCGCCCAGAACGGCTGCGAGCCGCTCGCGATGGCCGAGACCGTTCTGGATCGTGATGACCGTCCCGTGCTTGGCGAGCACCCGCTTCGCGGTGTCCGCAGCCCACGCGGTTCCCTGCGATTTCGTGGTCACGACCGCGATGTCCACCGGCTCCACGTGCCCGTTCAGCGGGGCTGTTGTCCGGTCCACGCACGTGACCGACAGCCGGCCGCCAAGCGTCCGGGAGACGAGGGTGCCGATCGCGCCGAGGCCGAGGATCGCGACTCGCATGCGCTCCGACGATAGGGCCATCGCGCGGCCGAACGCCGGGTGTAGAGTCCCGCGCAAGCAATCGCGACGGAGGGGGAAATGGCGACCACAGCGCGACCTGGGGCGATGGACGACGACATGGGACTCATGCCCCAGAACCGGACCGTTCGAACGGTCGTCGTCTCGGGCGTCCTGGCGGCGATCCAGCTGGCCCTCGGCTTCACGGGCATCGGATTCATCCCTCTGCCGACCGGGGTCAACGCGACGATCCTGCATATCCCGGCGATCCTCGCCGGTGTGATGGAGGGACCGATCGCCGGACTCGCCGTCGGTGGCATCTTCGGACTGTTCAGCTTCTTGCGCGCGACCACGCCGCTCTTCCAGAACCCGTTGATCGCGTTCGGGCCACGGCTTCTGATCGGCGTCGTGGCGTACTTCGTGTACCGCGGGCTTCGCCGGATCAACGAGCCATTCGCACTGCTCGCGGCCGGCGTGCTCGGCACGGCGACGAACACCGTCCTCGTGCTCAGCATGGCCGTGCTGCTCACCGGACCGAACGGCGCACCGTACCTTCCCGCAGATGTCGCGTGGACGGTCGCCGGCACGAACGGCGTCCCGGAGGCGATCGTCGGCGGCATCATCACGCTCGCGGTGGGCCTCGCGGTCCGCGGCGCCGGCCGCGCCCGCAAGTCGACCGTCTAAGCGCGCCACACGCAGTGACCGGCACCAGGCCCGGCGGGGATCGGAAGATCT
>DATJHW010000146.1:0-7164 GCA_035493615.1 Saccharimonadales bacterium (SeqCode) | reverse complement strand
GCGCTCGACAGTCAAGGAGGCGACCTCACCGCTCATGGGCAGCGCGCTCGCTGAACTCCAACTCCGCCCTGCGCCTTGACCCCGCGCCCACAATCGCCCTGTGGGCTTCGACCTCGGGGAACCGAAATCGAGTTCGGGTTCGGCAGCGGCGGACACGATTGCTTAGCGTTGGGTAAATCAAGACGCGCTACCCCCGGCATCGCCGCGTCCGAGGGCAGCTGATGGAGCTGGCCGACCGGCCCCGGCAGGTGCGCCGACCTGAGGAGAAGCTCGCGCGGCTGCTGGTCAGCGCGAGGGCGGTCTTCGAGAGGGATGGCTATGCCCGAGCGCGGATCCAGGAGGTCTGCCGGAATGCGGGCGTGAGTGTCGGCACGTTCTACGAGCATTTCGAGAGTAAGGCCGACCTCGTCCTGCGCATCGCCGAGCTCGAGACTGAGCACGGGGAGCTACCGCCAACTACCAGCCGCAAGGCCCTCGAAGACATGATCGCCAAGGTCATCGGCTCCTCGGTCTCGGGCATCGCCCGAGCGTGGCTGGAGGCGATCGAGGTCGAACCAGAGCTGCGGATCGCCCAATCGCGCCTGCGTCATGCGCATCTCGACCGCTACACCGCCTGGGTCCGCAACGCCCGCGCGCGCCGTGGCGGCCATGCGTGGGCCATCGACGAGCGCGCGACGGCGCGGGCGATCATCGCCTTGCTCAAGGACGCGCTCACGGCGACGTATGAGCCCGCGGCTCCACGGACGAGGGAGCTGGCACGGGCGACCTGGTATCTCCTCTTCGGCGAGTAAGCGAGCGACTCGAAACCGAATGCGACTTCGGTAGCGCCGCAGCAACATTCGTAGCCTGCGACGCAATGAGTTCGCCGTTCCGCGCCGAGCCTGACGAACAGGAGCTGCGCGACGCCATCGACGCCGGCGACATCACCATTGCGCTTCAGCCGCTCGTCAACGTCCGATCCGGCGAGATCGTCCGCCTCGAGGCCCTCGCTCGCTGGTCGCATCCGACCCGCGGGGCGATCCCGCCGGCGACATTCATCCCCATCGCCGAGCATGCTGGGAGCATCACGCGGCTCACCTCGGCGGTCTTGATGCAGACCGCGCGCTACCTGACCTGCTGGCGCACGCTCCTTCCGCAGGCGCAGGTCGACGTGAATGTCTCGATGGTGAGCCTGCACGACCCGATGTTCCCCGACCTCATCGCGGAATTTCTGGGCTCGCTCGGTCTGGAGCCGAGCTGGTTCGGTTTCGAGGTCACCGAGAGCACATTCATGTACTGGCCGGAGCGGACCGCGAAGGCGATCGCGGCCCTACGGTCGCTGGGCTGCCGGGTCTCGATCGACGACTTCGGGTCCGGTTACTCATCACTCGGCCACCTGGCGACCCTGCCGGTGAACGCGGTAAAGATCGATCGGCAGTTCGTGACCCCGATGACCGCGGATCATCGTCGCGAGGCCATCGTGCGCGCGACGATCGCGCTCGGGCACGACCTTGGGTTCGAGGTCGTCGCCGAAGGCGTCGAGGACGCCGCGACCATGGAGCTCCTCCGCGCGCTCGGCTGCGATCTCGCGCAGGGGTTTCACATCGCCAGGCCCATGGCACCGGACGCGCTACCCGGCTGGATCAGGTCATGGACACCGAACGCACCCGCGGCTCCGCCAGACGGCCGCCGTCCGGTACTCGTGGTCGACGACGAGCCAGCGATCGTCGAGGTGATCGGCGACATCCTGACCAGAGGAGGCTTCCGCGTTGTGACCGCGGGAAACGGTGCCGAAGCGCTGCGGTCGATCGAGGCCGAGTTGCCTTACGTCGTGCTCGTGGACATGCAAATGCCCATCCTTGACGGGGCCGGCTTTATCGATGTCGTGCACGAGCGCGGTCTGGACCTTCCGATCATTCTGATGACCGCGGGTCCGGGCGCGGAACGGTGGGCGACCGCCCTCGGGGCCAGCGGGTTCCTGCGCAAGCCGTTCGACGTATCGAGCGTGCTCGACGTGACCACGCGATTCGCGATCGCTGGCTGAGCGCGCGCATCCGCTGGACGAAAATACCTTCGGTCGTCGCGGCATTCAACCGGAGCCCTCCGATGTCGTTCGCGATGGCGCTCCGGCAGAGCTCGGCCCAGCGCAGAGCTCATCGGCCGTGCGAGGCGATCCCGCGGGCTCGAAGCTGCTCGGAAACCCAGATCCAGAGGCGTCGGCGGTGTGCGAGTTCGGGAGATACGCGACACCTGAGCGCCGGATGTGTCAGGACATCGGAGACACCAAGCGAAGCGGTCTCCAAATGGACGCCGGGCGGTATCTCATCGCGGCCCATCTGCGCGAGGGTCGATCGATCAGCCAGCTCGCCCGGGTGCACGGGGTGCAGGGCAGCTGGCTGTACAAGCTCCTGGCGCGCTATCGCAGCGAGGGTGACGCCGGCCTTGCCGCGCTCGCGTCTGCCGCACCGGTCCCGGCGGCGATGGTGCCCGAGGTCGACTCGGCGGTCGGCTCGTAAGACATGCTGTCAGTTTTGCTGTCAATCGAAGGACATGATCGCGGTGACGCGACCGCACCGCGCGATTTTCCGCGCAATTGCGCTGAGGCGTCGGCGGGAATCGAACCCGCGATGAGGGTTTTGCAGACCCTTGCCTTGCCACTTGGCGACGACGCCGGGGACGTCGATTTTACCGGCCTAGCACGCCGAGTGCATGCTTACGCGCGCCATGCTCCCGATCGGTGACGATGACAACCCCGTCCCGGTGTTCCCGTTCGTCAACCTCGTCATCATCGCGATCAACATCGCGGTCTTCCTCTACCAGCTCGTGAGCCCCGACTTCACCAACGGGTTCAGCTGCGTGCCGGTCGAGATCACGACCGGCCGGGATCTGGTCGGTCAGTTCCAGCTCGCCTTGCCCGACGGCACCGCGGCAGTGATCGACGAGGCCCGTGGTCCAACACCCATTTGGCTCACGCTGCTCACGTCGATGTTCATGCACGGTGGCTGGACGCACCTGGGTGGCAACATGCTGTTCCTGTTCATCTTCGGCGACAACGTGGAGAAAGCGTTCGGCCACGTCCGCTACCTCGGGTTCTACCTCGTGTGCGGGCTCGTCGCGTCGCTCGCGCAGGTGTACTCGGGGCCCGACTCGATCCTGCCGAGCCTCGGCGCATCCGGCGCGATCGCAGGCGTGCTCGCGGGCTACCTCGTGCTCTTCCCGACCAATCGGGTGCGCGTGCTGCTCGGCTACTTCATCACGACGGTGCCGGCGGTCGCGATGATCGGCCTCTGGGCGCTCATCCAGTTCTTCAACGGCTTCGCGGCCACATCGGTCAGTGCGCAGACCGGCGGCGTCGCCTACATGGCCCACATCGGTGGATTCATCGCGGGCCTCGTGCTCGCGTTCCTGCTGAAGCCGTTCTCCGACCGCGGCATCGGTCCGCACGTGGTCGGTTACCCACGGCGAGGGTCGTTCTCCTAGAGGATCCCCGCCAGGCGCTCCACGTCGTTCGCGGTGTCGATGCGGCCGTCGAGGCGATAGGCCTCGCCGAGCAGGCGGCACTTGTCGCGTGCGACGTCGCGGCGCCCGAGACCGCAGTCCACCTCGATGAGCAGCCGCTGAGCCTCGCGATCGCTGTAGCCGGCACCGATGTAGTCGAGCAGCAGGTCCGACGCCGCCTGGAGCTTGTGCAGCGAGAGGAGCTGACGGGCGCCGTCGATCGCCGTTTCGCTCGCGCGCGGATCGCGCGCGGCGATGAGCACCGTCGCCCGCATCGCGGTGGCGGCCGCGCGCTGCTCCGGGGTCGATCCCGGGGCCATGGACGCGAGGGTGGCTTCGATGTCGATCGGCGGCCGGGCCTTCCACTCGGCCTGGGAGAACTTGCGCACCGCGTCCTTCGTGCGTGGCGCGATGCGCGTCGCGAGGTCGACCGGACCTTCGTCGAATGCGTCGACCGACGTGATCGTCCGCGCACCCTGCAGGTGCATCGCGCTGCGCGCACCGACCGGCCGCGTCCGCGGCTGATCGTCGACGACGATCTGCTGCGGCGCGGGCGGCTCGGCCGGCACGAGCCGCCGGACGGACGCCGGCGGCGGAGGGGGTGGGCTGACCTGTTGAGGGACAGCCCGAGGGGTGGGAGGAATGGGTCGGACTTGCGCCGGCTGTGCCGCCTGGACCGGGACCGTGGTCACGGCGGCGGGGACCAGGCGATCGACGAGCCGGACGAGACCAGGGAGGTCGCCGAGCGTCTCGCGGGCGTACGTGAGCTCGAGCCAGGCGCGGCGGCTATCGCCCTCCGCAAGCGCGTAGTCGACGTATCGCTCGTACTCGGCGCAGGCGGCGTCCGGCTGGCCGGCATTCGCCTGCGCGGCCGCGAGGCGGCGGTGCGCAGCGAGATCGCCGGGCGCGATCGTGACCGCCTCGGTGAGCAGCGAGATGGCGCCGGCGCGATCGCCTTTGCGGGCGAGGCTTGCCGCGCCGTCGCGGAGCGCAAGCACCGCCGCGCCCAGATCTTCGAGCGCGACCTGCGAATGCGCGAGCCCGCGGTATGACTCCGCGTCTCCGTGCTTCAGGGCGAGCTGCCGGTACGCCGCCTCTGCCTGCCGGAGCTTCCCGCTCGCGTAGAGCGTCGCCGCGGCGTCAATGGCGACGCGCGGTGCGCCGCCGTCCTTCGGCTGCGCCGCCACCTTCGGCCCGGACCTCGGGCTCGTGACGGCCAGGCCCGCCACCCGCTTCCCGAATTCGTCGGCGCGCGCGGCGTCCATGATCCTGGATGCGGCGATGCGGGCGCGCTCGGAGAGCGCGGTCAGATGCCAGGACGTGATGGTGTCCGCGGTGCACTCGAGCCCGCGGAGCTCCTTGGAGAGGAACTGCTGAGCAGCCGGCCCGAGATACTCCTTGGCGACGAGGAGGACCTGCTCGCCGAGCGGGTTCATTCCTCGCCCGGCTCGTCGGCGAACGCGTAGAAGCGGAGCGCGTTCAAGAGCCGGTCGAACGCCGATGCGACCTCGCGGGTGATGTCGTCGCCTTCACGCGTGTCGAAGCGCGCGGAGCGGAGGTCGGTATCGCCTGTCGACACGCTCGTCGCGACGCCCACGAGCTGCCGGAGCGGGCGCACCAGCGACCGCGTGAGCATGATCCCGACGATGAGCGAGAGCAGCAGCCCGATGGCGACCACGCTCGCGGCGTTGAACGTCGCATCGTCGGCGGCCTTCGTGTACGTCGCGAGGGGGACCGCCAGGACGTACGCCCACGGCTTCGCCACGAGGCGCGTCGCGACGCCGCGCTGCTCGGCCACGCCGGCCCCGTACGCGAACGGCGTGAACCCGCTCTTCAAGGGATCGAGCGCGGACTTGAGCGTCGGCAGGGGGTCGATGACGAGCTTGTCCGGCGTGATCGTCCCGAACCGCTTGTCCGCGGCGAGCTTCGTGGCGATGTCCGGCGCGATCGGTGCGATCGGCTTGTAGATCAGGTTCTCGGCGTTCGCGCGATTGTCCTTCGTCTCCGACACGGCCAGCCTGATCCCGTAGTCGTCGAGCAGGAAGCTGTGCGCGCCGGCGCCCACGGAATTCGCGTCGGCCTCGACGACGCTCCAGATGGCCGTGAGGTTGAGGCGCGAGCGCACGACGGCCAGCACTGAGCCGTCGGCCGCTTTGACCGGCGCGGAGAAGAAGAGGGCGGGCTTGTTCGTGATGACGGAGTAGCTCGGGTCACTGATGTACGGCAGACCGGTCGTGCTGGGCGTGATGAAGTACTGCCGGAACTTCACGTCGGTACCCTCGTCTGTCGCGACCGATGCCGCGGCGATCTTGCCGGTCTGGTCGACCACCGCGACCGATTCGTATTCCGCGGATCTCGCGGCGGCGGCCTTCAGAGCCTGGCGCGCGGCGTCCTTCGTCTCAGGGTCGGGCGCGGTCGCGTACCGCACGACGTCGGGGATCCGGCTCACGAGGACGATGTCGTCGAGCCGGTTCTGGAGATAGGCGTCGAGCGCGGCGGCCGTCGACGTCGACCGCTGCTGGATGTTGGTGACGCCGAGGTCGGTGAGGTCGGTGCGGGTCTTCTGGATGGACACGATGCTCACGAGGGCGATCGGGACGACGCCGACGACGAGCAGCGCCGCGAGCACCTTGTGCCAGAACCGGATCCCGCCCTTGCTGGTCGTCGTGCTCTTCGGTCGAGCCATTGCCGTCCTCCGCGCCCCCGTCGCTCCGCCCCACGCGGGCGTACGCGGAGTCTCGTTGGCCGGCCGGGGCGGTCCTAGTCACAGCGCATGAGCACGTCGTACCGCAAGTGGCCTAGTACCTTCGACGGATGTCCCTCCGCGCGGGCTAGCGAGCGAGCGCTGGGCGGGTGGAGCGCCGCGAGTCCCGGATCAGGCCGCGAAGCAGCTTCTTGCTCTGCTCGACCTCGATCCGATCCGCGTCGGTGAGACCGGCGTTCGTAGGATCCGGTCGCCACCAGCATTCGAATCCCCACACCCGCTCTTGTGACGCTGGCTGGACCGCGGCCGGCGAAGTCGGACCCGATGGCACCGATTCGCTCTCGGGCTCGAGCCGGACCGACGGAGCTGGCCGCACGATGCGCAGCCGCGGCACCCCATAGCCGGCCCGCCGTGGCTCGCCCGTCTCCAGGTCGAAGAACCCCTCGAACACCGCGGCCGCACCGGTCCGGTCGGGCTCGCCCTCGCGGCAGTCCATGACGATGACGCAGGGCGTACCGGTGCGCAGCTCGTCCGGCGAACGCTGCGCGGCGGGGGCCCGCCGGCGCTGCGGTCGGTCCCGTCGAGCGAGCCCGCGCGCGGCCCCGGCTGGCTTCGGCTCGGCGGGGACACGCGTCGGCTTGGCGCGCTCTCCGCCGGCGCCGCGGCGGCGCCCGCTGCGCGATCGCCGGCGCCGGGGATCGTTCTCCACCCGTCGAGTCTCGCACGACGCGCGGCTTACCATTGGCTCGAGGGGGCATGTTGCAGGACAAACCGATCCACGACGTCTTCGACGAGTTCAAACAGCAGCTTCCCGACATCGACCCGGCGGAAACGCAGGAGTGGATGGACTCGCTCGACGCCCTGGTCGACGCGGCGGGTCCCCGGCGCGCTCGGTTCGTCCTGTACAAGCTCCTGAAGCGGGCCCGCCAGCTCGAGATCGGCATCCCGCCACTCACCCAGACGCGCTACATCAACACGATCTC
>DATJHW010000145.1:0-5282 GCA_035493615.1 Saccharimonadales bacterium (SeqCode) | reverse complement strand
CGTAGTGGAACTCGACCATGATCGCGTCCGGGTAGGCGGTCGCGCTGTTGTCGGTCGAGTTGCTCACACCGATCGCGCGGTTGTACGCGACGTCGGGAGCCTTCGCGAAGTCGACGTCGTAGACGTACTTCGGGTAGTAGTCCGCGAACGTGACGCGGAAGTCGTCGCCCTTGCCGTCGGTGACGCCCCAGAGGCGGACCTTCGGATCCGTGAACGCGATCGCCAGATCGGATGCCTTGAGGACCACGTCGGTGTCCGTGCGAACGAACGGGTACATCGAGAACCGCACGCCCTTGTCGGGGTGCGCGTACGTCGCGAGCTTCGCGCCGTCCTTCGCCTTCAGGGCATCGATGACCGCGAGAGCCGTCTTCTCGACGAGCGCCTTCGCCGTCGCTTCGGGGAGGGTCCGCGCGGCGTGGATGTCCGTTGGCGTCGGGGTCGTCGTCGGCGACGCCGACTTGGCCGGCGAGGCGGTCGGGCTCGTCACGGCCCCCGGATTGGCGACGCCGTTGTCGGCGGGACGGAGCACGGCGCCCAGCGCGAGCGCCACGACGACCACGAGGGCGGTCGCGGCGAGCGCGAGGAACGGGAAGCCGCGCCGCGGGGCCGTCGCGCGGAGCGTGGCCGGCGGCACGTGGATCTCATCGAGCCCGGTCACGAGCTTGTGGGTGACGTCGTCGAACCGGTCGGAATCGCTCATTGCGTACCCCCTGCGCGGAATCGAGCCGCTGCGCGGCTGACCGCGGATGACACGGTGCCGCGCGAGATCCCCAGGGACTTCGCGATCTCGTCCTGGCTGAGCCCGACGTAGAACTTCGCCACGAGCAGCTCGCGTTCGCGTTGCGAGAGCGTCTCGAGCCGCGCGAGCACATCGACCCGCGTGTTCGCGGCGTCGATCGCATCGCCCGACTGGTCCTGCCGGCGCAGCGGCACGAAGCGCATGCCGCGACGCTGCGTGCGCTTGATCTTGTTGAGCGCGACGACGAACAGCCATCCCTCCACCGACCGGACGTCGTGGGGCACCTTGCCGCGAAGCCCTTGGGCGAAGGCGTCTTGGATCGCGTCGTCCACGCCATCCGTCCGGCCGGTCGCACCCACGAGGGCCCGGTACAACGAGCGGTAATGCGTCTGGAACAGCCGCTCCCAGTCGAGCGCCTTGGCAGCGGTGTCGGCGGTCATGGCGTACACGGTGTCACAGAGAAGAGTCCCGGGTGAGCTGGTTTGCTGCATAGGGCCGTTAGGGCCCGTTTCCAGGTTCGTCTGTCGCAGCAATGGCGGATTACGGGAGGAAGTGGAATGACGCGAGGATCGCGTCGAGCTTCTCCTTCGTCGCGCCAACCGGCATCTCCATGCCGTTCCCGGAGTAGATCTGATACGCGACCACGATGATCCGGTCGCCGTCTTTGATGATGAATTGCATCGGGAACGGGACACCGTTCGTGACCTTGATCGCGGTGCGGCCGTCGACAGTCGTGTCCTCGATGACCTGGCCCACCGCGCCGCCCTGGGCGTCGTAGTACTGCCGCGGCGTCTGAGCTCCGGTGCCAGTGTTGATGATCACGTACGCGGCGCCCTGCCAAAGCGGACACGCGGTGTGGCAGCCCGAGGTGTCGATCGAAGCCTCGTCCGCCTCGGTCCGCGCCGTGAACGCGACCTGGCCGCGCTCTGGCGTGACCGCGCCATTGATGGCCCGCGAGGAGACCCGGTACGGCGGTGGGAGCACGACGCTGAACCTGTAGGTCTGGTTCACATAAAGCCCGACCGGTGTCGGCGACGGACTCGCTGACGGTGTTGCCGTCGGCGTCGCCGTCGCGGTCGCCGTGGCCGTTGCCGTCGGCGACGCCGACGGAACGCTCGCGACCTGATTGGCCGGCGGGCGCATGACGTTGAACGCGACGATCGCGGCCAGCGCGACCACGGCGACGGCACCGACGAACGCGATGTTGCCGACCAGGCCCGAGCGGGCCGGTGCGATGTTGACGCGTTCAACGCGCCGAGATCGGGAATCTGTCATGAATACTTCCTCAAGCTGTTTTTCGAGATCGCTCATTGCTCGTCCCTCCCCACGTCCGCGCGCAGGCGGGTGAGCGCGCGATTCAGGCGTGACTTCGCGGTGCCCGACGGAACGCCGAGCTCACCCGCACACTCGTCGATCGTGAGCCCCTGCCAGTAATGGAGTACGAGGAGCGCGCGATCCTGCCGCGATAGGCGTGTCACCGCCTGCCGCAGATCGAGCACCTCGGGCCCTGGGGAGACCTGCGCCGGTATGTCGATCCCCTCGATCGAGCACTGCGGCCGGCGGAGCGACCAGCGCCGTTGGTCGAGGAACCGGTGGACGAGGATCCGACGCGCCCACGGGAGGATCGCGCGATCCTCCTGCAGCTGGTCGATGCGCTCGTACACCCGCGAGATCGTGTCGCCGACCAGCGAGTCGGCCTCGCCGCTGCCCGCTGCCAGCGCTGCGGCGAGCGGCATGAGCTCGCCCGCGAGTGCGCGGAGAAGCTCTTCGAGGGCTCGGGCATCGCCCGACCGGGCGGCCCGAACGCCGCCGACTTCCAGGGGGTGCATGTTCGCCAGAAGCATCGTCATTCACTGCACAGACGTCATGGCGGACCGAACTGTTCGCAAGCGATGGCTCGCTTGGTCGCTCTAGAGGATCGTCTGCCCCAAAGCGCTCGCGATGAGCTCGACGGCGAGCGTCGCGGTGCGGTTCTCACGGTCGAGGATCGGGTTCACCTCGCACACCTCGATCGAGCGCAGCTTGCCGGACGCGTGGAGCATCTCCATCGCGAGCTGGACCTCGCGGTACGTGAGCCCGCCGCGCACCGGCGTGCCGACGCCGGGCGCCTCGTCCGGATCGATCGCGTCCATGTCGAGCGAGAGGTGGATGCCGTCGCCCTTCGACGCGACGCCGATCGCCTTCTCCATCGCCTTCGCCATCCCGACCCGGTCGATGTCCGACATCGTGATCGTCGTGACGCCGGCGCGCTTGATGTTCTCCTTCTCGCCCGCGTCGATGTCGCGGATCGCGAGAAGCACGCCGCACTTGCCGTCGGTCGTGCCGCGCAGCGGCTCGGGGAATGGATCCTCCGCGATGCCGAGCGCGACCGCGAACGGCATCCCGTGCACGTTGCCGGACGGCGTCGTGTCCGGCGTGTTGATGTCGCCGTGCGCGTCGACCCAGATCACACCGACCCGATGCCCCGCGCGCGCGAGGCCCGCGATCGTGCCCATCCCGATCGAGTGGTCGCCGCCGAGGACGACCGGGATCGCGCCGCCGCGCACGATGTCCGCGACGACCGTCGCGAGCTCCCCGGCCGCGCGGATGATCTCGTCCGAATGGTGGGTGTGGCTCGCGCCGTGGCCATGTTCGATCTCCTCGGTCTCATCGCGGTCCTGGACCCGGATGTTGCCGCGGTCGCTCACGCGATAGCCGAGGCCCGCGAGCGTGCGGCGCAGGCCGGCGTAGCGGATGGCCGAGGGGCCCATATCGACGCCGCGACGGAAGCCGCCGAGGTCCATCGGGACGCCGACGATCTCGACCGCCTTCATTTCGGGCGTGGCTCGCTGTTCGCGAGGGCCTGATCGGCCTGCCCGATCGCGGCCTCGGCGATCGCGCGGTCGGTCGGCTCGAGCTTCGTGACCAGCGCCGCGGTCGCGCCGCGGAGCGCGAGCAGCGCGTCGCGCAACTCCGCGTACCGGATCTCGCGCCAGAGTGCGTCGTTCGCGGAGCGGAACGCGACCTTCCGTGCGCTCTTGGAGAGCTCGCTCACGGCGTCACCTTCGCGCTCGGCTGGAAGAGCGCGAGGATGACGCCCTCCGCGGCGAGCTCGTCGCCGACGTGCGTCGTGACCTTCGCGCGGCCGTAGCCGCGCCGCATCTTCTCGAACGTCGCCGTGAACCGGCCGGTCTCGCCCGGCCGGACGATCCGCTTGAATCGCATCTCCTCGATGCCGGCGAAGAGGCCGAGCCCGTCGCGGTAATCGGGATGGGCCATCGCGGCAACGGTCGCGGTGTTGCCTGTGATCGTCACAAAGTTGTGGCGCCGGGAGATCCAGGTGCCAAGGTCCGTCGTCGGGCACCACACATCCATGACTGGACCGGACTCGACTTGCAAGTGGCCCAAGTCGGCCACCCGATTCGAGCGCACCGTCTGGCGGACGAAACCGGGCTCGGGGCCGTGCTGAGGTCGGCCCATCGCTCTCCCTTCAAGGACACACAGGATTTGGAACGCTTCAAGCACGTGCGGATTCTGCTGACCGAACACAAAGGTGCGTCCAGTCCTCCCGGACGGACTGACGCGTTGGTGGGCATCGGCCTGAAGCATCGCCCCCAACATTGCCGCGCGTGCTTCATGCGACAGATGTGTGACCAGCGCCGGCAAATCCTCACGACCGCGGATTCCGGCCCGCTCGAAGAGCCTCCGGCCGGCCGCAGCCTTCAACGCGAAGCGATGCGAGGGAAGCGTCGTAGATGTGTAGCCGGCCGGGAATGTGCGTGTGCCGGCCGGCCTCTTGTATTCGTACGAAATGCCCTCGACGAGACCTCGGATCCGTTCCAGGTGCTTCGGCTTGGCCTGGATGATGTTGACCCGCAGCTGTTCACCGGGGGTCTCGATCCAACCGTCGGTCGACGCCCAACCCAGAATGGCTGCTTCGTCAGGCGTCAGGTCGAGCAAGCCGCCCTCAGCCGGCGCGGCTACGACTATTGCGTTACCGGCGTGCGACGAGAACTCACTGAGCTGATTGGCTTGGATCAGTCGCCGCTGTTCAGGCGTCTTTGACCAGAGACGTACGGCCCATGTGTGCCGGTCAGTGCAGACGGCATAGAACGACCTGGAGCTCAACTCGAGGGTCCGCTGGCGCTCGTATGTGCTGACGGCGCGCAACGGGGTCCATCGACAGGTGTCGGAGGGGGCGTCGTAACCGAGCACTTCGTCGCCGATCTTGACCTCATCGCATCGTTTGAATCCGGTGCGAGTCAGGATCTCAGTGTCGAGCGGAACGCACTGCGCCATGCTCTCAGTGAGGATGACCCCAGGCACGATCGGGTTCCCCGGGAAGTGGCCCTTCAGGTAGAACTCCTCGCCGGTGAAGTCGTGCTCCGCGACGGCGCGGACCAGCGGCTCGAGCTCGGTCACGCGATCGATGAGCAGGAACGGATCGCGGTGCGGGATGAGGGCCTCGATGCCCTTCCGGTCGAGGACGACGCTCAAGCGCTGAGCGCTTCGATGCCGACCGTGTCGATGAGGTGCGTCGTCACCTGGCCGGCCTTGAACGCCT
>DATJHW010000144.1:0-2705 GCA_035493615.1 Saccharimonadales bacterium (SeqCode) | reverse complement strand
CGCGATCTATGGCGTCGTCGCGCGCCCCGGATCGCTCCCCGGCGCCGCGTACTTCGGCTGGGTCAACTCCTGGATCTGGGTCTTCATCATCGCCCTGGTCGGGATCTTCGTCCCGCTGCTCTTTCCGAATGGCCGGTTCCTCTCGCCCCGCTGGCGCGCGGTCGGCGTCGCCACGGTCGCCGTGAGCCTCATCCTCGCGGTCGGCCTCTCGCTGACAGATGGTCCGCTCAACAACGCGCCCTTCGTCACGAATCCGTTCGGGGTGCCGGGAGTCAAGGGCATCGACGCCCTCACGGGCACTCCGTACCCGCCGTTCCTCATCGGCTATGGCGGGATGGTCGCGTGCGCGCTTGCCGCGATCGCGTCGGTGGTGGTCCGGTTCCGCGCGACGCACGGGGTCGAGCACCAGCAGATGAAGTTCCTCGCGCTCGGCGGCGGCATCCTCGTCCTCGGATTCATCGCCGGGGCGGGGCTGCAGCAGCAGGGCAAAGCGGGACAGATCTTCTTCATCACCACATTGCAGATCGTTCCGGTCTCGGTCGCGATCGCCGTACTCCGCTACCGCCTCTACGACATCGATCTCCTCATCAATCGAGCGCTCGTCTACGGCCTGACCTCGGCGGCGATCGCGGCGTCGTTCTTCGTCCTGATCGTCGTTCTCCAGACGCCGTTGCGACCGCTCACCGGTGGGTCCGAGCTCGCTGTCGCAGGCTCGACGCTCGTGTGCTTCGGGTTGTTCCAGCCGGTCCGCCGGCGCGTGCAGGCGACGGTCGATCGGCGGTTCTACCGGTCGCGGTACGACGCCGGCCGGGCACTCGACACGTTCACGGCACGCCTCGCCGGCGAGGTGGACCTCGACGCGGTCGGCGCCGAGCTCGCCGACGCGGTCCGGGCGACGGTGCAGCCGTCGCACGTCAGCGTCTGGGTGCGGAAGGGGCCGCAATGAGAGTGCTGCGGCTCAGCCTGGTCGCGCTCGCGCTCGCGGCGAAGTCGTGAGGCGCGCGTTCGCGGCGCTGGTCTGCGCCATCGCGATCGGCGCACTTGCCGCGGACCTGCGGTTCCCCGACTTCTTCGGCCCGACGGGCATCATCTTCGCTGCCCTTCCCCTGCTCTCGTTCGCCATCGTCGGCTCGTTCCTGGTCGTCCGGCGCGCGGGTGGTCCGATCGGGTGGCTCCTTGGCTCGGCCGGCGCGCTGGTGCAGCTCGTGTTCCTGTCGATGGCCTACGGGGCCGCGAGCCTCGAGCCGAACGCAGCGCTGCCGGGCGGCGAGCTCGCCCTCTGGTTCGCATCCGTCATCCAATTCGCGGAGTTCGGCCTGGTGATCTCCGCGATCGTCCGCTTCCCTGATGGCCGTCCCCCCGGTCGAGCCTTCGCTGTCGTGCTGTGGGCGGTCGTCGCGTTCCTCGTCGCTGCTGCCGTTTCGACGGCGCTCGCAGCCCAGCCGATGGCTGCGCCGTTTACCGTCGCCGCACCGCACGCGGCGCCGCAGGCCGGCGATCCGTCTCGATCGATCCCGAATCCGTTCGCGCTGCACGGACCGCTGGGCGACCTCATGCTGCTGGTCGCGTCCCGGATCAACATCGTCGCGCCGCTGGCGCTCGTCCCGCCGATCGCGCTCGTGGTCCGGTTCCGTCGAAGCCGCGGCGTCGAGCGGCAGCAGCTCAAGTGGCTCACCTATACGGCCGCCATCGCCTTTGGACTGGCCCTGGCGGCGTATGCCGCTCCCGCTGGACCCAGCGCGGTCCTCGATGTGACGTCCATCTTCGGGATCGGGCTCTTGCCGATCGCGATCGGCCTCGCGATCCTTCGCTATCGCCTCTACGACATCGACATCGTGATCGAGCGGACCCTCGTCTACGGCGCGACGACCGCGGCGATCGCCGTCGCGTTCTTCGGCGGCCTCGTCCTCCTGCAGGCGGCCTTGCGGCCGATCACGAGCGGGTCGGAGCTCGCCGTCGCCGCCTCGACGCTCGGCTCGTTCGCCCTGTTCCAGCCGATCCGACGCTGGATCCAGCAGATCGTCGACCGTCGCTTCTACCGCTCCCGCTACGACGCGGCCCGGACGCTCGACGCGTTCGCCGAGGATGTGCGTGACGACGTGGACCTCGAGTCGGTCCGCACCCACCTGATCGCGGCCACCGGCCGCACCATGTCGCCGGCCCACGCGAGCCTCTGGTTGCGGCAGCGCACGCCATGAGACCGTCGGCGGTAACGGCCTCGTCGAAGACCAATCAAGCTTAGGGAGGGACAACACCATGACGTATCGCACCATCGCCACGGCCAACGCGATCGCCTCGGTCCTCTTCGGACTTGCCGCGCTCCTCGTGCCCACCGCGCTCGCCTCGCTCTACGCGATCACGTTCGACGGTGCCGCCGTGTACGTCGCCCGGCTCCTCGGTGGCTCGTACGTGGGCTACGCGATCGCGAGCTTCCTCACCCGCGACACGGCGGACCCAGCCACGCGGCGGGCGATCGCCGCGGCCAACGTCTTCGCCTGGGTGTCCGGCTGCGTCGTCTCGACCTTCGTCCAGGTGCAGGGCTTGGCCAACGGGTTCGGCTGGGCGACCGCCGCCCTCGAGCTCGTCTTCGCCCTCGCGTGGATCTGGACCTACCTCGCCGCGTGACGGGCCGCACCGGGGCGACCGTGGCGTGGGCCGCGCTCGCGATCGAGCTGGTGCTCATGGTCGCGGCGCAGGTGCTGGAC
>DATJHW010000143.1:0-6372 GCA_035493615.1 Saccharimonadales bacterium (SeqCode) | reverse complement strand
GCAGCGGGCCTTCGGTGTGCTGCCGCAAGGTGTAGTAGACGTTCTCCCAGTCGATTAGGAGGGCGACGTCGGGCAATGGGTTTCTCCGTTATGTAGGCGCTCCGCGTTCCACCCGACTCGTTCGAATGATCCGCTCGATCTTTCTCCCCGACCACCGGATCCCATGAGAGGGACACGATGTCCGCGAGCAGCTCGACTCGGACGCTTCAGCCGGAACGCGCGCCGTTTCGCTAGAAGTCTAGCCTGAAGCCGTGCTCGAAGATAGCCGCCTCGAGAACGCGGTCCAGTGGGCCGCGCGGCGCGGAGCGAGCTACGCCGACGCGCGCTACGTCGAACGCGAGAGCGAGACGGTGTCGATCAAGGACGGTCAGGTGGAGGGCATCGACCGCGACAGCGACCGCGGGGTCGGCGTCCGTGTGCTGTACCAGGGCTCGTGGGGTTTCGCGGCATCGGATCGCCTCACCGGCGAGGCCGTCCTCGTACCGCTGTTCGAGCAGGCGATCGCGCGCGCCGAGGCCGCGGCGACGGTGCAGCGCCGGAGGGTCGTCCTTGCGCCGGCCGAGCCGCAGCGCGGCGAGTACCGCACGCCGGTGCGCCGCGATCCGTTCGCCGTGCCGTTGCGCGAGCGGGTCGACCTCCTTCGGGCCGCGGATGCGATCCTGTCGACCCCTCACGCGCGGCTCCGCCGGGCCAGCGTCGCGTCGTACCGCACCCGCAAGCGACTGCTGACGAGCGAGGGCACCGACGTGCGGCAGGAGATCACCGAGTGCGGCGCGGGCCTGAACCTGACGGCCTCGATGGCCGGCGCAAAGCCCGCCACGCGGAGCGACATGCGGAACGTTCGGCAGGCCGGCTGGGAGTACGTCGAGGAGTTCGACGTGCTCGCGCACGCGCGCACGTTCGCGCGCGACGTCGAGGAGATCCTCCGGGCCAAGCCCGCGGTCGAGCGGCCGACCACGCTGCTCATCGACCAGCCGTTCCTCGCGCTCCTCGTCCATGAGTCGTGTGGGCACCCCACCGAATCGGACCGCGTGCTCGAGCACGAGGTGGCGTTCGCGGGGACCACGTTCATGTGGCCGCCTGACCGGGGGATCCTTCGCTACGGGTCGCCGTTCGTGAACATGACCGCCGACGCCACGGTCCCCGGCGGCATGGGCACCTTCGGCTGGGACGATGACGGCGTACCCGCGACACGCACTCCGCTCGTCGAGCGCGGGATCTTCACCGGGTACCTGAGCTCGCGCGAGACGGCCGGCGCGCTCGGCATCGAGCGGAGCGGTGGCTGCGCGCGGGCCGAGGGCTGGCAGCACTTCCCGATCGTCCGCATGGTCAACGTGAGCCTGGAGCCCGGCGATCAAACGTACGGTGCGCTGCTGGCGGGCATCCAGGACGGCCTCCTGCTCGAATCGCCGGCCTCCTACTCGCTCGACGACAAGCGGCAGAACTTCCACTTCTCCACGCAGGTCGCGCGCGTCATCCGGAACGGCGAGGTGGGAGAGTACGTGCGCGGCGTCGCCTTCCAATCGCTCACGCCGGACTTTTGGGGAAGCTGCGACGGCGTGGCCGACGATTGGGAGCTCCACGGGTTCGTCAGCTGCGCGAAGGGCGAGCCGCTCCAGCTCATGCGCGTCGGCCATGGCGCGGCCCACGCGCGGTTCCGCGATCGCCCGATCGAGGTGCGCGCGTGATGCTCGGCCCGGACGCGCTGCTCGCGCCGCTCCAGCGGGCGCTCGCGGCGAGCGGGCTCGCTGAGGCGGACCTCTGGGTCCACCGCCGCCGGGCCGCGATCACGCGGTACTCGCACTCGTCGATCCACCAGAACGCCGTGTCGGACGAAACGAGCGTGCACGCCCGCGCGATCATCGGGTCGGCCGTCGGTGCGACCTCCGGGAACTCGCTCGATCCGGCGGCGCTCCGCGATCTGCTCGAGCGCGCGGCCGCCTTGGCCCGGCTCCAGACGCCGAATCTGGACTGGCCCGGACTCGCGGCGGCCGCCACCTACCGGGCGCCGATCGCGTTCGAGGAAGCGACCGCCGCGCTCGAGCCGGCGCTCCAGGCGCGGGCGATCGGTCGCGTCTGCGACGCGGTGGCCGCGGCCGGCTTCCGGGCTGCAGGGACGCACAGCGTCGACGTCACCGAGGACGCGGTCGCCAACACGAACGGAGTGGCGGCGTACGCGCCCGCGACGGTGGCGTACCTACGGGCGCTCGTCCTCGGTGACCACGGCGGCAGCGGGTATGCCGACGATCTGTCGCATCGCGCGAGCGAGCTCGATCCCGCGGGCATCGCGAGCCGGGCGATCGAGAAGTGCGCGCTCGACCGCGACCGCCTGCAGCTGACGCCCGGCGACTACGAGGCGGTCTTCGAGGAGGACGCGGTCGCGGAGATCCTGCGGATCATGTCGATCACCGGCCTCTCCGGCCAGTCGGTGCACGACGGCCGCTCGTTCCTGTCCGACGCGGTCGGGACCACGGTGACCGGGAGTCGCTTCACGCTCCACGACGACGCGCTCCATCCTGGCCAGCTCGCGATCCCGTTCGATCCGGAGGGCACCGCGAAGCGGCGCGTCAGCCTGGTCGAAGGCGGGGTCGCGCGGGGGCCGGTCTACGACCGCTGGTCCGCGAAGTCGGCGGGCACCGAGTCGACCGGACATGCGGCCGATCCGCGCCGCTACGGCCATGGCGGGCACGCCGGCAATCTCGTGATGGCCGGCGGCACCGCGACGCGCGAGGAGCTCATCGGCAGCGTGACGCGCGGCGTCCTCATCACCCGCTTCCATTACACGAACACGCCCGACCCGAAGCGCGCGACGATGACCGGGACCACGCGCGACGGCACGTTCCTCATCGAGGACGGGAAGATCGTCCGCGCGCTCGCGAACGTGCGCTACACGATGAGCGCGCTCGACCTGTTCGCGGGGATCGACCTGCTCGGGCCGCAGCGCCTCGTGCGGGACTGGTGGAGCACGAACGGCATGGGCTCGATCGTCTGCCTCGCGCCCGCGATGAAGGTGTCTCGCGCGACGATCACCGGGTCGAGCCCGGCCTAGGCGGTCTCCGCGCGGAACCGGTAGCCGACGCCGGGCTCGCTCAGGATCCACCGCGGGGTCTGCGGATCCTCCTCGAGCTTCTTCCGCAGCCGCGCGATGTACACGTGCAGGTAGTGCCCCTCGGTCGAATAGCCGGGACCCCAGACCTGCTGCAGCAGCATCGAGAACGTGAGCACCCGATCGGGGTGCGCGATGAGCGCCTTCAAGAGGTCGTACTCCGTCGGCGTCAGGCGCACGCTGCGCGCGCCGACGCGCACCTCGCGCCGTCCGAGGTCGACGCGCAGCTCCCCGGCCTCGAACACCGCAGCCGTGCCGCTGGCCGGTCGCGCGACGTGGCGGAGCGCGACGCGGACCCGGGCGAGCAGCTCATCCACGCTGAATGGCTTCGTGAGGTAGTCATCGGCGCCCAGGTCGAGCGCGCTCACCTTGTCGCGGTCATCGTCCCGAGCCGAGACCACGAGGATCGGCGTCGCCGCGCGGCCGCGGATATTGCGGATGAACGCGAGCCCATCGTCGTCGGGGAGACCGAGGTCGAGCAGCACCACGTCGGGGCGCGTGCGGTCGTATTCGGCGATCGCGTCGCGCACGTTGCCCGCGGTGTCCACGTCGAACCCGTGACCGCGGAGATTCGTGCCGAGCGTGCGGAGGATCGCGGGCTCGTCGTCGACGACGAGCACTCGCGCGCGGCCCTCGCTCACCGCAGCGCCGCCTCGGCATCGAGCGGGAGCGTGACCACGAAGCGCGCGCCCGTTCCCGGACCTGCCTCCACCCAGATCCGTCCGCCGTGTGCCTCGACGAGCCGCCGGGCGATCGCGAGGCCGAGCCCGGCGCCCTTCACGGCTGCCCGATCGCCGCGCTGCAGCCGGCGGAACGGCGCGAAGACCGTCTCACGGTCCTCCGCCGCGATACCCGGCCCCTCGTCGGTGATCTCGATCCGGAGCGCCGTCCCCTCGACTCGCGCCGCGATCTCGATCAGCGTGCCGGCCGGTGCGTAGCGCACGGCGTTCTCGACAAGATTCGAGAGCACCTGGTCGATCCGAAGGTAGTCGACGGAGACCGGGGGAAGATCGTCCGGGACATCGACGCGCACCTCATGGCCGCGCGTCGCTCCGCGCAGGCGACCGAGGACGTCGTCGACGAGGGCGTCGAGCGCGTGGTATTGCCGCTGGAGGACGAGCTGCCCCGCGTCGATCCGTGAGAGATCGAGGAGCTCGCCGACGAGCCGATCGAGGCGCCGAACCTCCTGCTCGATCGCCTCGTGGAATTCCTCGCGTTCCGCGTCGGTCCACGAGACGTCCTTCTGCCGAAGGCTGCCGGCGGAGGCCATGATCGAGGCGAGCGGCGTCCGAAGCTCGTGCGAGACCGCGCCGAGGAGCGCCGTTTTCAGCTCGTCGCTCCGCCGGAGCACCTCGCTCTCCGTCGCTTCCGCGCGCAGCCGCTCGCGATCGACGGCGAGCCCGATCTGCGCAGCCGTCGCGGCGAGGAGGCGATCCTCCGCCGCGCGGAATGGCTCGCTGCCGGCACGCCGGAGCACGAGCAGGCTGCCGACCGGCGTGCCGCCCGCATCGATCGCGACACTGTGCAGCCGCCGGCGCGCCCGCTCGTCGCGGGGGACCGGTGAGACCACCCGCACCCACCGGCCGGTCCGGCCGCGCGCCGTCGCGCTCGCGGCCACACCGAGACTCAGGGCGTTCTCCGGGGAGGACGCCGCACCACGGAAGATCCGCTCGACCCCGGCCGAGAACGGCGCGATCACCGGTGGTCGCCCGCGAAGGAGGAGCCCCACCGCGGCCACATCGAGCTCCTGCTGGATCCGCCCGGCTGCGGCGACCAGCGATGCGTCGAGATCGGCGGCCGCGGTCAGGCCGGCGATGTCCGCGAGGAGGACCGCCTCACGCTCGCGGTCGAGCGCCTGCGCCGTCCGCGCGCGCTGCTCGGCCGCCAGCTGGCTCGTGACCGCCGCGACGAGAAGGAATAGCACGAGCGACACGAACTGCTCGGGATCGGCCACGACGAACTGGTGGAGCGGCTCGACGAACCACCAGTCGAACGCGACGAACGCGGCGACCGACGCGACGATGGCCGGCCCTCGCCCGAACGCGATCGCGCTGATGAGGACCGCGACGAGATAGAGCATCGACGCGTTCGCGAAGTGCGCCCCGCCGAGGACCGATCCGATGAACAGCGTGACCAACGCGACCGCACCAAGCGCCGCGGGATAACCGAGCCACCGACGCAGCCGAATGCCTCGATGCTAGTCCCGGAACGCGTCGTCCAGGTGGTATGGCACGTCGACCACGACGGTGTTCCGACGGAAGAACAGGCGCAGCTTCAACCGCAGCGCGGTCTGGTTGTGCAGCAGGTAGTCCCACGACCGCCGAGGGACGAACTCCGACAGCACGACGGTGACCGGACGCTCCGGGTCCTGCCGCTCGAGCGCGTCGATGTAGGCGAGCAATGGCGCGATGAGGACGCGATACGGAGACTCGACGATCGCGAGCTGGATCTCGCCGCGGAGCGGCTCCCAGCGGCGTCGCATCTCGGCGGCCTCCTCGGGCCCGTCGCTCACGTGGACGGCGATCGCGTCAGGAGCGATGGCCCGCGCGAACGACAGCGCGCTGAGCGTCGCGCGATCGATACGGCTGACCGGCACGATCACCCGCGGCTTACGGAGCACCAGCAGAGCGTCCGACCGGTCGACGGTCAGCGCGTCGCCGACACGCCGGTAGTGCCGGTGGATGTTCCACATGATCACGATGAGGACCGGGATGAGGATCAGGATCATCCACGCGCCGAGCGCGAATTTCGCGACGCCGACGACGACCGCGACGATCGCCGTGGCCACCGCGCCGATGGCATTGAACGCGGCCCGCCGTCGCCAGCCGTGCTCGGTGGCGCGGGCCTTCCACCAGTGCCGGACCATGCCGGTCTGGCTGAGCGTGAACGCCACGAACACGCCGATCGTGTACAGCGGGATGAGCGCTGTCACGCTGCCCGCGAAGCCCAGGATGAGGATCGCCGATAGCAGCGACAGAACGACGATGCCGATGGTGAAGGCCAGCCGGTCACCCCGATAGGCGAATTGGCGCGGCATGAAGCCATCGCGGGCGAGGATGCTCGAGAGCCGCGGGAAGTCCGCGAATGCGGTGTTCGCGGCCAGCACGAGCAGGAGCGCGGTCGAAAGCTGCACGAAGTAGTGGTACGGCGTGCCCTCGCCGACCAGCAGCGCGGTCAGCTGGCTGACGACCGTCGTCTGTTCGGTGGGGTCGGGAAGGATCCCGATCCGACCGGCGAGGAACGACATGCCGAGGAAGATGGCTCCG
>DATJHW010000142.1:0-28409 GCA_035493615.1 Saccharimonadales bacterium (SeqCode) | reverse complement strand
TACGCCGCCGCGGCCCGCGGGTACCTCGACGACATCATCGAGCCGCACGAGACCCGGCCGCGCCTCGCTGCGGCGCTGCGCGCGCTCGCGGGCAAGCGCGATAGCAACCCGAAGAAGAAGCACGGGAACATCCCGCTATAGCCCCAACGCCGTTCCGCAAGGTCCTCGTGGCCAACCGCGGCGAGATCGCGCTCCGGGTGATGCGGACCTGCCGCGAGCTCGGTATCGCGACGGCCGCGGTGTACAGCGACATCGATCGCCTCTCGCCCCACGTCCGCGCCGCCGATGAGGCCTATCCGATCGGCGCGGCATCGCCTGGCGAGAGCTACCTGAACATCGAGCGGGTCATCGCGGTCGCGAAGCGCGCGGGCTGCGACGCGATCCATCCCGGGTACGGCTTCCTCAGCGAGAACGCGGCCTTCGCCGACGCGGTCGCCGCCGCGGGCATCGCGTTCGTCGGCCCGCCCGGCGCGGTGCAGCGCGCGCTCGGTGAGAAGACCTCCGCCCGGCGGCTCGCGGCGAAGGCCGGCGTACCGGTGGCGGAGGGGACGATGGAGCCGCTCCGCGACGAGGCCGACGCGCTGGCGGTGGCGACGCGCATCGGCTTCCCGGTCCTGCTGAAGCCGGCCGGCGGCGGTGGCGGCAAGGGCATGCGCGTCGTCCGCTCCGCCGCGGAGCTGCCGGCGTCGTGGCGGGCGTCGACGGGCGAGGCGACCACGGCCTTCGGCGCGCCCGCGCTGCTGATGGAGCGGCTCATCCAGCCGGCACGGCACGTCGAGGTCCAGATCCTCGCCGACGCGTTCGGCCAGGTCGTGTGGCTCGGCGAGCGCGATTGCTCGATCCAGCGCCGTCATCAGAAGCTGATCGAAGAGACGCCCGGTCCATCGGTCGACGACGCGCTCCGCGCGAAGCTCGGTGCGGCGGCCGTCCAGGTGGCCTCCGCCGCGAAGTACGTGAACGCCGGGACGGCCGAGTTCCTCGTTGCCCCGGACGGGACGTTCGTGTTCCTCGAGATGAACACCCGGCTCCAGGTCGAGCACCCGGTGACCGAGCTGGTCACCGGCCTGGACCTGGTCGCGCTCCAGCTTCGGATGGCGGCCGGCGAGCGGCTTCCGTTCGGGCAGGACGGCATCACCCGGACCGGCGCGGCGATCGAGCTGCGCATCACCGCCGAGGATCCGTTCGCCGGCTTCCTCCCTCAGGGCGGACGCGTGGACTTCGTGCGCGAGCCGAGCGGGCCGGGCATCCGCATGGACTCGGGCCTCGCCGCTCCGGTGACCGTGCCGACGGACTACGACCCGCTCCTGGCGAAGCTCATCGCCTGGGGGCCGGACCGCGCCACCGCGATCGCCCGCGCGCGCCGGGCCGCGCGCGAGATGATCGTGGCCGGCCTGCCGACATCGCTGCCGTTCCACTCCTTTGTATTGGCCGAGCCCGGCTTTCTGTCCGGTCGGTACGACACGGACTACGTCGCCACGCACTGGACGCGGCCCCGGCCTCCCGAGGTCGGCGAGGGCGCCGCCGTCGCCGCGGCCCTGGCGGGCATCGCCCGGCTTCGGGCCCGGCCGCGGCCGACCGTGTCCGCGGCCTCGCCGTGGAGCCGGTCGGCGCGCGAGGACATGCTGCGGTGAGGTACGCCGCGCGCGCGGGCGACCGCGACCTCCTCGTCGAGGTCACCCCGGAGGGTCGCTTCCTCGTCGGGGATCGCGTCCTCGCCGCGGACCTCGCGGAGGCGGTGCCCGGACTGGTGTGGTCCGTGGTCGTCGACGGCCAGGCCCACGAGGTCGCCTTCGTCGGACCGGATCGGGTCTGGGTGGACGGCGACGAGATCGGGCTTGCGATCGAGGACGAGCGGGTCATCGCCGCGGGACGGGCCGGCGGCCGGTCTGCCGACGCGCGGCAGGAGATCCGCGCCCCGATGCCCGGGCTGCTCAAGCGGGTGCACGTCGCCGTCGGGACCGCGGTCAACGAGGGTGACGCGTTGGTCACGCTCGAGGCGATGAAGATGGAGAACGAGCTGCGCGCGGCGCATCCCGGGACCGTCACGCAGATCGCCGCCGGCGAAGGGACCAAGGTGGAGGGCGGCGCGCTCCTGATCGTCATCCGCTCGCAGTGAGGCGCCCGCGGCCGCGCAAGCGGGCCATCCTGTCCGTCGGGTTGGTCCTGGTCATCGTGTCCCTCGCCGGCGGACTGGCCTTCCTCGTGTACCGGCCCCAGGCGACGATCGATGGCGACTATCGGCTCCTCGGTCTCGACGAACGGGGCGAGATCGTACGCGACGCGTACGGCGTGGCCCACATCTACGCGAACACGCCGCACGATCTCTTCTTCCTGCAGGGCTACGCGACGGCGCAGGACCGGCTGTTCCAGCTCGACCTCTTCCGCCGGACCGGCCGGGGCCGGCTCTCCGAGGTGCTCGGGGCCGCCGGGCTCGAGACCGACGCGTTCATCCGCACGATCGGCCTGGCGCGCGCCGCCGACCTCGACGCCGCGCTGCTGTCGACCGGGACGCGCGCCGCGCTCGTCGCGTACGCCGACGGGGTGAACAAGCTCATCGAGCAGCGCGGCGACGCGTTGCCGATCGAGTTCCTGCTGCTCGGGTACAGACCGGAGCCGTGGACCTTCACGGATTCGCTCGTCGTCCTGAAGCTCGAGTCGTTCGACCTCGCGACGAACTACGGCACCGAGCTCTCGCGTGCGAACGTCGCGGCGCGGGCCGGCCCGGCCGCGGTCGCGCAGCTCTTTCCCGACGCGGCCCTTCATCCGCCGGCCGCCCTCGCGGACGGCGCGTGGGCGGACGTGGCCGGCGCATTCGGTTCGCCGGCGGCGCTGGGCGGTCTCGACGGGCTGCGGGCGCTGTTCGGCGACGCGGGCGACGGTCTCGGGTCCAACTGTGTCGCGCTCGCGGGCGCGCGCACCGCCTCGGGCAAGCCGCTGATGGAGGGCGATCCGCATCTTCCCGTCCGCAACCCGTCGATCTGGTACGAGGTGGGGCTTCACGGCGGCGGCTACGACGTCGCGGGCTTCTCGATCCCCGGCCTGCCCGGGATCGGCATCGGGCACAACGCCCACGTGGCCTGGACCTTCACCGTGGCGTACACCGACGTGCAGGACTTCTTCGTCGAGCAGCCCGACCCGGCCGATCCACGCCGCTTCATGTTCAAGGGCGCGTCCGAGGCGGCCACGGCGATCCGCGAGCCGATCCGCGTGAAGGGAAGGGCCGAGCCGGTCCAGCTCGATGTGCTCGTCACCCGGCACGGGCCGCTCATGCAGGACGTGTTGAAGGACCAGCACGTGCCGCTGGCGCTGCGCTGGACTGCCCTGGACGGCGGCCGCACGATGGACGCGCTGCTCGCCGCGGCGCGCGCGACCGACTGGGCGAGCTTCCGCAGCGCGATGTCCGACGTGTCCGGCGCGACGCTCTCCGCGTGCTACGCGGACGTCGACGGGCACATCGGCTACGTCCTCGCCGGCGCGCTGCCGGATCGCTCCAAGGGCGACGGCCG
This sequence comes from Saccharimonadales bacterium (SeqCode), assembly GCA_035493615.1. Classification (GTDB taxonomy): domain Bacteria; phylum Chloroflexota; class Limnocylindria; order P2-11E; family P2-11E; genus UBA4735. Next base: position 24,903 of record DATJHW010000142.1, on the reverse strand, counting down.
GATGCCGGTGCCGGGCTGGACCGGCGAGTACGAGTGGCGGGGCATGCTGCCGGCGGCCGCGAACCCGAGCGTCCTCGATCCGCCGGAGGGGTACATCGTGAACGCGAACGACCGGCCGGTGACCGATCCGAGCTCGCCCGCGTTCACGGGCGAGTGGGATCCGGGATTCCGGGCGGGCCAGCTCCTCGCCGCCGTGAAGGATCTGCACGGCGCGACGGTCGAGACGCTCCGGACGATCCAGACCGACTACACGTCGCCGCCGGTGGCCGCGTTCCGCGACGCCATCCTCGCCGCGACGCCGCGCTCCCCGCTCGCCGCCACGGCCCAGGACATCGTCCGGAAGTGGGACGGCACGCTCTCCGTCGGCTCCGCCGCGGCGGCGGTCTATGAGTCGTGGATCGTCCACATGACCGATCGCACGTTCCACGACAAGCTCGGCGACGCCGTCTACCTCGAGTACCTCGCGAACGGGCGGCCGACCTTCGCGCTGTACACGATGCTTGCCCGACCGAATGACCCGTGGTTCGTCGCGCTCGGCGATCCGAGCGTGCGCGGGCGCGACGCCCTCAGCGCCGTGGCCCTTGACGACGTGGCCACCGAGCTCAGCGATCGGCTCGGCGCAGATCCGGGGAAGTGGCGCTGGGGAGCGCTGCACACGGTGACCTTCGCGCACCCGCTGTCGCCCGGGCTGCCCGGGCCGCTGCGCGCGCTCTTCGACATCGGGCCGTACGAACGGGCGGGCGACGGCTACTCCGTGAACAACGGCGCCTTCGCGCTCGCGGCGCCGTACACGCTCCACAGCCATGCATCGGAGCGGATGCTCGTCGACCTCGGCGACCTCGATGCGTCCCGCGCGGTGCTGGCGACGGGCCAGTCGGGCCAGCCGCTCTCCAAGCACTGGGGCGATCAGACGCCGCTGTGGCTGCGCGGCGAGCTCCATCCGATGTGGTTCACCCGCGCACGGATCACCGATCCCGACGTGTTGGTCTTGCGGCCGCGATGACGCCTAGCATCTTCGGGTGAGCGAACGCGGCGAATTCAAGACGACCTATGGCGCGCCCATGCCGCCGTACGAGACCGCCGATGACGCGTACCGCGCGGCCGTGGAGCGGCTCGGCGCTCCCGGCGAACCGCCGTTCACCCGTGGCGTGCGGCCGACCATGTACCGCGGCCGACTCTGGACGATGCGCCAGTACGCGGGGTTCGGCAGCGCCGAGGAGTCCAACGCGCGGTACCGCTACCTGCTCTCCCAGGGTCAGACCGGGCTCTCGGTCGCGTTCGACCTGCCGACCCAGATGGGCTTCGACGCCGACGACCCGCGGGCGGAGGGGGAGGTGGGGAAGGTCGGCGTTTCGATCTCGTCGATCGACGACTTCGCGCTCCTCCTCAAGGACATCCCGCTCGATCAGGTCACGACCTCGATGACGATCAACGCGACGGCGGCGATCCTCCTCGGGATGTATGTCGCCGTCGCGAAGCGGCAGGGCGTGCCGCTCACGCGCGTCGGCGGGACCACCCAGAACGACATCCTGAAGGAGTACATCGCGCGCGGCACCTACATCTACCCGCCGCGCCAGTCGATGCGTCTGGTCACGGACGTCATCGCGTACTGCGCCGAACAGCTGCCACGCTGGAACCCGATCAGCATCTCCGGCTACCACATCCGCGAAGCCGGCGCGGACGCCGTGCAGGAGCTCGCGTTCACCTTCGCGAACGCGATCGCGTACGTCGGCGCGGCCGTCGAGCGCGGGCTCCCGGTCGACGCGTTCGCGGCGCAGCTGTCGTTCTTCTTCGCCGCGAACGCGACGCTCATCGAGGAGGTCGCCAAGTTCCGCGCCGCCCGCCGGATCTGGGAGCGGATCATGCGCGAACGGTTCGGCGCGTCGGACCCGGCATCGCTCGCCCTGCGGTTCCATACCCAGACGATGGGCTCGACGCTCACGGCGCAGCAGCCCCGCAACAACATCGTCCGGACGGCGATCGAGGCGCTCGCGGCGGTCCTGGGCGGCACGCAGTCGCTGCACACGAACGCGTACGACGAGGCGCTGGCGCTGCCGAGCGAAGAGTCCGCGCGCATCGCGCTCCGGACCCAGCAGCTCATCGCCGAGGAATCCGGCGTCGCGGAGACCGTCGATCCGCTGGGCGGCGCGTACCTCGTCGAGAAGCTGACCGCCGACATCGAGACACGGACGCTCGCCGAGCTCGACCGGATCGATGCGCAGGGGGGAGCGCTCGCGGGGATCGAACGCGGCTACCAGCAGCGCGCGATCGAGGATTCCGCGTATCGCTACCAACGTGAGGTCGAGACCAAAGCGCGCGTCATCGTCGGGGTGAATGCGTTCCAGACCGAGGGCGACGAAACGAAGATCACCACGCTCCGGGTCGACGAGTCCGTGGCCGCTCGGCAGCGCGAGCGGCTGGTCGCGCTCCGGAAGCGCCGCGACGCGGCGCGGGTCGGGCGGCTGCGCGCTGACCTGCGCTCCGCAGCGGAGGGGACCGCGAACCTCATGCCGGCGATCGTCGCGGCGGTGGATGGTGACGTGACCCTCGGGGAGATCTGCGCGGACCTTCGGGCGTCGTTCGGCGCCTACGTGCCGCCGGACCGGGGATGACCCCCCGCAGCGAAGGCACCGGCGAGCTGCATCACGTGTCGGTCGTCGTGCCGTCCATCGCCGACGCGCTGCCGTTCTACCGAGACACCTTGCGGATGCAGGCCGGTCCGGTCCGCGAGATCCCAGACCAGCACGTCCGCGCGGTCTTTCTCTCCGCGCCGAACACGCGCATCGAGCTCATCGAGCCGACCGACGGCGCGTCGGGCGTCGCGCGCTTCCTCGCCGAGCGCGGCAAGCCGGCGCTGCATCACGTCTGCTTCGTCGTCGACGACCTCCGGTCGACGCTTCGCGCGCTCGAGGCGCGCGGCACGGAGCTGGTCGACCACGAGCCGCGTCGCGGGGCCGAGGGCGACGTCGCGTTCCTGCACCCGCGCGCGTCGGGCGGCGTGCTCGTGGAGCTCATCGACCGGTCGAGCCTCGAAAGACCCCATACTTCGTAGCGATGGACCGGGCCGCTCCGAAGGTCGTCGCCACGCTGTCGGTGCTCAACGGCAGCGACGTGCGCCGCCGCTCGCGCGAGCACTACCTCAAGGCGCTGCGCGACGCGGGCTTCGACGTCATCCCGGTCGACGCCGGCGGTCCGGTACCCGATCGGTTCGACGCGCTGTGCCTCACCGGCGGCGAGGACGTGGAACCGGCGCGGTACGGAGCGACCGCCGACCCGAAGACCGAGACGATCGACCCGGCGCGCGACGCCCTCGAGCTCGACCTCGTCGCGAAAGCGCGCGCGCGCGACCTGCCGGTGCTCGGGATCTGCCGCGGGTTCCAGGTGCTCAACGTCGCGTACGGCGGCTCGCTCATCCAGCACCTCGAGGGTCATCGCGAGGCGAACGGCCCGATCGCTCCGCACGTCGCGGTCGCCGCACCGGGCTCGAAGCTCGCCGCCGCGTGCGGCGCCGCTCCGTTCAGCGTCAACGCCCGGCACCACCAAGCGGTCGCGGCGTCGGGCCTCGCGGCGGGCCTGCTGCCGACCGCGACGATCGGTGGCGTCGTCGAGGCGTTCGAGGACCCCTCGCAGCGGTGGCTCGTCGCGGTGCAGTGGCACCCCGAGCGCGCCGCGGATCCGGACATGTCGGCCGCGGGCACTCGCATCTTCGGCGCGTTCGCCGATGCCGCCATGCGCCAGCCCGCTCGGGCGCGGTGACCCCGGAGCACGCACCGCCGCTTCGCCGGCGAACGGTGGATGTCGCGCTCGAGTCGCGCCTTCGGCGCTGGACCATCGAAGATCAGGACGGCCAGGTGTCGCTCATCGAGTCGGCGGCCGTGCCCGCGGGCGAGCCCGTGACGGGCGACCTCCCCCTGCGCGTTGCCCACGGCGGCGTGATGCGGGTCGCGGTGCTCGCCGGCGGGACGCCCGATCTCGAGCGCGTGCTCCGGCGTGCGGTGCTGGCCTCCGGTGCCGAGCTCGTGCTCCTGATCCACGCCAACGACGCACGATCGTTCACCGAGCGCGCCGCGGCCCTGCGCGACGCGCGCCCGGATCTCGTGCTCGCGCTCGCCGCCGAGCGGCGTGAGGCCGACCGGATCGTGGACCTGGTCGAGGCATTGCGGTTCGGGTGCGCCGACCAGAGCCCGGCACCGCGCGTGATCGTGGCCGGAGATTCGCACGCCGCGCTGCGCCTCAAGGCCGCTGCCGCCACCTTCGCGGTCGAGCTGTTGTCGGATCCGCGCCGGCCCGGCGGGCTGAGCGCGTTCGCACACCGGGGCCGCGACTTCCGGCGCGGCACGGACGCGAACGTCGTCCTGCGCGATGAGGCCCTCGAGGAGCTCGCGCGTCTCGTCGCGGCCCGGGGCGCCGACGCGCTCGTCGTCGATGTCTCGGGCGGCTCGACGTCCCTCGTGCGGGCAAGCGTGCGCGGGACGGTGACCGCGGCGCATGTGGCGGCGCTCGGATCGGGTGTGGCCGCCGACCGCACGGTGGTGCGCGCCGGCCTCGACGGCGTTCGGCGCTGGATCCCGTGGTCGATCGACGCACCGACGATGCTCGAGCGCGTGTTCAACCGGGCCCGCTGGCCGGATGCCGTCGCCGCGGAGGCGAGCGCGCTGGCACTCGAGATCGCCCTCGCGCACGAGGCCACCAGCCACGCGCACGCGGATGCCGCGGCCGCGGGCATGGGCGACGCGCTGCGCGACGCCCCGGTCACCATCGTCACGGGCGCGGCCGCGTCATTCACCCGCGCCGCACACACCGCGCTCGTCGCGATCGACGGCCTGGCGTCCCGGACACCGACGACCCTGTATCGCGACGCTGACGAAGCGCTCGTCGCGCTCGCAGCGGTGGCCGCCCACATCCGGAGCGCCGGGGGCGACCCGGCCCCTGGGGTGGGCGACGAGCTCGCGCGCCGGCTCCTTCCCATCGCGCTGGTCGTACCGGTCACCCCGGGCCGGCGGAGCAGGCTGCGAGTGAATGGCGTCGAGCACCGTGCCGACCTGCTGCTGGCCGGCAGCTTCTTCAGCGTGCGCCATCGTGGCGATGCCGACGTCGAGATCACCGGCACGCCGGTCAAGACGCGCGGCACCGCCGGCGAGCTCGGGATCATCATCGATGCCCGCGGGCGGCCGCTCGTGCTCCCGCCGAGGGACGCCGAGCGCATCCCGGCGCTCGTGAAGTGGTTCGCGGCGCTCGATCTCGCTGTGACCGGCCTGTCCTGATGGGCTGGCAATACGGCCGCTGGGTCGTCGATCACCCGCTGCCCCTCGGCGCGTCAGCACGCCCGGAGCTCGGCGGTTCGGTGCGCGCGGGCGATCCGCTCGCGACCGGCTCGCTGCTCGGCTCGCCGATCCGGGTCGAGGGCGCGCGCCGGCTCGGCGTCGAGCCGGCCGACATCGACCGCGTCGCGCGCGTGTCCGTCGGCGCCGACGTCGCGCGCGGGACGGTCCTGGCGCGTACCGGCCGCCGATTCGCACGGGCGGTGACGGCACCGGTCGACGGCCGGCTCGTGCATCGCACGCACGAGGGCGACTTCTACGTCGCCCCGATCACGGGGAGCTGGACGGTGCGCGCGTCGATGGATGGCACGGTCACGCGGTCCGACGACGCGACGGTGAGCGTCGAGGGTTCGGCCTGGAGCCTCGGTGGGGTCGCGGCGTACGGGCCCGACGCGTTCGGTGAGCTCGCGCTCGGCGTCGACGCGCCCTCGGACGCGCTCGCTCCGGCGCGCGTCGACGTGCGGATGCACGACAAGATCCTGGTCGGCGGCGCGCGGATCGCGGCTGAAGCGATCACGCGCGCGCACGCCTGCGATGTCGCCGGTCTCGTGGCGGGAGCAGCGCCGGCCGGCGGCCTCCGCGTCGTCTACGGTGACGACGTCACCGCGTCGGGGAGCGCCACCATCGAGGATCGCCCGACGGTCCTCTGTCTCATCGGCTTCGGCAACGGCCCGCTGCCCAACGAGATCTACCGCCCGTTCGTGGCGTTCAACGGCCGGCGGGCGGCGATCAACGTCGCGTCGGCGCGGCTCTTCGTGTTCGCGCCGGAAGCGCTGCTCGATGGTCCGGTGGACGCGCCGGCGCTCGTGCTCGCCGGCGACTTCGGCGGCGTGCGCGCGCTCGAGGGCCCGACGAGCCTCACCGGGGTCACGCACTTCCCAAGTGACACGTACTGCGAGGGTCTCGCGACCAAGGACGGCGTCGTGCCGATCCCGAACGTGCTGCCGTATGACGCGCCGCGCTAGGCGCGGCCGCTCGGCGCCCGCGCGGGGCAAGCGGGCCCAGCCTCGTCGCGAGCGAGAGCTGGCCGAATGGCAGGCGCGGGAGATCCGGCTCAAGCGGTACCGGACCGTCGCCGGGTTCCTGGGGCTCGTTCCGCTCGCCGGCTCGTTCGCGTGCGATGCCGGAGTCGCCCTCTTGTGCGTTCCGTGGTCGTGGTACATGGCGGTCTGGGCCGCGGTCTTCGGCGCGTTCATCGGCCTTAGCATTCGGCTCATTCGTGAACGTCGCCAATTCGAAGCGCAGCACCCGCGCGCAGGCTGATCCGGGCACGATCGATCTCGTCAGCCATTCGTCGCTCCATACCGAGCGCCTGGGTGAACGGCTCGCGGCGCACGCGGAGCCGGGCACGGTCATCGCGCTCTGGGGGGAGCTCGGAGCGGGGAAGACCGTGTTCGCCCGGGGCATCGCGATCGGCCTGGGCATCGACGAGGAGTCGGTCACGAGCCCCACGTTCATCATCCTGCGCGAGCATTTCGGCGGGCGGCTCCCGCTCTACCACCTCGACCTCTACCGCCTCGACCAGAGCCAGCTCGGCTCGACGGGCTGGGAGGAGGCCATCGACGCCGGCGGTGTGACCGTCATCGAATGGCCCGATCGCGCGGGCAACGAGCTGCCGGCCGATCGCGTCGACGTACGCCTCGAGCACGTGGCCGAGACGAAGCGCAGGGTGAGCATCGAGCCGACCGGTCCGCGGTCCGGTCGCATCGTCGACGCCCTGCGCGACGACGCGTTCGGCGACAAGACCGCGTGAGCGCGCTCCTGGCGCTCGACACGTCGACCGAATGGGCGTCCGTCGCGATCTTCGACGGGACCGCCGTGCTCGCCGAGGAGACGTGGCACGCGCAGCGGCGTCACGCCGAGGACCTCTTCCCGACGATCGAGCGGCTCCTGACGTTGAGCCGTCAGCAGATCGGCACGGTCGACAAGGTCGCCGTCGCCACCGGCCCCGGCTCGTTCACGGGCCTGCGCGTCGCGATCGCGGCCGCCCAGGGCCTCGCGCGCGGGAGCGGCGCGGCCCTCGTCGGCATCTCGACGCTCGACGTCCTCGCGTATCCACACGCGTCGTCGAAGCTCCGCACCTGCCCGCTCCTTCCGGCCGGCCGCGGCGAGTACTACGCGGCGCTCTATCAGGAGCGCAACCGGAAGTGGGCCAGGCGTTCCCCGTTCATCGTCGGTTCCCTCGTCGATCTCTGCCGGCAGATCGGTACGCACACACTGTTCGTCGGGGAGATCGACGGCGAGGGCGAGTCCACGCTCCGCGATCTGCTCGGGCCGCTGGCCCTGTTCGCGGCGCCCGCGTCGCGGATGCGGCGCGCGGGCTACCTCGCCGAGCTCGGCTGGAACGAGCTCGCGGACCGCAAGCAGGCGCCGCTCGGCGCGCTCGAGCCGATCTACGTCCGCCAGCCCGCGATGGGCGGCAGCTTCGCGCAGCCGTTCACGCCGCCACCGGCCGACGACGCGGCGCTCGGGCTCCCGAAGCGGACGGCGTGATCATGGTGTCGGTCGCGCCGGTCGTCATCGACGACATGACCCTCGAGGACATCGACGCGGTGCAGGAGGTCGAGCGGAGCTCGTTCCCGGTCCCGTGGCCCGCGAACGCGTTCCGCCACGAGCTCACCCAGAACCGCAACGCGCGATACGTGGTCGCCCGGAGCGGCGAGCGCATCGTCGGCTACGCCGGGCTCTGGCTCATGGTCGATGAGGCGCACATCACCACGTTCGCGGTCCATCCCGATCACCGCCGGCTCCGCATCGGCGAGCGCCTGCTGCAGCGGCTGTTCGAGATCGCGGTCGCGATGAACGCGGAGTGGCTGACCCTCGAGGTGCGCGCGTCGAACCTGCCGGCGCAGCGGCTCTACGAGAAGTACGGCTTCCGCCGCGCGGGCGTGCGCCGCCGCTACTACAGCGACAACAACGAGGACGCGCTCATCATGTGGACGGAGCGGCTGAAGGACCGCACGGTCCGCGATCGTCTCGCGGTCCTGCGCAAGGACCTGGAGCACGGCGAGTGAGGATCCTCGCGATCGAGACCAGCTGCGACGAGACCGGCGTCGCCGTCATCGAGGACGGCCGCCGGATCCGCGCGAACGTCATCGCGACGCAGCTCGCGCATCAGGCGACAGGAGGGATCGTGCCGGAGGTCGCCGCGCGCGAGCACCTGCGCGCGATCGATCCGATCACCGACACCGCCCTTCGCGACGCCGGGATCACGCTCCGCGAGGTCGATGCCGTCTCGGCGACCGTCGGGCCGGGGCTCATCGGCTGCCTCCTCGTCGGCGCGAACTACGGCCGCGGGCTCGCGCTCGCCGCGGGCCTGCCGTTCATCGGCGTGAACCACCTCGAGGGCCACGTGTACGCGAACTGGCTCCTCGAGACCGAAGAGCTGAAGCCGGAGCCCGAGCTTCCCGCCGTCGTGCTCGTGGTGAGTGGCGCGCACAGCGATCTCGTCCTCATGGAGGCGCATCGCCGGTTCCGGCTGCTCGGCCGCACGATCGACGACGCGGCGGGCGAGGCGTTCGACAAGGTGGCCCGCCTGCTCGGTCTCGGCTTTCCCGGCGGGCCCGAGATCGAGAAGGCCGCCAGCGATGGCGACCCGGGCGCGTTCCCGCTGCCCAAGGCGTGGCTCGCCGATCGCTACGACTTCTCGTTCTCCGGCCTCAAGACCGCGGTACTTCGGCTCACCAGGTCCCTCGAGGAGAAGGGCCCGGTCCCCGTGGGCGACGTGGCCGCGTCGTTCCAGAAGGCGATCGTCGAGGCGCTCGCCGAGAAGACGGCACGGGCCGCGGCCGAGCACGGCGTACGCAGCGTGATGCTCGGCGGCGGCGTCGCCGCGAACACCGCGCTCCGCGCGGAGATCACGCGCCGGATCGCCGTGCCGCTGCACGTCCCGCCGCCGCGGCTCTGCACGGACAACGGCGCGATGATCGGAGCGGCGGCGTTCTTCTCCCTGCGTCATCGCGGCGCGGAGCTGCCCGCGGGTGTGCGCTCGAACCTCCCGCTCGCATGACCGCGGCAGCGCTCGTGGCCGCGCTCGACGAGGCGAAGGACCTTGCGACCCGCGGCGAGCCGGTCCCCGAGGCCGTCACCGACCTCGTGCTTCGTATCCTCACCGAGGCGAGCGACACCCCGGTCGTGCTCGACGCGCTGAAGGGCGCGACCGCCGGCCGCGCGCTGCTGCGCATGACCGACGGCACGCGGGCCATCGAGCTCCAGGCCGGCGACGGCACGCTCTTCGCCGAGATCGCCGAGCCCAAGGCCAAAGGCCCGAAGGTCGACGCGTCCGCGGCGACGTGGCTCGGGCTCCTGGGCGGCACGCTCAAGCCGTGGCTCGCGTTCACGCGCGGGATGGTGATCGCGCGCGCCGGTCTCACCGAGCTGCGTTGGATGCAGCAGACCGCGGAGCGGCTGCAACGCGGGTATGACGAGGCGCGTCGGCTAGAGTCGGCCCGATGAGCACGACGCGAGAATCACCAGGGACCCCACGAGCGGACGACACGAAGACCGACGATGAGACGATCAAGGTCCACCGCAGCGAAACGAAAACGCGCACCCCGGTCGAGGCGAAGCGCGAGGGACCGACCCTCGACGACGTCAAAAAGGACGAGCGCGTCCGCGTGTACATCCGCTCGGCGAACGCGCAGACCGGCGCCATTGGCTACACCGAGCACGGCGAGCGCCACGCGAACACGACCGCCGACGGCGCGCGCTTCATCCTGAAGTCGCTCGGCCACGAGGCGCGGCGCACCGAGATCGGCGCCGTCGCCGCGTACCTCCACGACATGGGCAACGTCATCACGCGCGAGAAGCACGGCCAGACGGGCGCGCTCCTCGCCAATCCCATCCTCCTCGATCTCGGGTTCACGTTCGAGGAGGTGGCGATCATCATGGGCGCGATCGCGAACCACGAGGAAGCCGAGAGTGGTCTTCCGGTGAGCGCCGTCTCAGCGGCGGTGATCATCGCGGACAAGAGCGACGTGCACCGCTCGCGGGTCCGCAACCCGAAGACGACGACCTTCGACATCCACGACCGCGTGAACTACGCCGCGACCAACGCCGAGATCAAGGTCAGCCGGCGCGAGAAGCTCATCACCTTGGATCTCACCATCGACACCGAGGTCGCGCCACTGATGGAGTACTTCGAGATCTTCCTCTCGCGCATGATGCTGTGCCGCCGGGCCGCGGAGTTTCTCCACTGTCAGTTCGCGCTCGTCATCAACAACACGCGGCTGCTGTAGCGGTCCGCTCGTCCGTCGGTGACGGCGGGCGAGGTCGGCGGCCTGCTCGCGCAGGGGCGCTTCATCACGGCTCGCTCCTCGTTCCGTCTTGACGCCTCGCGCCCTTCGGGCGCTCAATCCCCAGCGCGAGCAGGCCGCCGACCTTCCCGCCCCGGCACCTACGCTCTCGTTATGCACATCGCTTTCTTGACTGATGTCGCGCTGCCGTACGTCTCCGGTGTGACGGTCGCGGTGCGCCGGCAGCGCGATGCGCTGCGTGACGCGGGCGTCACCGTCACCGTGGTGGGGCCGCATGGCGATGTCGATATCGCCGAACCCGACGTTCACATGCCGGGCGCGCCGGCCGGACACAAGCTCGCGCTCTTCGGCCCTCGCCTTCCTGCCAAGCTCCGCTCGATGCATGTCGAGCTGCTCCATGCGCATTCGGTCTTCGGCGCGTCGTGGGCGGCGCTCGCGGCGGCCCGATCGCTGCGCGTCCCGTTCGTGGTCACCGTGCACACGCGGTTCGACGAGTACGCGCACTACGCGGGGCTCGCGGCGCCGCTCGCGCGGTCGCTGGTCGGGCCGTACACCGGCGCGGTCGTCGCGGCGGCCGACCTCGCGATCGCGCCGAACGAAGAGCTCGCCGCGGAGCTCCGCGCGGCCGGTCAGGCGAAGGCGGTGCGCGTCGTGCCGGCGCCGATCGATCCGCGGCTCACGCGCGGCGACGCGGCCCGCGGTCGCGCGCGGCTCGGCGTGGCCGCAGGCGTCCCGCTGCTGCTGTCGGCGTCGCGTCTCGCGGTCGAGAAGCGCGTCCTGGATCTCATCGCGCTGCTTCGCGCGTCGGCCGGTCAGGAGAGCGTCCTCGTCTTCGCCGGCAGCGGGCCGCTCGAAGCCGACCTGCGGGCCGCCGCGCGCGACGCGGGCGTCGAGGCCCGGGTCGTCTTCACCGGTCAGCTCGGGGTCGACGGGCTCGCGGACGCATTCGCGGCGGCTGACGTCGTGGTGAGCGCGTCGCGCAGCGAGACGCAGGGTCTCGCCCTCTGCGAGGCCGCGGCCGCGGGCCGCGTGGTCGTGGCGCCCGATCGCGGTGGCTACGCGGAGGTGCTCGGGCACCAGGCCGGCGGGTTGTTCCCGTCGCGCGCGCCATCGGCCGAAGAGCTGGCCGGCTGCGTCGATGCGCTGCTCGACGACGTGGAGCGGCGGCGGCGGATGCAGCCCGAGGCCGCGCGCCGAGCGGAGCTCGCGTGGTCCGCGCGGACCGTCGCGGCCTCGTTGCGCGATGCGTACGCGGCCGCGGCCAGCGTGACAGAATGACGGTCTTCCTCATCCGGTGGCTTGGAGGGCGATCATGTCGACCATGCGTGATCGCGCGCGCCCGCCGCTGCGCCAGCGGACGGCGACCGCGGCCGGCGGCGTGGTCCGGCGCGAAGGCGAGCACGGCCCGGAGGTCGCGCTCCTCGGGCGGGTGAACGATGGCTCCTGGGTGTTCCCGAAGGGCACGCCGACCGCGGGCGAGTCGCTCGAGGCGACCGCGCTGCGCGAGGTCCGCGAGGAGACAGGCCTCGACGTGCGCATCGTGCGTCCGCTGGGTGAGATGACCTACAGCTTCGTCGCCGGAGGCGAGCGCATCCACAAGGTCGTCCACTTCTTCCTCATGGAGGCCGTGGGAGGCCATCCGTCGCTGCACGATGCCGAGTACGACGAGGTCCGCTGGGTCACGGTCCCGGACGCCCGCCGGATGCTGACCTTCGACACGTACCGCGACGTGCTCGACCGCGCCCTCGCGGCGCAGCCGTGAGCGATCTCAAGCGCACCCCGCTGCACGCGGAGCACGTGCGCGCGGGCGGCAAGATGGTGGAGTTCGCCGGCTACGAGATGCCGATCCAATACCCGACCGGCATCGTCGCGGAGCACCGCGCGGTCCGCACGAACGCGGGGCTGTTCGATCTCTCGCACATGGGCGAGTTCTTCTTCGTCGGCGACGGCGCGGGGGCGGCGGTCGACGGTCTCGTCTCCAGCGACATCGCGGGGCTCGCGGTCGGTCAGGCGCGGTACGGGCTCCTGACCAACGAGCGCGGCACCATCGTCGACGACGTCATCGTGTACCGGCTCGCGGACGACGAGTACCTCATGGTCGTGAATGCCGCGAACATCGCCAAGGACCACGATCACATCCAGAGGCACCTGCCGAAGGGCGTCGGGCTGGACGACCGGTCCGCCGAGACCGCGCTCATCGCGATCCAGGGGCCCCGGGCCGCGACGGTTCTCTCGTCGGTCACGGACCTCGAGGAGCGCGAGAAGTCGATCGAAACCCTGCCGCCGTTCGGCGTCATCCGGGCGCGCGTGGCGAGCTCGCGCGCCATCGTCGCTCGCACCGGATACACCGGCGAGGATGGCTTCGAGGTCTTCGTCGACAACGACCGCGCGCCGCAGGTGTGGTCACGGCTGCTCGCGGCAGGGGAATCGTCCGGCCTGATCCCCATCGGCCTCGGCGCGCGGGACACCCTCCGGCTCGAGGCCCGGTTCTCGCTCTACGGGAACGACATCGACGAGACGACCGATCCGATCGAGGCCGGCCTCGGCTGGACGACCAAGCTCGACAAGCCATTCCTCGGGCGCGACGCGATCAGGGCGGCCAAGGAGCGCGGCCCGAAGCGCCGGATCGCCGGGCTCGAGGTCAGCGGCGGTGTCGCACGCCATGGTCACGCGGTCGTGAAGGATGGGACGGTGGTCGGCCAGGTGACGAGCGGCACGTTCGGGCCGACGGTGCAGAAGAACATCGCGCTCGCCTACGTCCCGGCCGAGCTCGCGAAGGTCGGGACCCAGCTCGCGGTCCGCATCCGCGACAAGGACATCCCCGCTAAAGTCGTGAAGACGCCGTTCTACAAGCGAGCCACGTAGGGGCGAGCCTGTACGGAGCGATGCGGAGTACAGCCGAGCGAACAGGAGTGCGCCGTGAGCAGTGTTCCCGACGATCTCAAGTACTCGAAGGAGCACGAGTGGGTCCGGGTGGACGGTGAGACGGCCACCGTCGGGATCACCGCCTTCGCCCAGGAGCAGCTCGGCGACGTGGTGTTCGTGGAGCTCCCGGAGAAGGGCGCCCGCGTCAAGCAGCACTCCTCGCTGGGCGTGGTCGAGTCGGTGAAGGCCGCGAGCGATGTCTACGCCCCGATCTCGGGCGAGGTCCTCGAGCGCAACGTGAAGGTCATCGAGAGCCCCGAGCTCGTCAACGCGCAGCCCTACGGCGACGGCTGGATGATCAAGGTCCGGCTCGCCGACAAGGGCGAGCTCGGCGCGCTCCTCTCACCCGCCGACTATCGCTCGCACATCGGCGAGAGCGCCGCCGCAGCAGGGGACTAGAGGACCGGGCATGGGCGAGAAGCGGCTGTGCCGCGAGGAGCGAATTCCCCCGGCCGTGAGCGCGTCTTTCGGCGCACCCGCGGGATAGGGGAGGCCGTGGGGCAGAACCCCTACTCGCCGCACACCGACGCGGACCGGACCGCGATGCTCGCGCGGATCGGCATCACGAGCGTCGACGAGCTGCTCGGCGCGGTGCCCGCGGACGCGCGCGGCCCCGCGATGGGCGTGCCCGCCGGCCTCTCCGAGGCCGAGGTCCAGGTGCACATGGAACAGCTCGCGGCGCTCGACCGCACCGCGGGGGCGGGGCCGTTCTTCATCGGCGGTCCCGTGCAGCGCCGCTACATCCCGGCCGCCGTCCCGGTCCTCGCGCTGCGCGGCGAATTCCTCACCGCATACACGCCGTACCAGCCCGAGGTGAGCCAGGGCACCCTGCAGGCGATCTGGGAATACCAGTCGCTCATGTCCGAGCTCCTCGCGATGGACGTGGTGAACTCGTCGATGTACGACGGCTCGACCGCCGTCGCCGAAGCGGCGCTCATGGCGGTCAGGCTCACGGGCCGCAAGCGCGTCGTCGTCGCGAACGAGGTGTTCTCGCAGTTCCGCCAGACGCTGGCCACGTACGCGAAGGGGCCGGAGCTCGAGATCGTCTCACTGCCGACGCGGGAGCTCGCCGCGGGCGCCGCGGGAGCCGCGTGCCTGATCGTGCAGCACCCCGATGCCTTCGGCACGCTCGTCGGTGTCCGCGCGATCGCCGACGCGGCGCACGCTGCCGGCGGTCTCTGCATCCAGGTCACCGAACCGCACGCGAACGCGCTCCTCGATCCGCCCGGCGCGCTCGGGGTGGACATCGCGGTCGGGGAGGGCCAGCCGCTCGGCATCCCGCTCTCGTTCGGCGGGCCGCACCTCGGCATCATCGCCTGCCGGGACGCGCTCGTGCGCCAAATGCCCGGTCGCATCGTGGGCCAGACGGTGGACGTGAACGGCACGCGCGGCTTCGTGAACACCCTGCAGACGCGCGAGCAGCACATCCGGCGCGAGAAGGCCACATCGAATATCTGCACGAACGAGGCGATCGCCGCGATCACCGCGTCGGTGTACCTGTCGCTCATGGGGCCGGGGTCATTGCGGGCCGCGGCCCGGATCGGTGTCGCCCGCGCGCACGCGCTGGCCGATCGGCTGGCGACGCTGCCTGACGTGCAGATCGGGGCCGGCGGGCCGTTCTTCGACCGGTTCGCGCTGCGGACCCCGCTCGGCGGCGAGCTGCGGACGGCGCTGCTCGCCGATGGGATCCTCGTCGGCGAGGGGATCGGCCGGCACTACACCGGCTGCGGCGACGGCGTCACGATCCAGTGCACCGAGCTCACCACCGATGCGGACATCGACGCGCTCGCCGGCGCGGTCGAGCGCGCGACCGCGCGCCGGCCGGTGGCCGCGCGATGAGCGGGCGCGTGCGGTTCGAGACCGGCGCTGCCACGGCGATGCCCGCGCTCGAGCCGCTGCTGTTCGAGCTGCAGCGGCCCGGACGCTCCGGCCGCCATGTGCGCGGCGGCGACGAGGCCGACGCGCTGATCCCGGCCGCGTTCAAGCGGGCGGTGCCGCTCCCGCTCCCCGAGCTCACCGAGCCGCAGGTGGTGCGGCACTACACGCACCTCGCGCAGCTGAACTATTCCGTCGACGCGGGGATGTACCCGCTCGGCTCGTGCACCATGAAGTACAACCCGAAGATCAACGACCGCGCCGCCTCGCTGCCGGGCTTCGCGGATATCCACCCACACCAGCCCGATGAGACCGTGCAGGGCGCGCTGCGGCTCCTGTACGAGCTGCAGGAGCTGCTGGCGGGGATCAGCGGCATGGACGTCGTCACCCTCCAGCCCGCCGCCGGCGCGCACGCCGAGTTCACGGCGATCCTCATGTTCAAGGCGTACCACGAGGCTCGCGGCGACGCGAAGCGCCGTCGGGTGATCGTCCCGGACTCCGCGCACGGCACGAACCCCGCCTCGGCGGCGATGTGCGGCTTCGACGTGACGACGGTGAAGAGCGATGCGCGAGGCAACGTCGATCTCGACGCGCTGAAGGCGGCGCTCGGTGACGATGTCGTCGGCTTCATGCTCACGAACCCGAACACCCTCGGCCTCTTCGAGGAGCGCGTGCGGGAGGTCTGCGCCGCGGTCCATGCCGCCGGCGGTCTCGTGTACGGCGACGGCGCGAACCTGAACGCGCTCCTCGGCGTCGCGCGGCCTGGGGACCTCGGCTTCGACTGCGTGCACATCAACGTGCACAAGACCTTTTCGACGCCCCACGGCGCCGGCGGCCCGGGGGCCGGACCGCTGTGCGTGAAGCGGCACCTGGAGCCTTTCCTGCCGGTCCCACGTGTCATCAAGGATGGGACCGGCGCCTACCGTCGGGAAACAGCGGCAGAGCACCCGAAGAGCATCGGACGGGTCCGATCGTTCATCGGGAACTTCGGTGTGCTCGTTCGTGCGTACACGTACATCCGGACGCTCGGCGAGGAAGGTCTCGTGGAGACCGGCCGGGACGCGATCCTCGCGGCCAACTACCTGCTGGCGCTCGTGCGTCAGAGCTACGACGTCGCGTACGAGCGATCGCCGATGCACGAGTTCGTGCTCAGCGCGGCGAAGCAGAAGCGGCAGGGCGCCAACGGGCTCGACATCGCGAAGGCCCTCATCGACGAGGGCTTCCATCCGCCGACGGTCTACTTCCCGCTCATCGTCCCCGAGGCGCTGATGATCGAGCCGACCGAGACCGAGCCGAAGGAGACGCTCGATGCGTTCGCCGACGCGCTGCTCCGGATCGCGAAGCGCATCGAGACCGACCCGAAGAGCGTCCACGACGCTCCGGTGAAGGCGCCGCTCCGCCGGCTCGATGAGGTGGCCGCCGCGCGCAAGCCGGTGCTCCGGTACAAGCCGGCATGAGCGTGGCTCCCGCCACGCGTGTCGCGATGGTCTGGCCACCGCACGGCCTCGTGAACCGCGGAGTCGCGCCGCTCCGCGCCGAGCCCGACGATGCCGCCGAGCTCGTCGACGAAGCACGGTACTTCGAGCAGATGACGCGGCTGGCCGATCACGGCGACTGGACCTTCGTCCAGGGTCCCGACCTCTACTTCGGGTGGATCCGCGTGGCGCACCTGGACGACTACCGGACCCCGCAGCTCGTGATCGTAAGCGTGCCACTCGCGCGGGTGCACGCCAGGGCGTCGCCGGATGCGGAGGTCGTCGACCAGCTGCCCGCCGGCGCGCGCGTCATGACGCGTGCGCGGGAAGGCGACTGGTGGCAGATCGGTCACGAGCGGTACCTCCGAGACCGGGAGACGGTCGGGGTGATGGACCTCCCGCAGCGATTCCCGGCGCCCGCGGATCTGGTCGCCACCGCCGAGTCGTTCCTCGACGTCCCGTACCTCTGGGGTGGCACGAGCGCGCGTGGCATCGACTGCTCTGGGCTCACCCAGCAGGTGTACTTTTTGAATGGTGTGGGGCTGGACCGCGATGCGGACCAGCAGGCGCTGGGAGGCAGACCGGTGGATGTCGCACGCCCAGGTGACCTCTTCTTCTTCGGGAAGGACCGTGTGACGCACACCGCGATCGCCACAGGCGAACGCACGTTCATCCATGCCCCGCAGTCGGGCCAGCGGGTACAGCGCGGGGAGCTCACCGACGCCTCGACGCTCCGGGCGACGCGGCGCTACCTGCCGTGACCCGCCAGCCGCGGTCCAAGGGCGATGGCTTCGAGGCTGAGCCGCGCGGGGATCGCGAGCTCGTCCACGCGGCGCGCGCCGGCGAGACGCTGGCCTTCGACAACCTCTTCTATCGCTATCGGGACGGCATCTACCGGCTCGGCATGGCCATCACGAAGGACCCCTCGGCCGCCGAGGAGATCGTCGTCGACACGTTCGCGCGGGCCCATCGCGCGATCGAGCGCCTGGAGCCGGACGACTCGCTTCGGCCGTGGCTCTACCGCGTGGCGGTCAACCTCTCGTACAACCGCCGCCCCCGCAAGGGGGTCACGTTCAGCTCGCTCGACGACGGCACCGACGACATCGCGGCCGAGGGCGAGTCGCCGAGCGACGCCGCCGAGCGGACCGAGCGCCGGCGGGTGGTCCTCGAGTGCGTGGACACCCTGGGGCCGAAGCACAAGATCGTGGTCGTCCTGCACTACCTGAACGGGCTCAACCTCGCCGAGATCGCCGAGATCGTCGAGGTCCCGGTGGGCACCGTGAAGTCCCGCCTCCACTACGCCCTGCGGAAGCTCCGAGTGCAGCTTTCGGCACACCCCGGCCTGGATTTCGAACCCGCCGACCTGCTTGCGACTACGGAAGAGCAGATGCACGGTCAGGCTCGATGAGGCTCTTCGGCCCGTCACCCCTCCCGCTGGAAGAGCGGCTGCCTTTGGACGCCGCGCTCGACGACGCCTTCGCGCCGCTCCGCGCCCGCACCGCGAATGTCGGGCCGGCCCGGGTCCGCGCCGCGGTCCGTTGGACCACCGCCGAGCCGCGCACGCTCGGCCGCCTCGGCCTCCTCGTGCGCCTCTCCGAGCTCTCCATCGCTGCCGCGATCTCGGCGTTCCTGTTCGCCGGCTCGGTCGCCTCCGTGCAGACGGCCCCGCCCGTGCCCGACATCTCGCGTGATGCCGTGACCGCGGGCGAATGGATGCTCAATGGGCGCAACGCGCTGCAGCGGCCGATGAGCTCGCTCGCGACCGACTACCGGACCACCGCGGGCCTGTTGGCTGCGAATGCCGCCAGCGCGCGACGCACCGAGGAGCCCGTGACCCCGACGCAGAGTGTCCGCGACTCGGAGCCGTTCGCCGGCAGACCGTAGCCTTCGCCGCGTGCGCGCGCGAGGCCTGGCGCTCCTGTTCATCTGCACGGTCGTGGTCCTGCCCGGCTGTGCCGCCCCGCGGCCGGTGCGGCGCGATGTCGTGATCGGTCTCGTGGGTGAGCCGGCATCCGTCTTCGCGGACGAACCGAATGCCCGGATCATCGCGGCTGCGGTCACCGAGCAGCTCGTCCGCCGCGACGCCCACGACGACCTGGTGCCGCGCCTCGCGGTGAGCGTGCCGACCCTCGGGAACGGCGGGCTCGCCGTCGTGACGGACGATCCGCTCGCTCCCGATGGGCGGCTCGTCGCGACGTTCGAGCTGCGCCCCGATCTGATCTGGCAGGACGGCGCGCCGCTGAATGCGGCCGACGTCCGGTTCGCGTGGGAGAGCGACCGGACCGAGCCGCTCGGTACGGAGGCGCGCTGGGTGGCGGAGCGGGTCGAGCGCGTCGACGTCGTCACGGATCGGATCGTCCGCTTCACCTACCGCGCGAACGAGCGCTGGGACGGCTACGCCCTGGCGGCCAGGGTGCTGCCGGAGCACCTCCTCGGCAACGCGAGCCCCGCGCAGCGGGCGGCGTACGCGCGTGAGCCGGTACATGCCGGCCCGTTCGCCGTCGCGGCATGGCTGCCCGGCATCGGCATCACGCTGTCGGCGTTCAGGGGTTACGCGCTCGGGGCGCCCGCCCTCGGGCGGCTCGAGATCCGCTTCTTCGCCGACCGCTCGTCGCTCCTTGATGCGCTCCGTCGCGGCGACGTGGACGTCGTGCCGTCGCCCGGGCTCGAGGCGGACCTCGCGGGCACCCTCGACCGGTTCGCGGACGGCACGACCCTGCAGACCTTCTACAAGCAGGCCGAGTCGATCGAGGTGCTGCGGTACGGTCCTCGATTCGCCGATCCGGTGCTCCGCCAGGCGGTCGAGCTCGCCGTCGACCGCCGCAAGCTCAGCGCGAATCTCTTCGAAGGCCGGGCCCTCGTGCCCCGGACGTATCTGGTCGCGCCAGGGTGGGCGGCGTCCGACGCAGGTGATCTTCCGGCGGTCGACCGCGATCGCGCCCAGGCCCTGCTCGCGGCCGCCGGCTATACGAAGGGAACGTTCGGCATCCTCGAGCACGGCAGCGAGCGGTTCGCGGTCTCGATCCTGGTCCCGGCCGGATCGGTCGCCCGCGGCGACGCCGCCCGTCTCGTCGCCGGCGACCTCGCGACCATCGGGATCGCCGCCGACGTGCGGGAAGCGGCGCCCGCGACCGCGCTGTCCGCGCTCGCGAGCGGCGCCTTCGATCTGGCGATCGAGCCCGAGGACACGAGCGACCCCCAGCGGGCGACCGACCGGTACCGCGGCCTCGCCGGACCCTGGTTCGACACGCTGGGTGGCGCGGCGGCCGCAGGCCCGGATCGGACCGAGAAGCGGCTTCTGTATGCCGAGCTCGAGCTGGCCTGGGACGCCGCCCGGCCGGCCCTTCCCCTTTATCAGCAATTGCAGGTCGATGTGGCACCCAGGGCCCTCGCGGGAGTCGATCCGGCCTCCGCGGGGGTCCCGCTGACCTGGAACGCCCGCGAATGGCGCTTCGCCACCCGTTAGGGCCGTTCGGGGCGCTGAACCACTTGCGAACACCCCGGGTACAGGAAGCGACCGGGTCGACTGTCGCGTAATTGACGCTGCGCGCCGGGCGACCACACAATGACCGGGTCCCACGCATCGGACCGCGTTCAGCATCGGTCGCGCGCGTGTGGGCCAGCGAAGGAGGCGGGGTTCGGGTCTCAGCCGGGTCGGTGACCCGGATCGGGCGCAATCGCCGATCCCGCGTCCGTCGTCAGCACCTACACGCGTCGCGCGCCACAACAATTGGAGGGAGCGAATGATCCAGCGCCGTTCAGGCCTCTGGTCGATCCTGGTGATGCTCGTCGCGGTCTCGATGATCGTGACGGCGTGCCAGGCCGGCAATCAAGGGGGCAACAACGCGAGCAACGACGCGGCCATCGACCCGAATGGTGTGCTGAACACCAACACGGGCGGCGAGCCGGACACGATCGACCCGCAGAAGGAGTCGTTCGTCAATGAGGTCGCGCAGACCATGATGGTCTACGAGGCCCTCATGGCCTTCGACCCGAAGACGCTCAAGCCGGTCCCGGGCGCGGCGAAGGACCAGCCCAAGGTCTCATCCGACGGGCTGACCTACACCTACACGCTCCGTGATGGCCTGAAGTACTCGGACGGCTCGGCCGTCACCGCGAAGGACTTCCAGTACGGCTTCACCCGCCTGTGCGACCCGAACGTCGCGGGCGACTACGCATTCACCGGCTACGTCATCGTCGGGTGCGAGGACTACAACAACATGGACCCGAAGAAGGCGACGCCGGCCGAGCTCGCGGCCGCGCAGGCCAAGCTCGGGATCTCGACCAGTGGCCAGGACATCACCTTCAAGCTGGTCGAGCAGGCCCCGTACTTCAACGCGATCGCGGCCCTCTGGGTCGGTGTCCCGACCCGAGCGTCCGATGTCTCCAAGGGTGGCGACAAGTGGACCGAGCCGGCGACGTTCATCGGCAACGGCCCCTTCAAGCTCACCGAGTGGAAGCACAACGAGTCGATGACCTACGAGCGCAACGACAACTACCGCACCCCCACCAAGATCAAGACCTGGAAGAAGGTCATGATCAATGAGGGCGCCGTGGCGTTCGCCGCGTACCGCAACAACGAGCTGGACGCCGTGGGCGTGGCTGCCGAGCAGCTCCGCACGGTGGACAGCGACGCCGACCTGAAGGCGCAGCTCCGGGACGTCCCGGGTTCCTGCACCTTCTACTACGGCTTCAACACCCAGAAGGCGCCGTTCACGGACACCAAGGTCCGTCAGGCGTTCGCGAAGTCATTCGACCGCGCGGCGTACATCACCGATGTCCAGAAGATCGGCGTCGCCGCCGAGTCGTTCATGCCGCCGGGACTCCCCGGGTACGACAAGGACGACCACAACCAGAAGTTCGACGTCGCGGCAGCGAAGGCGGCCCTCGCCTCCTCGAGCTTTGCCGGGAAGCCTGAGCTCTCTGGCATCAAGTTCACGTACTCGTCCTCCGCGGCCGCCAAGACCCGCGTCGAGTGGGCTCAGCAGCAGTGGAAGACGAACCTCGGGATCGACGTCACGCTCGATCCGGTCGACCGCACGACCTACACCCAGCTGGTGAAGAAGCCGGAGACGACGCCGGCCCTGTTCCTCCTCGGCTGGTGCGCGGACTACCCGGACCAGCAGGACTGGCTCACGACGGTGTTCGTCTCGAACTCGACCGTGACGCACGTCGGCTGGAAGAACGCCCAGTACGACAGCCTCGTTCGGGCCGCCGACAAGGAGCCCGACGCGAAGAAGCGTGACGATGGGTACCTCGCGGCGCAGAAGATCCTGACCCAGGAGGCCCCCGTCGCGTTCCTCTACTACTCCGCGACGAAGTACCTCTTGAAGCCGTACGTGCACGGTGTCACCGACACGGCACTCGACTTCGAGATCGGCATCATGGACATGACCCACATCTCGGTGTCGAAGAAGCAGTAACCCTTCACGCGCGAACTGGACGTCAAACGCCGGGCCGGCCGCGAGGCCGGCCCGGCGACGTTCTGACGTGGCCTGGGGGACGCGGAAAGACCGGCTGAACGCGAACCGAGCGGACTGTGCTCCGGTATACACTCGCGACGAGGCGACTCACTTTCGGCGGGAGGGGCGAGCAGCCACAGATGCTCCAGTACACGATCCGCAGGCTCCTCCTGATCATCCCGACCATGTTCTTCGTCGCACTCATCACCTTCGCGCTCGCGCATTCGGCACCGGGTTCGCCGTTCGAGAAGAACGAGAACCGGCCGCTCCCGCAGGCGACGATCGACCGGCTCAACCGGCTCTACAACATCGACAAGCCGATGCCCGAGCAGTTCGTGCTGTTCCTCGGGAACGCCATCCGGCTGGACTTCGGACCGAGCCTCACCCACGACCGCGCGGTGACGGACATCATCGGCCAGGGCTTCCCGGTGTCGGCGCAGCTGGGCGTGCAAGCCCTGCTGCTGTCACTCGCCATCGCCCTGCCGCTCGGTGTCGTGAGTGCGCTGAAGCAGAACACGGTGATCGACTACGGGAGCCTGTTCTTCGCCACGGTCGGCTACACGATCCCGTCGTTCGTGATCGCGATCTTCGCGATCTACATCTTCGCCGTGAATCTCCGGATGTTGCCGATCATCGGATGGGGTGACATCCGGCACATGATCCTGCCCACCGTCATCCTGGCGCTCGGCCCCGCAGCGGTCCTGACCCGCATCACCCGCGCGAGCATGCTCGAGGCGATCCGGCAGGACTACGTGCGCACAGCGCGGAGCAAGGGCTTGCGCGAGCAGGTGGTCATCGTCACGCACGTGATGAAGAACGCGATGATCCCGGTCGCGACGATCGTCGGCCCGGTCACGGCCGGTCTCATCACCGGCTCGTTCATCATCGAGCAGCTGTTCAGCGTGCCCGGCGTCGGACGCCTGTACGTCACGAGCATCCTGGGCCGGGACTATCCGGTCATCATGGCGACGACGCTGCTCTACGCGTTCCTGATCATGATCGCCAACATCACCGTCGACATCGTCTACGGGATCCTCGATCCGCGGATCAAGGTGGGTAAGTAGATGGCGACGATCACGACCAGCGCGGCCCAGCAGCGCTCCATCGAGGCCAACCTCCTCACGCGGAAGCAACGTTCGCTGTGGCAGGACGCCTGGTGGCGGCTGCGCCGGAACAAGGCGGCGATGCTGGGCCTCGGCATCATCGCGCTGACGGCCTTCCTCGCGATCTTCGCGCAGGTGATCGCCCCGTACGACCCGACGGCCCAGGACACGAAGGCGAACAACATGGATCCGTTCTGGGTGAACTCGATCTACCACAGCTCGAAGTACGTGCTCGGGAGCGACGAGCTGGGTCGGGACATCCTGAGCCGGCTCATCTGGTCGACCCGGATCTCGCTCATCGTCGGGCTCGTTCCGACGGCGATCGTCTTCTCGATCGGTGTGACCCTGGGTCTGGTCGCCGGCTACGTTGGCGGCTGGCTGGACAACCTGCTCATGCGGTTCACCGACATCATCTACGCGTTCCCTGACCTGCTGTTCGTGATCATCATCATGGCCACCCTGCGCAGTACCTGGCTCGGCGACCTCATGGGCGGGCTCGTCCTCATCTTCGTCGCGCTGGCGGTGGTGAACTGGGTCGGCCTCGCGCGGCTCGTGCGCGGCCAGGTGCTGTCCCTGAAGGAGAAGGAGTTCATCGAGGCGGCCCGCGCGACCGGCGTCCCGACGAAGCGGATCCTGATCCGGCATCTCTTCCCCAACGCGCTCGCCCCGGTGATCGTCTCGCTCGCGTTCGCGATCCCCGGCGCCATGCTCGCCGAGTCGGTCCTCTCGTTCCTCGGGATCGGGATCCGGCCGCCGACGGCCACCTGGGGCGTCATGATCAACGAAGGCTTCACGGTGTTCTCGCAGAGCCCGTGGCCGGTACTGCTGCCGGCGGTCTGCATCTCGATCGTCATGCTCGCGTTCACCTTCCTCGGGGACGGCCTCCGCGACGCCCTCGACCCCCGGATGAAGATCTAGCCGACGTTGCGTAGACTCCGCGTCTCATTGAACCCGTGCTGAGGGTAGGGAAGGGGAGCCCCTGTGCCTGAGCTGCTCGAGGTCAAGGACCTCAAAACGCAGTTCTTCACCCGCGATGGCGTCGTGCACGCCGTCGACGGAGTGTCGTTCGAGCTCGCCGCCGGCGAAACGCTGGGCATCGTGGGCGAGTCGGGCTGCGGCAAGTCCGTCACCGCCCTCTCGCTCATGCGCCTGATCCCTCAGCCGCCCGGCAAGATCGTGGAGGGCTCGATCGTCTTCGACGGCCAGGACATCCTGAAGATGGACGACGACGACGTGCGCGCGATCCGCGGCAACAACATCGCGATGATCTTCCAGGACCCGATGACGAGCCTGAACCCGGTCCTCACGATCAGCCGCCAGATCTCGGAGGCGCTCGAGCTCCACCTGAAGATGGACAAGGCCGAGGCGAAGAAGCGGACCATCGAGCTGCTCGAGCTCGTGAACATCCCAAGCGCGAAGAAGCGCGCGGACGACTATCCGCACCAGTTCTCCGGCGGCATGCGCCAGCGCGTGATGATCGCGATGGC
>DATJHW010000141.1:0-13249 GCA_035493615.1 Saccharimonadales bacterium (SeqCode) | reverse complement strand
CGGGTCCTGGTAGCGCGCGAGATCGGTCATCGAGCGTCCGTCGCCGCGGCCAGGCCGCCCCGCAGGTCCGCGACGAGGTCGTCGAGCGTCTCGAGGCCGACCGACAGCCGGATGGTGCCGGGGCCGACGCCCGCGGCCGCGAGCTCGTCGTCGTTCAGCTGGCGGTGCGTCGTGCTCGCCGGATGGATGACCAGGCTCTTCGCGTCGCCGACGTTCGCGAGGTGGCTCCAGAGGTGCAGCCCCTCGATGAACCGTTGGCCGGCCTCGCGGCCCCCCGCGAGATCGAACACGAAGACCGCGCCCGCGCCGAGCGGCAGATAGCGCTCGACGAGCGGCCGGTATGCGCTCGACGGCAGCCCTGGGTACCGCACGCCGGCGACCGCGGGGTGGCCTGCGAGGAACGTGGCCACTCCCATCGCATTTTCCACATGGCGCGCCATTCGCAGTGGAAGCGTTTCGAGACCAAGGAGAAAGAGAAAGCTGTTGAACGGCGACAGCGCGCCGCCCAGATCGCGGAGCGACTCTGCCCGCAGCTTCATGAGGTACCCGTACATCCCGAAGGTCTCGTGGAACGCGAGGCCGTGGTACGCCGGCGACGGGTCGGCCACCACCGGGAAGCGCCCGTTGGACCAGTCGAACGTGCCGGCCTCCACCACGACGCCGCCGATGCTCGTGCCGTGGCCGCCGATGAACTTCGTCGCCGAGTGGACGACGATGTCCGCCCCGTGCTCGATCGGGCGGCACAGGTACGGCGTCGCGAACGTCGAGTCGACCATGAGCGGCGCCCCGTGGCCGTGCGCGATATCGGCCACCGCCCGGATGTCGAGGACGTTCCCGCCGGGGTTGCCGATGGTCTCGCCGTAGAGGACTTTCGTGTTCGGCCGGAGCGCCGCGCGCCACGCGTCGAGGTCGTCGGGATCCACGAACGTGAGCTCGATCGAGAGCTTGCGCGCGAGGTGCTTCAGCTGCGTGACCGTGCCGCCGTACAGCGCGCTCGACGACACGATGTGGTCGCCCGGCGTCAGCATCGTGAAGAGCGCCGCGGCCTGTGCCGCGAGGCCGCTGGCGAACGCGACCGCGCCGGCGCCACCCTCCAGGCTCGCGATGCGCTCCTCGAAGACCGCGGTCGTCGGGTTCATGATCCGCGAATACGTGTTCCCGTACTCCTGCAGGTTGAAGTACGCCGCCGCGGAGTCCGCGTCCTCGAACACGTACGACGTGGTCTGGAAGATCGGGACCGCTCGCGCGCCGGTGTATGGATCGGGTCGCTGGCCGGCGTGGATGGCGCGCGTGTCGAAGCCGAACCGGCGGGTGCCCTCCTCGGCCGCGCTGTCGGTCATGGCGCCACCTTCTCGGTCACCCGTGCCAGGAACGCGTCGATCTCGCGGGTCATTTCCGCCTCCTCCAGGAGGAACGAATCGTGACCGTAATCGGCCTGGATGATCGCGTGCCGGACGTCCTTCCCGTTGGCTCGGAGCGCGGCCGCGATCTCGTCGGAGTCGCGCGGGGGGTACAGCCAGTCGGATGAGAACGAGAGGAGCAGCGTGGCAGAGCGGACGTTCGCCATCGCCCGCTCGAGCGACCCGCGACCGTAGGTCCGGGCCAGGTCGAAGTACGTGAGCGCGCGCGAGATGTAGAGGTACGCGTTCGCGTCGAACCGCGCGGCGAACGCATCGGCCTGGTAGCGGAGGTAGGACTCGACCTCGAAGTCCGGCGCCGCCAGCTCATACAGCGGCTCGTCGCCGCCGCGCTGGAACCGGCGGCCGAACTTCTCGCGCACCGCCTGTGCCGACAGATACGTGATGTGGCCGACCATGCGCGCGACCTTGATGCCCGCGTCGGGGGCGCGTCCGGTCCCGTAGTACGCGCCGCCCTGCCAATCGGGATCGCTCGTGATGGCGTTGCGGGCGATCGCGTTCCAGGCGACGCCCTGCGTCCCCAGGCGCGCGGTGCTCGCGATCGGCACGATCGCCCGGACCGCGGCCGGGTACGCGACGGCCCACTCGAGGGCCTGCATGCCGCCCAGCGAACCGCCACTGACGGCGAGCAGCGACTCGATCCCGAGCTCCCGCAGGAACGCGCGCTGCGCCCGGACCATGTCGCCGACCGTGACCACGGGGAAGGTCGCGCCGTACGGCTTGCCGGTCGCGGGATCGATGGACATCGGGCCGCTCGAGCCGCGGCAGGAGCCGATGAGGTTCGTGCAGACGACGAAATAGCGATCGGTGTCGAATGCCTTGCCCGGCCCGATCATCCCGTCCCACCACCCGAGCCCGCTCTTGCCGCGCTCGGCCGCGCCGACGCCGTCCACGGTCGTGGGCGCCGACGGGTCGTCGCTCCAGCCGGCGGCGTGCGCGTCGCCGGAGAGCGCGTGGCACACGAGGATCGTGTTGTCCCTGGCCGGAGCGAGCGTGCCGTAGGTCTCGTACGCGATGCGCACCGGCGCAAGCGTCTTACCCGAGTCCAGCCGGAGCGGGTCCGGCAGGTCGAGGGCCTGGGTGCGGACCGTGCCGACCGATCCGCGGGAAGGAAGTGTCCCCACGCGAAGACGCTACGCCGCGCGGTGGCGCACTGCGCGGAGTCCGATGACGGCCCCGAGGATCGCGAGCGCGAGGCCGGCGCTGATCGCCCAGTGGTCGGCGACGTGCGGATCGATGGCCGGGTCGCCGAGGATCATCTCGCCCGCGGTCCACACGAGCGCGAGCGCGCCGAGCCAGATCAGGCGCGGCGCGCGATCCAGCACGAGCGCGATGGCGCCGCTGCCGAACAGGACGATCGGGATGGAGATCACGAGCCCGAACGCGAGCAGCGGAAGGTCGCCGTGAGCGGCGCCGCCGACCCCGAGCACGTTCTCCACGCTCATCGCGGCGTCGGCGACGAGGATCGTGAGCACCGCCTCGCGCAGCGTGCTCGCCGGCCGCACGCTCGCGTGCGCGTCGGCGACGGCCGGGCGGACGAGCCGGTACGCGATCACCGCGAGCACGATGCCGCCGGCCAGCTGCAGATACGGGATCGCGAGCAAGAACGTCACGACCGCGGCCGCCGCGATCCGTAGCACCACCGCGAGCCCGCCGCCGAGCACGATCGCCTGGCGTCGCTGCGAGTCCGGCAGCCGGCGAGCGGCCATGCCGATGAGGAGCGCGTTGTCTCCGGACAGCGCCAGGTCGATGAGGACGATCGCGATGACCGCGGAGAGATCCATCAGCCCATCAACCGTAGCAACGCGGTCGCGGCGACCGAGAGCTCGGCGCCCTGCCGGACGAGGGCATGGATCGCGCGCTTCGGCGGCGGGTGCCCCTCGACCCGGAGCTGGACGAGGTCCCCGCGCCCGAGCTCCGCGCGGATGGCCATCTCCGGCAGCAGGGCGGCGCCGAGGCCGGACACCACGACCCGCTTGCAGGCCTCGGTGTTGTCCAGCTCCATCACGATGCGCGGGGCGGTCTCGCCCGCGGCGAAGAACGCCATGGTGATCGTCCGGAGGTAGGCCGCCGGGTCGCGCACCACGAGGCCGGCCTGGGCGAGCTCGTCGATCTTCACCGACGTTCGCTTGGCGAGCCGGTGCGACGGTGAGACGACGACGGGCACCGCTTCGGTGAACAGCGCGCGCGTGGTGAGGTCCGGCAGCAGGACGAGCTGGCTCACCAGCGCAAGCTCCACCTCCTCGGACCGGAGCAGGTCGGCGACGAACCGCGAGTGGCCACTTCGGACGAGCGTCTCGACCTCGGGATGGCGCGTGGCGAACCTCGCGAGCGCCCGCGGGGCCAGGTACAGCGCGAGGTCCGACGCGAGGCCGATCGCCAGCAGACCGCCGCGGGCCTCGCTTCCCGCCTTCGCCTCGGTCGCGCCGCGGCGCAACGACTCCATGGCGGCGATGGCGCGGGGCAGGAAGCGCCGCCCCGCCGGCGTGAGCGACACGCCGCGCCGCCCGCGCACCAGCAGCTGGGCCCCGAGCTCGCGCTCGAGACCGTGCAGCCGGGCCGTGCAGGTCGGCTGGGTCAGTCCGAGAGCGTCGGCGGCGCGGCTGATCGATCCGCGGCGGTTCGCTTCGACGAAGACTTCGACCTGGCCCAGCTCCATCGCTCAGATATAGAAGAAATCTATGCTCCTAGCAAGCCAATAGGACTTCTCTATGCCATTTCCGCTGCCTACGATGGGCCTGTTCGCACCGGAGGGCTACATGGCGGGCCTGAATCTCACCCAGAAGATCGTCCAGAGCCATCTGACCGCGGGCGACCTTGTCGCCGGCACCGAGGTCTCCCTCCGCGTCGATCAGGGCCTCCTCCAGGACACCACGGGGACCATGGGGTTCCTGCAGCTCGAGGAGCTCGGGGTCGAGCAGATCAAGATCCCGTTCGCGATCGTGTACGTCGACCACAACATCCTGGCGATCGACTTCAAGAACCCCGACGACCACATGTTCCTGCGCTCCTTCGCGCAGCGGCACGGCATCCACTTCTCGCGGCCCGGCACCGGCATCTGCCATTACCTGCACATGGAGCGTTTCGCGAAGCCTGGCCAGGTCCTCCTGGGCGCGGACAGTCACACCGTCATGGCCGGCTCGGTATCGATGATCGCCATCGGCGCCGGCGGGCTCGACGTCGCGGTGGCACTCGCCGGCCACGGGTTCACGATGGCGATGCCCAAGGTGGTCGAGGTCCGTCTCGAGCACAGTCTCGGCCCGTGGATCCAGGCGAAGGACATCATCCTCGAGCTCCTCCGGCGCCGCGACGTGAAGGGCGGCGTCGGGCGGATCTTCGAGTTCACCGGCCCCGGCGTGGAGACCTTGTCGGTCCCCGAGCGCGGCACGATCTGCAACATGATCGCCGAGCTCGGCGCGACCACCGGCATCTTCCCGAGCGATCGACGGACCAAGGAATGGCTGACCGAGCAGAAGCGGCCAGGCGACTTCGTCGAGCTGCGCGCCGACGACGGGGCCTCGTACGAGGAGCGCGAGGTCATCGACCTCGCGAAGCTCGAGCCGCTCATCGCCAAGCCGTCCAGTCCCGGCAACGTCGTGCCAGTGCGCGAGGTCGCGGGGATCAAGGTGCAGCAGGTCTGCGTCGGCTCGAGCGTGAACTCGGGCTACGCGGACCTTGCGATCGTCGCCGCGGTCATGAAGGGCAAGACCGCACACCCCGAGGTCTTCATGACGGTCACGCCCGGCTCGAAGCAGATCCTCGATGCCCTCGCCGACGGCGGCGCGTACCAGGCGATGATCGCGAGCGGCGCGCGGATGCTCGAGCCCGCGTGCGGGCCGTGCGTCGGCATGGGCCAGGCGCCACCCACGGGTAGCGTCTCGGTCCGCACGTTCAACCGGAACTTTCCCGGCCGCAGCGGCACCGACAACGATCAGGTCTACCTCTGCAGCCCCACGACGGCGGCCGCGACGGCGCTGCGTGGCGTCATCACCGACCCGCGGGATCTCGGCGAGGAGCCGACCTTCACCGTGCCGGCGATGGACCCGGGTGTCGACGACTCGAACATCCTCGTCCCGCTCCCGGTCGCGGAGGCGATGAAGGTCCAGGTCGTGAAGGGACCGAACATCCAGCCGCCGCCGCGCCAGACCGCCCTGCAGAACATGCTGCACGGCGAGGTCATCATCAAGCTCGGTGACAACGTATCCACGGGCGACCTCTCGCCTGACGGCGCGGTCGTCATGGCCCTCCGCTCGAACGTGAACGCGATCGCCGAGTTCACCTTCAAGCGCTTCGACCCGAAGTTCCCCCAGCGCGCGCGAGAGAAGGGCGGCGGTTTCATCGTGGCCGGCCAGAACTACGGTCAGGGTTCGAGCCGCGAACACGCCGCCCTCGCGCCGAAGGCCCTCGGGATCCGCGCGGTCATCGCGCAGTCATTCGCGCGGATCCATCGGCGCAATCTCATCTCGCAGGGGATCCCACCGCTCGTGTTCAAGAACGAATCGGACATCGCGAAGATCGCGCAGGGCGACATGCTGACCATCGACGGACTGCGCGACGCGCTCAAGTCGAACAAGGACAACGAGACCGTCATCGCGCGCACCGACAACGGCGTGGAGGTGCCGCTGAGCGCGAGCTTCCTTCCGAGCGAGGCGCGTACGCTGCTCGCGGGCGGGCTGCTCGCCGAGCTTCGGGCGGGCGGCGATACGCTCTCCGCCGGCGTGGTCGTGAGCGGCTCGGTCGAGCAGGGCTCGCCCCAGGAGAGCGCCAACCGATCCATCCCCGGCGACGAGCCGGTGAAGACCGCGAAGGAGGCCGCGAGAGCGCCAAAGTGACGACGCACCGGATCACGCTCATCCCTGGTGACGGCACCGGGCCCGAGATCGTCGAGGCGACGCGCCGGGCGATCGAGGCGACCGGCGTGACGATCGAGTGGGATCGCCAGGAGATCGGCGTGCCCGCGATCGCGAAGTTCGGGACCCCGTTCCCGCCCGAGGCCCTCGCCTCGATCCGCCGCAACAAGGTCGGGCTCAAGGGTCCGCTCACCACCGAGCTGGGCAAGGGCTTCCGGTCGGTGAACGTGGCCCTGCGCAAGGAGTTCGACCTCTACGCGAACCTCCGGCCGGCGAAGACGTACCCGGGCGTGCGCGCGCCGATGGGCAACATCGACCTGGTGGTCGTACGCGAGAACATCGAGGACCTCTACGCGGGCATCGAATTCGATCTTGGGACCGCCGAGCTCTCCGCGGTCCGCGCGGCGATCGAGAAGGCCGGCCAGCAGCGGATCCGCGAGGACGCAGCGATCTCGATCAAGTACATCAGCGAAATGGGCTCGCGGCGCATCGTGCGCTTTGCGTTCGACTACGCGCGGGCGAACGATCGCAAGAAGGTCACCGCGGTCCACAAGGCCAACGTCATGAAGTTCACGGACGGGCTGTTCCTCCGCGTGGCCGGCGAGGTCGCGCGCGACTATCCGGACATCCAGTTCGAAGACCGGATCGTCGACAACATGTGCATGCAGCTCGTGCAGAAACCGGAGCTCTACGACGTACTGGTGCTCCCGAACCTGTACGGTGACATCATCAGCGACCTCGTGGCCGGGCTCGCCGGCGGACTCGGCGTCGCGCCGGGGGCCAACATCGGCGAGAACGGTGTCGCCGTGTTCGAGGCGATCCACGGATCCGCGCCGAAGTACGCCGGCCAGAACAAGGTCAATCCGATGGCCCTCATGCTCGCGGGCGCGCTGATGCTCCGGCACCTCGGCGAGCGTGAGGCCGGAGACCGGCTCGAACGGGCCATCGCGGCGGTGGTCGCGATCGGCAAGGACGTCACCTATGACCTCAAGCCGGACCGCGACGACCCGACCGCCGTCGGGACGAAGGAATTCGCGGACGCGGTGATCGCGCAGCTGGCGGCCGTGCATGCCTGACCGCGACCCGAACAACCCCAGCCGCTGGCTCTACAGCACGAAGACGAAGTACGAGTTCCAGTTCGGCTACTCCCGCGCGGTGCGCCACGGGAGCGTCATCCGGGTCGCGGGGACGGCGGGGCTGGATGAAGACGGCAGTCCCGTGAAAGGATCGATCGTCGACCAGACGAAGCGCGCGCTGGACATCGTGAGGGCCGCGATCGAGGACCTGGGCGGCCGGCTCGAAGACACGATCATGACCCGCGTGTACGTCGCCGACGTCGCGGCCATCGAGAGCGTCGCCGTGGTCCATGGCGACTTCTTCCGCGACATCCGGCCGGCCACCACGATCGTGCAGGTCAGCTTCATCGACCCGCGGATCCAGGTCGAGATCGAAGCCGAGGCCGTGTACGGCGGCGCGGACGCGAAGCAGCCGGGATGAGCACCGTTCGGGTCGTCGTCACCGGCGCGACCGGCCAGGTCGCGTACGCGCTGCTCCCACGCATCGCCGCGGGCGAGATGTTCGGTCCCGACGCCGAGATCGATCTGCGCCTCGCGGACATCCCGCCGGTCATCGAGAAGGCCAAGGGTGTCCTGATGGAGCTCCAGGACGGCGCCTACCCGCTGCTCGCACGCGTGACCGCGAGCAGCGACCGGGCGGAGAGCCACAAGGACGCCGACTGGGTGCTCCTGGTGGGCAGCGTGCCGCGCGGCCCGGGCATGGAGCGCGGCGACCTCATCCGGAAGAACGGGCCGATCTTCGTCGACGAGGGGAAGGCGATCGCCCAGTACGGATCGAAGAACGTGCGAGCCGTCGTGATCGGCAACCCGTGCAACACGAACTGCCTCATCGCGCGGCACTCCGCGGGCGACGCCGTGCCGGCGGACCGCTGGTCCGCGCTCACCCGCCTCGATCAGAACCGCGCCACGGCACTGCTCGCGGCGAGGGCGCACACCCGCACAACGAGCGTGAAGCACCTCGCGATCTGGGGCAACCACAGCGCGACGCTCTACCCGGACTTCACGAATGCGACCATCGACGGCAAGCCGGCGGCCGAGGTCGTGGAGCGCGCATGGCTCGAGACCGAGTTCATCCCCGCGGTGCAGCAGCGCGGAGCGGCCGTCATCGCCGCGCGTGGCGCGTCGAGCGCGTTCTCCGCGGCGCAGGCGATCGTCGATCACGTGAAGAGCCTGGTGAACCGCACCATGGATGACGGCTGGTTCAGCGCCGCGGTGGTGTCCGACGGCAGCTACGGCGTCGCTCGGGGCATCGTGTCGTCCTTCCCGCTCCGATCCAAGGGCGACGGCGGCTACGAGATCGTCCAGGGCGTGCGGCTCGAGGGCTTCGCCAAGGCGCGGATCGACGCGACGATCGCGGAGCTGGAGAAGGAGCGCGACATCGTGAAGGATCTGCTCGGCTAGACCCTGCCCGCGGCTTGGTTGGTCGCGATCAGCTCGAAGTCGACGAACTGGACCGGCGCGAGGCACTCCGGATAGAGGATCCCCGAGAAGGTCTTCACCGCGGCCGACCGCGAGTGGGCCTCCACCGCGTCGGCATCGCGGAACACGAAGACATGGGCGAACCGGGTCGGATCGCCCTTCTCCTGCCAGGCTTCATAGCGGAGCGTGCCGGGCTCGTTCGCCTTCACGTACGCGACGAGCTCGCGGATGGCGCCGAGCACGCGGTCGACCGCCGCGGGGCGCACTTGGTAGGTGGCGAGCTGGCGGATCATCGGCTTGGCCGTAGCTCTCGCTAGGCCGTGTTCGTCGCGATGCCGTGCTCGAGCCAGAACTTCGCCAGGGTGAGCGCCTCGCCCCAGCCGCCGGCATTCTCGACGACGTTCTCGACCGTGCGAAAGCCGAACTCGCGCAGCTTCACGAGCGTGCCGCCGTCGCGCGCCTCGAAGACGATCTCGACCGTGGATTCGCTCCCAGGCTCGCCCCACTCGAAGACCAGGCGCTCCGGCCGCTTCGCCTCGATCACCCGGCCCGGGACGTCGGCAGTGATGTCCTTCTCCGCGCCCCAGTCGACCCAGCGGAACAGCAGGGCGCCGCCCGGCCGCGCGTCGATCCGGCTCCCGCGGGTGAACCAGCCGTCGAGTCCCTCGGCCGTCGCGAACGCGTCGTAGACCCTCTCGCGCGTGGCCCGCACGAACACGCTCTGCCTGGCCTCGAGCTTGATCCGTTGCTCAGCCACGACGCTCCTCCGCCTCGACGTACCGCTTCATGCGCTGCAGGCGCGACTCCCACCGCGTCGACACCGTCGCCAGCCACTCGACCGCGCTCGCGAGCGGCTGCGCGTCCAGGGAGTAGCGCACCTCGCGGCCCGCGTGCTCGCGCCCGATCAGCCTGGCCTCGTCGAGGACGACCAGATGCTTCGTGACGGCCTGACGGCTGATCGGCAGGCGCTTCGCGAGCTCCGTCGCCGTCGCCGGACGGATCGCGAGCCAGGCCACCAGCCTGCGTCGCGTGGGGTCGGCCAGCGCGGAGAAGACGTCTTGGGTCATGTGCAACTGAACGGTTGCACATCAGCGGCCGGCCGTCAACTCAGGCCGATCCGGCGCCGGGCAGCCGCTTCAGGATCTCCGTCTGCGCGATGTTGATCGTGTGGACCTCGACGGTGAGCATGTGCACGGCGGTCAGCGTCTCGTGATCGGCTTCCGCCCGCGCGTCGTTCGCGGCCTGGATCACGTTCTGGCCGACGATGATGATCGGCAGCAGGACCAGCTGAAGAAAGGTCTGCGCGACCCAGCTGACGATGACGATCACCTGGCCCGACGCGAGCGCGGCCGGAAGTGAGATCAGGGCGATCGCCGCGAAGACGTAGGCGATCCACATCGAGCCCACCGTCTTGGTGATCCGGACCGCGAGCCAGGTGTTGAACCGGCCGGCGGCGCCCGATCCATGGATCGCGCCCTGGACGTGGGTGCTCTGCACGAGCCGGGGCCGATGCCGTTTCGCCCGTTCGAGATCCGAGATGCTCACCGCTTCCTCCTTGCGCGTTTGGCTGCCGTTCTACAGCACCCGTGGCGCCTGAACTGTCATGCTGGGCCGCCGATGGAGGTCGATGTCGCGGTCATCGGTGGGGGTCCGGCCGGGCTGTCCGCCGCCCTCATGCTCGGACGGTGCCTTCGCCGGGTCGTGGTCATCGACGCCGGGGAGCACCGGAACCGCAAGGCGCACGCGATCCACGGGTTCCTGACCCGCGACGGGGCCTCGCCGACCGACCTGCTCCGGGCGGCCCAGACCGAGCTGATGCGCTATCCGACCGTCACCCTCCAGTCGGGCATCGTGACCGGCGTCGATGGAGCGCGCGGCGCGTTCGCGGTCAGGACCGCGGACGGCATGGCGCTCACCGCGCGGCGCGTGCTCCTCGCCACCGGGGTCATCGACGTGATCCCGGTCATCGAGGGCCTGCCGGAGCTGTTCGGCCGGACGGTGCATCACTGCCCGCATTGCGACGGCTTCGAGTACGCCGGCCGCCCGATCGGTGTCTACGGACAGACCGGCTTCGGCGTCGAGGCGGCCCTCGCGATGCTCGCGTGGAGCGACGACGTCGTGCTGTTCACCGACGCGCGGCCACTCGCGCCGGAGGACCGGCTGCGCTGCCAGGCGCTCGGCGTGTCGGTGCGCGAGGAGCGCGTCGTGCGGCTCGACGGCCGCGAGGGCCAGCTCGAGCACGTCGTCCTCGCCGGCGGAGCGGCGGTCGCGCGCGCGGCGCTGTTCCTGGTCGCGGGCCAGCGCGAGCAGTCCGACCTTGCGAAGCTGCTCGGCTGCGCGGTCAACGCCGACGGCATCATCGTCGCGGATGAGCACTCGGTCACGAGCGTGCCGGGCGTGTACGTGGCCGGCGACGCGTCGGTCGGCGAACAGCTCGTGGTCGTGGCCGCCGCGCAGGGCGCGGTCGCCGCGACCAAGATCCACGCCTCCCTCTGGGAAGAGGACCTGCGGCAGCGGATCCCGCGGAGCTAGCTGATTCCTGCGGCCGGGCCCGGCTGAGCCCCGTTCAGATGGTCGCGACGCTCGAGTAGATCGCGTTCAGGAACCGGCTGGGCACGCGGCCGAGCAGCCGCGCGCCGTTGAATCCGGCCGCCGGCGCGACGGCGAGCCAGGTCGTGTAGCTGATCGGATGCGGGACCCAGTGGTTCCCCCGGTCGGCGTCGTATTCGACGAGCACGAAGCGGCCGCCCGGTGCCAGGTACGAGCGCACGAGGGCGAGCACCGGTGCCTTGTCCCGGACGAAGTGGATCGAGTTCGCCATGAGCACGCCGTCCATGCCGTTGAATCCGAGCGGGCGCCTGAAGTCGGCGGCCCGCTGGTCGAGTCGCACCCCGCCGAACCGCGCCCGCACCGCCGCGGCCTGCGACCGGAGGGCGTCGCGGTCCTGATCGATCGAGTGGATGGTGCCGCCTCGTCCGAGCAGATCGGCGAGCGCGAGCGTGAACGCACCTGTCCCCGATCCGAGCTCGAGCCAGGTCTCGCCCGGCGCGACTGCGTCGCGGATGAGTCCGACGTGGTCAGCGTGGTCTATGGAGCGATGTCGGTGCGCGCCCGCTTGCGCGCGTAGGCGCGGGTATCGGCGTTGTCCACCAAGGTCTTCGCACTGTTGCCATCGAGCGGGAACGTCGAGATGCCCCACGACCGCGCGGGCATCCGGATGGTGCCGCCGTCGGGCAGCTCGACCACGCTGCGATCGAGCTCGTCCATGAGCCGCTGCACGACGCGCTCGGCCTCCTCGCGCGGCGTGTCGGGCATCACGATCGCGAACTCGTCGCCGCCGTAGCGGGCCGGGATGTCCTCGGTCCGCACCCGGCGGCCGATGAGCCTGCCGAGCGTGCGCAGCACGGCGTCGCCGGCGAGGTGACCATACGTGTCGTTCACCCGTTTGAGGCCGTCGATGTCGAAGTACGCGACCGCGAGGGTGGCCGACCGGCGATCGGCGCGCGCGACCTCTTCTTCCAGGCGGTCGTAGAAGTAGCCGTAGTTGTGGATCCCGGTGAGCGCGTCCGTGTTCGCCATGTGCTTCAGCCGCTCGTGCAGCTCGGCGACATCGATCGCGGCTGCGATCTGCGCCGCCACGGCCTGCAGCAGCGTCAGGTCGCGCTGCCCGAACACGCCGACCGACGGATGCGATACGACGAGCGCCCCGATCGCCTTGCCGGATGAGACCAGCGGGACGACCATCTCCGACCGCACGTTCGGGTCGCCGATGTAGCGCGGGTCGCTACGCACGTCGTCGACGATCTGCGCCTCGCCGTGCGCGACGACCCACCCCACGAGGCCGGTGCCGCTCTCGACACGTGTCGGTCCGGCGAGGTCGGTGCGCGCGCCGGCGGCGGAACGGACGACGAGATCGCCGGTCGACTCCTCGCGCAGGAGGATCGTGAACGCGGCACCGGCCATGTGCCGTTCCAGGATGGCGAGGATGCGTGACAGCAGCTGCTGCATGTCGAGCAGGGTGTGGAACTCGGGAGTGATCTCGGCGAGGATCGCGAGCTCGCGCGACGCGCCTACCTCGACCTCTGCCGCGGCGACGGCGCCCCGCTCCTCGATCATCGACGCGAACTCACCGACGATGGCGGGGTCGTACCAGGCGCCGCCGAGCCCGCGCAGCTCCGCGAGCGCGGCCTCGGGCGGCAGCGCACGGCGGTACGGGCGGTCGGCGAGCATCGCCTCGTAGTGCATCGCGATCGTGAGGATCCGCGCGAGAAGCGGGATCCGCTCGCCGACGAGGCCGTCCGGGTACCCGGAACCGTCCCAGTGCTCGTTCGCATGACGCACGATCGGGACGACCGAGCGCAGGAACTCGATCGATTCGAGGATCCGCGCGCCGAGCAGCGGGTGCTCCTGCACGATCTTCCGCTCCTCAGGTGTGAGCGGGCCGCTCTTCGCGAGGATCGTCGCCGGGATGCCGATCTTGCCGAGC
>DATJHW010000140.1:0-8456 GCA_035493615.1 Saccharimonadales bacterium (SeqCode) | reverse complement strand
ACCCGTGGGCCCTCGCGCCGCAGGACGTCGACCAGCTGCGGGCCGGCGAACGCGGTGTTGAGCAGCAGGATGTCGGCGCCGCACTTGGCCGTCGCGACGATCGCGTCGACGAAGCCGCGGTGGTTGCGGCACATCACGGCGACGCTGTCGCCCTCGCGGACCCCGCGATCGGCGAGCGCTCGTGCCAACGCGTTGGACCGGCGATGCATCTCGGCGAAGGTGAGCGAGCCGAGCTCGTCGACGAGCCCGGTGCGGTCGGGATCGCGGAGCGCCCTCGCGATGAAGCCACCGGCCGGGCCGGTGCCCCACTCCCCGAGCGCACGGCCGATCCGGGCCAGCGTCACCGGCCCGATCGGGCGCAGGAGGCCCGAGACGCCCAGCACCCGCGCCGGCGTCCCGACCGACCCGGCGAGGCCCTGCGCTCGACCCAGCGCGCGGGTGACGGCCGAGTGGGACCCGAGAGAGGAGGGAGTCACGAAGGCGTCTTCGGAGTGACGAGCCGGGTGGCCGCCCAGTCCTTGCTGACCGCGGCGGTCGTGGTCAGGGCGAGTCCCGCAATGGGTGCGGCCTCGGTGATGTCGGCGGGGTCGACGGCGTTGGCCCGGCCGACCTTCGGGGTCATCAGCCAGATGACACCGCCGCCGACCAGGTCGGTCAGGGAGTCCACGAGCCCGTCGACCAGGTCGCCGTCCTCGTCACGCCACCACAGCAGCACGGCGTCGACGACGTTGCCGTAGTCGCCGTCGACCATGTCGGAGTCGATGGCGTCCTCGATCGCGATGCGCAGGGCGTCATCGGTGTCGGAGTCCCAGCCGAGCTCCTGGACGACCATGCCCTTGCTGAACCCGAGCCGCGCGGCGGGACCAGCGGGGGCGTCGGTCGGGGTGGAACCGCCACCAGCGGTCGGGCTCACGCAGTCCTCCAGGCTTCTTTCGGCACGATCGGTGCGTGCGTCTCTCGGTACGTCTCGGCGCCCGGGTACGGCGTACGGCCGGGCGTCGTGGGCAGTAGTCCACCCGACTCCGTGCCGCCGCGCAACCTCGCTCCCGCGAACCACCCGGTTGGGCTACTCACGGGTAGCCCACCGCGAGATTTCACGGTGGTGCAACGCGTGACACGATGAAGCAGTGAGTGAGACTCCCGCCGCCACCCCCGCGGCCGACTCCGAGGCCGTCCCCGTGTCCGGCCACGACCCGCGCCAGGCCCGCGCCGTGATCCACGAAGGGCTTCCGACCCAGCTTCCCGACATCGACCCTGCGGAAACGCAGGAGTGGATGGACTCGCTCGACGCCCTGGTCGCGGCGGCGGGTCCCCGGCGCGCTCGGTTCGTCCTGTACAAGCTCCTGAAGCGGGCCCGCCAGCTCGAGATCGGCATCCCGCCACTCACCCAGACGCGCTACATCAACACGATCTCGCCCGAGCAGGAGCCATTCTTCCCCGGCGACGAGGCGATGGAGCTTCGGATCCGCCGGCTCATCCGCTGGAACGCCGCCGCGATGGTCCTTCGCGCGAACCACGACTTCGCCGGCATCGGCGGACACCTCGCGACCTACGCCTCGGCCGCGAGCCTGTACGAGGTCGGGTTCAACCACTTCTTCCGGGGCAAGGACGGCGGCGATGCCGGAGACCAGATCTTCTTCCAGGGCCATGCCTCGCCCGGGATCTACGCGCGTGCGTACCTCGAGGGCCGGCTCACCGAGGACCAGCTCGCGCACTTCCGCCGCGAGGTCGTCCCGGGGGAGGGGCTGTCGTCATATCCCCACCCTCGTCTGATGCCCGAGTTCTGGGAGTTCCCGACCGTGTCGATGGGCCTCGGCCCGCTCGCGGCGATCTACCAGGCGCGCTTCAACCGGTACCTGCACAACCGCGGCCTCGCCGACACGAGCCGGTCGCGGGTCTGGGCGTTCCTCGGCGACGGCGAGTGCGACGAGCCCGAGGCGCTCGGCGCCCTGCACGTCGCGGCGCGGGAAGGCCTCGACAACCTCACGTTCGTCGTGAACTGCAACCTGCAACGGCTCGACGGGCCGGTCCGCGGCAACGGGAAGATCGTGCAGGAGCTCGAGGCGGTGTTCCGCGGATCGGGCTGGAACGTCATCAAGGTCCTCTGGGGCCGGGAATGGGACGAGCTCCTCGCGCGAGACGTCGACGGCGTCCTCGTGAACAAGATGAACGAATGGCTCGATGGCGATTCGCAGCACATGACGGTCGCCGACGGCGCGTACGTGCGCGAGCACTTCTTCGGACCGGACCCGCGTTTGCGGAAGCTCGTCGAGCATCTCTCGGACGACGAGCTCCGGATGCTTCGACGCGGCGGACACGACTACCGCAAGCTCTTCGCCGCGTACACCGCAGCGGTCGCACATCGGGATACGCCCACGGTCGTGCTCGCGCAGACCGTGAAGGGCTGGACCCTCGGACCCAACGTGGAGGCCCGCAACATCACCCACCAGGCGAAGAAGCTGTCGGTCGAGGAGCTGAAGATCTTCCGCGACCGGCTCGAGCTTCCCATTCCGGACGATCAGCTGGAAACAGCACCGTTCTACCACCCCGGGATGGATAGCGAGCCCATCCAGTACATGCTCGAGCGGCGCCGGGCCCTTGGCGGGCCCCTCCCGAAGCGCGTCGTGCGAGCGAAGCCGCTCGCGACGCCCGACCCGAGTGTGTTCGCCGAGTTCTCCAAGGGCAGCGGCGCGGCGGCCGCGTCGACGACCATGGCGTTCACGCGCCTGCTGCGGAACCTGCTGCGCGACAAGACCGTCGGCAAGCGGATCGTGCCGATCATCCCGGACGAGGCCCGCACCTTCGGCATGGACCCGCTGTTCAAGGAGGTCGGGATCTATTCGCCCCTCGGCCAGCGCTACGAGCCGGTCGACGCCGAGACGCTGCTCCCCTACCGGGAGGCGCAGGACGGCCAGGTCCTCGAGGAGGGCATCACGGAGGCCGGGTCGATGGCCTCGTTCACCGCCGCCGGGACCGCGTTCGCGACCCATGGCGTGCACATGATCCCGTTCTACGTCTTCTACTCGATGTTCGGCATGCAACGCACCGGCGACCAGATGTGGGCGTTCGGCGACACGCGCGGGCGCGGGTTCCTGCTCGGTGCGACGGCCGGCCGCACGACCCTGAACGGCGAGGGCCTGCAGCACGAGGACGGGCACAGCCACATCCTCGTGAGCGTCATCCCGAACATCCGCGCCTACGACCCGGCGTTCGCGTACGAGACGGCGGTCATCGTCGAGGACGGACTGAAGCGGATGCTCGTGGACGACGAGGACGTCTTCTACTACCTCACCCTCTACAACGAGAACTATCCGATGCCGCCGATGCCCGAGGGCGCGCGAGATGGCATCCTGCGCGGGATCTACAAGTACCGAGCCGGGCACGCCGGAAGCCGCCGCCGCGTTGCGCTGCTTGGGTCGGGATCGATCATGCAGCAGGTGCTCCGCGCGCAGGAGCTCCTCGCCGACAAGTACGACGTGTCCGCCGACGTGTGGAGCGTCACCTCGTACCAGCTCCTCCGGAACGAGGCCCTCGAGGCGGAGCGGTGGAACCGCCTGCACCCGGAGGCGGAGCCCCGGGTGCCGTACATCACCCAGGTCCTGGGCGGCGCCGGCCCGGTCATCGCGGCGACCGACTTCCTGAAGTCCCTGCCCGACCAGATCGGGCGCTGGAGTCCTCAGCCGTTCATCCCGCTCGGCACGGATGGCTTCGGCCGCTCCGACACGCGGGAGGCCCTGCGCCGCTTCTTCGAGGTCGATCCCGAGAGCATCGCC
Source organism: Saccharimonadales bacterium (SeqCode) (assembly GCA_035493615.1). Taxonomy (GTDB): domain Bacteria; phylum Chloroflexota; class Limnocylindria; order P2-11E; family P2-11E; genus UBA4735. Next base: position 4,683 of record DATJHW010000140.1, on the reverse strand, counting down.
GTGGCCTCGCTCCACGGCCTGACGCTGTACGAGCAGTACGCGCCGGCCGACGTGGCCAAGGCGATCGCCGACCTCGGCCTGGATCCCGAGAAGCCCGAGCCGCGACGCTCCTAGCGGGGCGAGCGCCCGCCATCGCGCACCGCGAAACCCGGATTGCACCGTTCGGCAGCGGGCGCATAATCGCGCGGAATTCCGGCGCGGGAGGTCAAACAGGGTGGACGACGTGACCCAGCGGAAGATCGACCGGCGAACACTCCTCAAGGGCGCGGCCGCGGCCGCAACGATCCCGATCGCGGCAGCGTGCATCGGCAGCCCGAGCACCAGTGGCGGATCGACCACCGCGCCGGCGGCGACGAGCGCCGGTGCATCGCCAGCGGCGACCCCGAAGCTCGGCGGGAACCTCAGCATCCTGCAGTGGAGCCACTTCGTTCCCGACTTCGATACGTACCTCGACGGCTGGGCGAAGACCTGGGGCGCGAAGAACGGCGTCACGGTGACCATCGACCGGATCCCGCAGGCCGACCTGCCCGCGCGGTTCGCGTCCGAGGTCGCCGCCAAGAGCGGCCACGATCTGGTCGCGCACTTCGCGAACGGTCTCCCGGCGCTGTTCACATCGAGCCTCGTGGACATCACCGACATCGCCGATCGCGCAGCGAACAAGTACGGAGGGTGGATCCCGGCCGGCGAGGCCATCGGTAAGGTGAACGGCAAGTGGTACGGGTTCCCGGACTTCCTGGTCCCGTTCCTATCGTCATGGCGTACCGACTACTGGAAGGCCGCGGGCTTCACCGGCGATCACCTCACAGACTGGCAGCAGCTCTTCGACTACGCGCCGAAGCTGAAGGCGGCCGGGAACCCGGTCGGCACGGCCGTCTCGCAGACGTCAGACGCCGAGCACACCTGGCGGTCGCTCATGTGGTCGTACGGCGCCTACGAGTTCAGCAAGGACGGGAAGAGCGTCACCATCGACAGCCCCGAGACGCGCACGGTGCTCAACCTCGCGAAGGGGTTGTACGGCAACATGGAGCCCGCCGTCCTGTCCTGGGCTGACGTGGACAACAACACGTACCTGCAGTCAGGCAAGGGCGCCTGGATCTACAACCCGATCAGCGCGTACCGGACGATCCAAGCCCAGAACGCGGACCTGGCGAACAAGATCAACGTCGAGAACCCGCTGAAGGGCGCGAAGGACCAGATCGCCTCGATCCAGTTCACGGTGTACGGCATCTGGAACTTCTCCAAGAACATCGACGCGGCTCGCCAGTTCCTCATCGACTACAGCGACGACTGGGAGGGCCAGTTCACCGCGAGCAAGGGGTACAACAACCCCTTCCTCAAGGGGCACCAGAAGAAGCCGATGCCGGTCCTCGGTACTGAGACGAAGCTCAGTCACCTCCAGGACATCGCGAACTTCGTGCAGCCGGTCGGCTACCCAGGACCGTCGTCGCAGGCTGCGTACGACGCGCTCAACACGCACACGATTCCCGACATGTTCAGCGCCTTTGTCACCGGCAAGTCGAGCGCCGACGCGGCGATCGCCGACACCGTGAAACGGCTCCAGGCCTCGCTCACGAAGTTCCCGCTTTGAATGGGGTTCGGTCGGGGCCGGCATGGCCGGCCCGACCGGATGGGCTGTGACCGAAAGGGTCGGGGGAAACCCCGGCCCTTTTCCTTACTTGAGCGCCCCTCCGGTGATGCCGCGGACGAACGTGTCCATCATGAAGTTGTAGGCGATCGCCACCGGCACGGCGACGAACAGCGCGCCGGCCATGAGTGAGCCCCAGAAGAAGACGTCGCCGCGCACCAGATCGGTCACGACGCCGAGGGTGACCATCTTCTCCTGCGTGCTGGAGACGAAGGTGAGCGCATAGACGTACTCCTGCATCACGAGCGTGAACGCGAAGATCGCGATGGTGAGCAGTCCCGGAATGCTGACCGGCAGCACGATCCGGAACATCGCGCCGAGCCGGCTGCACCCGTCCACCCGCGCGGCCTCGGTGATCTCGCGCGGGACGTTCTTGAAGAAGCCCATGAGCAGCCAGGTGCAGAACGGGATCGTGAACGTCGGGTAGACGACGACGAGGGCCCACCGCGTGTTCACGAGGCCCATCCCGACGACGAGCTGCGACAGCGGAAGGAACAGGAGGGTCGGCGGCACCAGGTACGTGAGGAAGATGCCGATGCCGAGGGCGCCTGAGCCCGGGAACTTCGTGCGCGACAGCGCGTACGCCGCCGGAACGCAGATGACGATCGTCACGGCAACGACGAGCAGGCCGACCTCGAGGGTGTTGCGGACCCAGGTGAGGTACTGGGTCTTGTCGATGAGGTACCGCACCTGGTCCAGCGTCGGCGCGAGGTTGAAGATGAACGGGTTGTTCTGCAGGTTGTAAAGGTCGTTCACCTGCTTGAACGCGGTGATGAGCATCCAGTACACCGGGAACGCCGCGAACACGATGAACACCGCGAGCAGCCCCCAGAACCCGATCTCTTTCAGGACCTTGTTCCGGCGGTGCGCGGCCGAGTGGCGTGTCCGGAGCGGAGCGGTCGGGACGTGCGCGATCGTCGTGGCCAACGCTAGTCCAGCTGCCGTGACTTCAGCGCGCGGAGCATCGCGAGCGCGCCGATGAGCAGCACCGGGAACAGGAACAGCGAGATCGTCGCGCCCCGGCCGAGGGAGCCCGCGACGACGCCCTGCAGGAACGCGTACGAGGCGAGGACGTGGGTCGAGTTCACCGGGTTGCCCCGGGTGAGCAGCCAGACGACGGTCATGTCGGTGAACGTGAAGACGAGCGAGAAGAGCAGCGCGATGTAGAGGATCGGCGCGATGATCGGCACCATGATCTTGCGGTAGCGGGTCAGGAACCGGGCGCCGTCCAGGTTCGCGGCCTCGATGATCTCCTGCGGGACGGCGCTGATCCCCGCCATGAGCACGATGGCCGTGAACGGCAGGTTGCGCCAGACGTTCACGAGGATGATCGACACCATCGCGTACTTCTCCTCGCCGAGCCAGTTCGGCCCGTACTGGAAGAGCCCAAGGTGCTCGCCCACCCAGTTGATGACGCTGTACGTCGGGTTGAGCATCCAGTTCCACGCCATCGCGCCGATCGCGACGGGGATCGTGAACGGCAGCAGGATGAGCGCGCGGATGGTGCGCCGGAACCGGAACTTCCGCATCAGAAGGAACGCGAGCGTGGTCCCGAGGACCATCTGCAGCGCCTGAGAGGTCAGCGTGAAGACGAAGGTGTTCAGGAGCGCGCGGCGGAACACGTCGTCGTCGAGTACGGCCTTCAGGTTGTCGAGGCCGGTGAACTTCCCCAGCGGATCGCCGACGGTCGCGTTGGTGACGGTGAACCAGAGCGCGATGCCGAACGGGTAGGCGATGAGCGCGATGATGTAGATGATGGCCGGCGCCACGAGGACGTAGCCGAAGACCTTCTCGCTGTCGAGCAGGTGCCCGAACGTGCGACCGACGACGCCTCGCCGGTATGCGGCGCTACGCGCGATCTCGGCCATTCGGAAGAAGATACCGCCGGACGGACCGGCGGGTGCTACGCGCGCACGAGCGGCCGGTAACGGATGCGGTGCGGCCGGTCCGCCTCCGCGCCGAGCTCCTTGTGCCGGAACTCCTCGTACTCGGCGTAGTTTCCGTCGAACCAGCGGACCTTCGAATCGCCCTCGAATGCGAGCATGTGGGTGGCGATCCGGTCCAGGAACCAGCGGTCGTGGCTGATGACGACCGCGCAGCCGGCGAAGTCGAGGAGCGCCTCTTCCAAGGCGCGCAAGGTGTCCACGTCGAGGTCGTTCGTGGGCTCGTCCAGCAGAAGCAGGTTGCCGCCCCGCTGCAGCAGTTTCGCCAGGTGGACACGGTTCCGTTCGCCGCCCGAGAGATCACCGACCCGCTTCTGCTGGTCGGTGCCCCGGAAGTTGAACGAGGCGACGTAGCTGCGGGCGTTCCGGGGCCGGCCACCAACCACGATCGTGTCCTGCCCTCCGGCGATCTCGGTCCACACCGTCTTGGCCGGGTCGAGCGAGTCGCGCGATTGCGAGACGTACGCCGCCTGCACCTGCTCGCCGATGCGCAGCGTGCCGCCGTCCGGCGTCTCCTCGCCGGTGATCAGCCGGAAGAGCGTCGTCTTGCCCGCCCCGTTGGGACCGATGACGCCGACGATGCCGCCGCGCGGGAGATCGAACGTGAGGTCGTCGAACAGGAGCTTGTCGCCGTAGGCCTTCCGGAGGCCGTCGGCCTTCACGACGATGTCCCCGAGCCGCGGCCCGGCCGGGATGCTGATCTCGAGATCGCGTTCGCGCTCGTCCGGGTTCTCGGCAAGCAGCTTCTCGTACGACGCGATGCGCGCCTTGCTTTTCGCGTGGCGCGCCCGCGGCGAAAGCGCGACCCACTCGGCCTCGCGCGCCAGGGTCCGCTGCCGGGCGCTCTCCTGCTTCTCCTCGTCGGCGAGGCGCTTCCGTTTCTGCCCGAGCCACGAGCTGTAGTTGCCCTCCCACGGGATGCCCTGGCCCCGGTCGAGCTCGAGGATCCACCCGGCGACGTTGTCGAGGAAGTACCGATCGTGCGTGACGGCGACGACGGTGCCCGGGTAGTCCTTCAGGAACCGCTCCAGCCAGGCGACGGACTCGGCGTCGAGGTGGTTCGTCGGCTCGTCGAGGAGCAGGAGGTCGGGCTTC
>DATJHW010000139.1:0-61902 GCA_035493615.1 Saccharimonadales bacterium (SeqCode) | reverse complement strand
CGGTGAGCGCCGACCACGTCGCGCCGGCGTCGGCCGTGTGCGACAGCGCGAACGACTGCGTCCCGCAGCCGGCCCCCACCGACCCGAGCGGGGCCAGCCAGCCTTCGTGGTCGTCGATGAAGGACAGGAGCGTGATGGGCGTGAGCTCCGGCGGTTTCTCTTCCTGCCAGGTGTCGCCTCGATCGGTCGACCGGAAGAGCCGGCTGTTCGCGACGAGCGCCCAGACCCCTTTCCCCGAAGGCGCACTGAGTTGCGCGACGTTCGGCAACGGGATGAGGCTCGGTGATGCGGCCGGCGCCGCGCTTGTCGGAGCCGCGGTCGGCCTCGACGTCGGGGTCGGACTCGCAGCGGTGAGCGTTGCCGACGCGCTCGGCGCAGCGGCGGGAGTCGCGCACGCGCCCACTGCCAGGACCAGGAGAAGTGCGGTGAGTCGTTTCATATCAACGAGTGTCGTCTGCCGGAGAGTCAGCTGCATCCGACTTCCGAAGGCCAAATCGTAGGCCGGTTCGGACCTAGGCGGGCGCGATCTCGAGCACCGGAACGGGCGGGGCGGTGACCGCGCGAACGGCGCGGTCCATGACCACCAGCCCGGCGACCATCAGGCCGATGGCTCCGACCATGACCGCCTGCGGCGAGAACGCGGTGAGCAACGCGGACGCGGCGAACGGCGCGATCGTGCCGCGCATCCCCATGAGCGACGACTGCGCGACCGCGTAGTCGCCGACCCGCTCGCGCGGTGCCAGCTGGACGATGTTCGTGAAGAACGTGATGTCGCCGCCCGCGTTGGTGATCCCCGCGATCACCGCGACCGGCAGCAGGAACACGGTGCTCGGGGCGAGCAGGTAGCCGAGCGGCATGAGCACGACGAGGGCGGTGTTGATGACCGTCAGTCGCAGCGACGAGCCGCGGTCGATGAACCGGCCCCACACGAAGTACGCGACGACCGCGCTGCCGGCCTGGAGCGCGGTCATATAGCCGACGAAGCTGTTCGGCGCGTTGAAGTGATCGACGAGCAGGATCGGGTAGAGCGCGGCGTTCATCAGGTTGCCGAACCCGAAGATCGTGAACGACAGGAGCAGGCGGCGGAAGCGGTGGTCGCGCCACACGTCGCGCGCGATGCGCGAGGGCCGGTGCCGCACGGTCGGGATGGCCGGCGGATCGTGCCGGATCCGTCCGAACGCGATCGCGCCGGGAAGCGAGATGGCGGTCGCGACCGCGAAGACGATGGTCGCGGGCACCGTGTCGATGAACATTCCCGCAAGCGTCGCGCTCGCGATGCTGGCGATCGATGAGCCGATGCGGACTTTGCCCATGGCCGAACCGCGCTCGCTGTCCGGGTAGATCCCCTGCATGAGCGTGGCGTACGACGCCATGTTCGCGACGGCGATGATCCACATCGTCACGGAGACGAAGGCGAGCGCGAACGGCGTCGCGACGACGAGCACGCCGACGAGGAAGAGCGTTCGCGCGGCCGTCGCGGTGACCGCCGTGATCGCGACCGGGCGGAAGCGCGCAAGGAGGTAGCCGAATAGCGGCGAGAACAGGTGGCCGATGAACGGTCCGGCGACGACGAGTGCGACGTCCTCGGTCGACCCGCCCATGCGCCGGATGACCACCGGGAGGAACGCGACGATGACGCCGAGATAGATGCCGGCCATCACGCCTGAGAAGGCGTCGATCCGGAAGTTGCTGCGGACCCGCTCGGCTGACCAGTTGCGTTCGGTGTGCGGCACTCTCCGCAAAATTAGCGGCGCACTGTTCGCTCGTCGCCCCATTTCGGTGGCAATGAGCGCGAATGTGACGCTCCGAACTATTGGCCGGGGCCGAAGCCTCCCGGCCGGGGGGGCCGGACGCCACCCGGACGCGGTGGGTAGGGCCGCCGGCCGGCGAATCCGCCTGGTCCGCCCGGTCCGCCTGGCCTGGGACCGCTTCGGAAGCCGCCCGGCCGCGGTGGACGGAAAGCGATCGGCCCACGCGCGCCAGGTGCGGTCGAGCTGATCACGACGCGGCGGTTCGGGTCCATGCCGACCGACTCGGTCTTGATGCCGGGCTGCTCCTGCACGGCAAGGTGCACGATGCGCCGCTCGTACGCGAGCATCGGCTCGAGCGTCACGGCCTGTCCGGTCGTCTTCACCCGGCTCGCCACGCGCCGGGCGACCTCGCGCAGCTGGTCCTCGCGCCGCTTGCGATAGCCCTCGACGTCCACCGGGACGTGCACCGTGTGCCCGACGGACTTCGAGGTGATCGCGGAGACGATCTGCTGCAGCGCGACCAGGTTCTCGCCGCCCCGGCCGATGAGCGCGCCGAGCTCCGCGCCCTCGACCTCGAGCCCCTGCATTCCAGGACGGTCGTCGACGGTGACATCGGCCTCGACGTCCATCTTCTCGAGGAGCGACACGAGCACCGTCCGGCCGAGCGCGAGATCTTCCGCAAGGAGCGGCGTCGACGCCTCGGCCTCGTCCGCGGCACGATCGGCCGCGCGCTCGGCCGCGGCCCGAACCGCATCTGGACGGCGCGGCACCTCGCGCTCATCGATCACCGGCTCAGGTTCGAGCGCACGCTCCTCTTCGGTGAAGGACAGCAGCACACGCGCATCGACCCCGCCCATGCCCAGCATGTTCGCGGGCTTGCCGCGCTCCAGGATCTCGATGTCCACGTCCGATCGCTTGCGGCCAAGCTCGAGCAATCCGCGCTCGATCGCCTCTTCGACGGTCCGTCCGGTGAACTCCTCGCCACGCAGCGGCATCGCGTCCCCCCTCGCGCTCCTTCGCCCCCGTGAGGCGAAGCGAGCTTCCTACTTCTTCTTGTTGTTGGCCCTGCGCTGACGGCGCGCCTCGCGGGTGTTCTGCGCGCCCGGACCGTTCGACGTGAGCGCCGCCTTCGCTGACATGTCGCGCCGCTCCTCCTCGAGGGCGGCCTGCTGCCGCGCGGCGAGCGTGCGGTCGGCGGGCGATGGGATCCGGCGCAGGAACGGGAGGAACCGCGGCAGCTGCCCCCACCCGCTCACGAAGTATTGCTGCACGATCCCGAAGAGCGTCGTGGTCACCCAGTAGAGGCCGAGCCCGGCGGGCAGGCTCCACGCGATGAAGACCGTGATCAGCGGGAAGTAGTACTGCATCGATTGCATCATCTTTTGCTGCGAGTCCACGGTCTTGGGCTGGGCCATCGGTTGGAACATGACCGAGGAGATCAGCTGGGTGACTCCCGCGAGGATCGGCAGGACGTGCAGCGGATCCGGCGCCCCGAGACCGCAGGCCTGGCCGACCGCCGCGTTGGCGCATGAGACCATCCACGGCAGCCAGTGCGCGGTGAGGTCGAGCAGCTGATCCGGTGCCAGTGGATTCGGGATGAACGGAATGAGGTCCGGAGCCAGCGTCGCGCCGGTCAGGTGCGGGGTCTGGATGAAGGCCTGATACATGGCGAGCAGTAGCGGCATCTGCAGCAGGATCGGCAGGCAGCCCATCGCCGGGTTGTAGCCACGCTCCTGGTAGAGCTTCATCTGCTCCTGGCTGAGGCGCTGCTTGTCGGCCCCGTACTTGGACTTGAGATCGGCCATCGCCGGCGCGAGCTCCTGCATCGCCCGCTGGTTACGGATCTGGATCTTGAACAGCGGGTACAGCGCGAGCCGGATCGCGACCGTCACGAGCACGATCGCGAGCCCGAAATCGCGGACCACGTCGTACGCGCCGACGAGCAGCGAGATGAGCGGATGGACCAGCAGGAAATTCCAGTAAGGGGCGAGGAAGTCGAGCACTAGCGGCCCCCGGCCTTCTGCGGGACCGGGTCGTACCCGCCGCGCGCGAACGGGTTGCAGGAAAGCACGCGCCGGATCGCCATGAGCGAGCCGCGCCATGCGCCGTAGCGCTCGACGGCCTCCATCGCGTACTCGGAGCAGGTGGGTGAGTAGCGGCAGGCCGCGGGCAGCGAGGGACTGATCTGGGCCTTGTAGAACCGGAGGGCGGCGAGCAGCGCCCGCTTCACTCGAACACCGCGTCGAGCTGACGCTCGACCGCGCCGCGCAGGAGCCCGGCGGGGACATCGAGCGCGCCAGTGCGGACCGTCACCACGAGGTCGGCTCCGCGCGCGGGATCCGGTCGCGCGGCGAGCACCGTCCGCACGGCGTCGCGCACGCGCCGGCGCGCGCGGTTGCGCTGGACGGCGCCGCCCACGGCGCGCGACGCGACGACCGCGACACGGACGGTCGCTCCGTCGGTCGAGAGAGCGCGGAGGGAGAACAGCGTGTCGTTGCGCACCACACCTTCGGCTCGAACGCGCGCGATGTCTTCCCCTCGCCGCAATCGCGCGGCGTGCATCACCGCGTGCTTAGACGACGGTGAGTCGCTTGCGACCACGGGCTCGCCGCGCAGCGAGGACCCTGCGGCCACCCGTCGTCTTCATGCGAGCACGAAATCCGTGCACGCGCGACCGGCGACGGGTCTTCGGCTGGTATGTACGCTTCACGATCGAGTCCCCTTCTCGAAAAGCTGACGCTGATCACGTCGGATGTGTGAGCGAAAGTCTATCAGCCCGAGTCTGGTTCCCATTCCTCGCCTTGCCGCGCGTTCCGACGCGGGGGTATAGTTCGCGGGCTTCCAGGGGAGCCACATCCTGCGACCGGCATCGCGATCCGCAACACGATCCACGCGAGTTACGTTCTATGGCAGGCGCGCATCGCAAGTGGGGAGCATCCGTGACGTCTGACTCGCAGCTGGGAGCAGAGGCCCGCATCAATCTCAAGGAGCTGTGGCGCGCCGCCCTCGGTGAGCTCCAGCTCGCGATGCCGAAAGCGAACTACGACACGTGGTTCAAGGAGACGTACGTCGTCAGCGAGGAGGACGACGTCTTCTGCATCGGTGTCCCGAACGCCTTCGCGCGCGAATGGCTCGAGAACAAGTACCGGACCCACGTGCGCGCATCGCTCCAGCGTCTTGTCGGACGGACCGTGGACGTCCGGTTCATCACCGTGCCGGGCGGCGCGGCGCCGGCAGCCGGCACCGGGCAGCGGCCCTCGAATTCCGTGTATTCCGGCCAGAATGCCGACGGATCGAGCGCCTCCGTCACCCCGGTGGCGCCGCCGTCCGAGCGCCGCAGCGAGGGTGCGCCGGTCACCGCGATCCTCAATCCCCGGTACACCTTCGCCACGTTCGTCGTCGGTTCCAACAACCGGCTCGCGCATGCGGCGGCGCTCTCCGTCGCCGAGCGGCCGGGTCACTCGTACAACCCGCTGTTCGTGTACGGCGGCAGCGGCCTCGGCAAGACCCACCTCATGCACGCGATCGGTCACGCCGTCCTGTCGCGTCATCCAAAGAAGCGCGTCGCCTATGCGACGAGCGAGAAATTCACGAACGAGTTCATCAACTCGATCCGCGGACAGAAGTCCGAGGAGTTCCGTGAGCGCTACCGGCGGATCGACGTGCTGCTCATCGACGACATCCAGTTCATCGCTGGAAAGGAAGGCACCCAGGAGGAGTTCTTCCATACCTTCAACGCGATCCACGAAGAGGGTAAGCAGATCATCATGTCGAGCGATCGCCCGCCAAAGGCGATCCCGCAGCTCGAGGACCGTCTCCGTTCGCGATTCGAGTGGGGTCTCATCGCCGACATCTCCGCCCCGGACCTCGAAACGCGCACGGCCATCCTTCGCGCGAAGGCCGAGGCCGCGAACGTCGCGGTGCCACCGCCGGTCATCGATTTCCTGGCGCAGCGGATCGTGTCCAACATCCGCGAGCTCGAGGGCGCGCTCACCCGGATCGTCGCGTACGCGACGCTGAACGCGGTCGCCGTCACGACCGAACTCGCGCAGACCATGCTCCAGAACATCCTGTACAACCCGCGCCGGCAGTCGCTCTCGCCGGAGCGCATCGTCGAGACCGTCGCGAAGTATTACGGCGTGCCATCCGACCAGCTGCGCGGGAAGGCCCGCGACAAGCAGATCGTGCTGCCACGGCAGATCGCGATGTACCTCATGCGCGAGGAGACCGAGGCGCCGCTCCTCCGGATCGGTGAGGCACTCGGTGGCCGCGATCACTCGACCATCCTTCACGGCTGCGAGAAGATCGAGCGGGAGATGGGGGAGAACGACGATTTCCGGCGAGACATCAACTCGCTTCGCGAGCTCCTCTACGCGGAGTAACGGCCGATACACGCGCCTGGCTGTGTGGATAAGCGACCGGGACCTGTGGATAAGGACCCGCAATCGTGGACAACCGGCCCCTTAAGGTGTTCGCGATGGTCCGGCCTGTAGCATTTCCAGACAACACCGAACCGGCTGTCCCGGCCCGTCCGCAGCGCGTCCCCGAGCCGTCCACCGAGCCGGATATGGATCCGATCAAGCGCGGCGCGACGATCCGGGGCGACACGTCATAGTCCACACCGCTACTACTGCGACTGGCGTTCTGATCAACTGCTAGCTACGAGGACGTGGAGGGGGAACTCACGTGAAGGTCAGCTGTCTACAAGAGAACCTCGCGCGCGGTCTGTCGATCGTGGGCCGCGGGGTCTCGACGAGGGGGACACTGCCCATCCTGGGTAACGTGCTCCTCAAGACGGACAGCGGCCGGCTCAAGCTCACCGCGACGAATCTCGAGATCGGCGTCAACTGCTGGGTGCCCGCGAAGATCGAGGACGAAGGGGCGATCACCGTGCCGGCGAAGCTCTTCACCGACTTCGTGAACTCCCTGCCCGCGGGTCCGATCGAGATCGCGCTGAACGTGCGCACCAAGACGATCCATCTGAAGAGCGCCACCACCGAGGCCAATCTCAAGGGGCTGGACGCGGAGGAGTTCCCGATCATCCCCGCGATCCCCGACAAACCGACCACCCGGATGTCCCAGGGCGTGCTGCGCCGGATGATCAACGAGGTCGCGTTCGTCGCCGCGACCGACGATTCGCGGCCCGTCCTGACCGGTGTCCTCACGACATTCGAAGGCACCGAGGTCACGATGGCCGCCGCCGATCCATACCGCCTGTCCGTGCGGCGGGCTCCGCTGCTGGCGAAGGTCGACCCGAAGGTCGAGATCATCATCCCGGCCCGGAGCCTGTTCGAAGTCGCCCGCATCGTCGACGACTCCGAATCGCCGGTCGACATCCTGGTGACCCCCAACGGCAGCCAGGTGATCTTCCACACCGAGGAGGCCGACCTCGTGTCGCGGATCATCGAGGGCCAATTCCCCAATTACCGGCAGGTCATTCCGACAAGCCACTCGACGAAAGTGACGGTGTCGCGCGACGAGCTGCTCAAGGCCACGAAGCTCGCCTCGTACTTCGCCCGCGACGCCGCCAACATCGTGCGATTCGCTGTCGATCCCGCGCAGGAAGTCCCGCTTGTCGTGAGCGCCACGGCCGCCGAGGTCGGCGACAACACCTCGCGCGTCGACGCCACGGTCGAGGGCCAGGCCACGGCGATCGCCTTCAACTCCCGCTTCGTCGCCGACGCCCTCGGGAGCCTCGGGGCATCCGAGGTCGCGCTCGAGCTCGGTGGGCCGCTCGCCCCCGGCGTCGTGCGCATCGTGGGCGACGACAGCTACCTGCACGTGGTGATGCCGCTCCGCATACCGTCTTAAGACTCAATGCGCGTCGGCAGGCTTCTCCTCGAGGATTTCCGGAGCTATGCCAGGACCGAGCGGGTTCTTGCCCCGGGCGTCACCGCGCTCGTGGGCCGCAACGGCGCCGGCAAGACCAACGTGCTCGAGGCGATCCACCTCATCGCGCGGGGCGATTCACCGCGCGCCCACGACGACTCCGAGCTCGTTCGGTGGGGCGCGAACACGGCGCGGATATCGGCTCGCGTCGAGCGGGTCGACGACGCTCGCACCGTCGACATGCTCCTGTTCGCCCCATCGGAGGGCGAACGCCGCCGGCCCCGGCGATACCTTCTCGACGGCGCGGGCAAGCGCGCCGACGAAGCGGTCGGGGAGCTCGCGGTCGTGTCGTTCTTCCCGGAGGACGTCCAGCTGCTCGCCGAAGCGCCGAGCGCGCGGCGGCGCTACCTCGATGCGATGGTCGGCCAGGTGCACAAGCGGCATCGTGCCGAGTCGCGCGAGTACGGGCGCGTGCTCGAACAGCGCAACGCGTTGCTCCGCGTGTTGCGCGATGAAGGCCGGCCGACATCCGAGCTCGCGTTCTGGGACAGCCAGCTCGTTCGGCTCGCGGCCTCGATCTCACTCCGCCGGCTCGAGGCCATCCGCGAGCTCGTCGGGCCGTTCCGTGCCGCCGCGACGCGGTTCAGCGGCGCGGACGCGCTCTCGCTCGCGTATGCGGCCCAGGTGGAAGGGGATACGTTCGACGAGCGGCAGGCCGCGTACCAGGTCCTGCTGGAATCCAAGCGCGATCGCGAGGTCTGGCAGGGCACCACGCTCGTCGGGCCGCACCGCGAGGATCTCGCGGTGAGCGCGCTCGGCCGGGCGCTCCCAACGTTCGCGTCGCGCGGCGAGCAGCGGAGCGCGGTGCTGTCGCTCAAGCTCGCGGAAGCGGCGTGGATCCGCGAGCGCGTCGGCGAGCTGCCGGTCTTCCTGCTCGACGACGTGCTCAGCGAGCTCGACCCCGGTCGGCGCGATGCGCTGGTCGACGCGCTGCCCGAGGACGCGCAGACGCTGCTGACCGCGGCGTTCGAGGCGGGCGTTCCGGAGCGGCTCATCGAGCGAGCGGATGTTCTCCGAGTGAAGGACGGGATCGTCGGATGAGACCGATCGGAGGCGCGATCGAACGCGCGCTCCGGAAGCTCGGCCTCGAGCGGGACATCGCGCGGGTATCGGCCCTGGACGCGTGGTCCGACGCCGCACGCGAGGTATTCGGACCCGGGTCCGGCGCGACGCGGGCCGTCGCGTTGAGCGGCCGCGCGCTCGTCGTCGCGGTGCCAGACGCGACGTGGTCCGGGGAGATCCGGCTGCGCGAGGCCGAGCTCGTCGCCGCGCTCATGCGGCACGCCGCGAGCGACATCGAGCACATCCGCACGATCCCCGCGATCGAACGGGGCCCCTAGCAGCCGAGCGACGCCTGAGTCGGTGGTCATTGGCAGCATGTGTTGCGTGCAGCCGGTCGTGAAGGTCATCTGCGCCACCGTCATCGTGTCCGCCGCGATGATCCTCTGGTCAGCGCAGGCCCTGGGTGATGAAGGACCGGCCAAGCCGAGCCCGACACCGATCCCCACGCCGGCTGCCCGTGGCGTCACCCCGGAGCAGTACGCGCAGGCTCAAGCGATCGCGCAGGCGACCTCGCTCAGCGTCCGGATCGATGCCGAGCGCACGCTGGCCGCGGCCGAACGCGCGTTCCTCGATCAGCGGATCGTGCAGGTGCGCGCGGAGCGCGAGCAGATCATCGTGCGTATCGCGGCGCTCCAGGCGGAGGCCGCACAGCGTCAGCAGGAGCTCGACCGGCTCGTGCAGCAGCAGTACCGCGAATCGCAGCACACGCCGCTCGAGGTCCTGATCGCGACCGGCTCGGTACTGAGCGCGATCCAGGCAACGAACGCGCTCGGCTCACTTGCCGACGCGCAGCATGCGGCGCTCGCGGAGGTGCAGCGGGTCCAGGCGGATCTCGACTCCCAGCGCGCCGACCTCGCGGCCCACGAGTCCGATCTGGTGTCCATGGGTGACGCGCTCGCGGTCAAGGACGCCCAGCTGGCGAAGCTCGCCGCGCAGGCCGATCGGCTCGCCGGCGGCGGATCAGCTGCGGAGATCACCGTGCTCCGGGATCTGGTGGAGACCGAGCTGGCCGCGACGGCGAAGGTCGACCAGCTCGTTGGGTCGGCCCTGTCCGCGGCCGGCGCGCCCGCGTTCCAGCAGGCTCTGGCCTGGGTCTGGCCGGCCCGAGGCCCGGTCAGCCAGCCGTTCGGTCCGAGCGCACTCACCCTCGAGCCGCCTCGGACGTACCACGGGGTGGCCTACCCGAACTTCCACGACGGGATCGACATCGCCCTACCGCTCGGCGCGCCGGTCTTCGCGGCCGCCGGCGGCCGGGTCGCGTTCGTCGGTCACCTTCCCGACGGGGCGGAGATCGTGCTCATCGCCCACGACGGTGGGTTGTTCACCTTGTACGCGCACCTCGACGACACGCACGCGCCGCCGCCGGTCAAGATCGGTGACGCCGTGCGAGCCGGCGACCCGATCGGCTGGATCGGGCTCACCGGGATCACGACGGGACCGCATCTCCACTTCGTCATCCGGCGCGGCGACGAGCCGATCGATCCGAGCGGTCTCCTTCCGCACTCCTAAACTTCCGCTCTGGTGAGGCAGACCGGCTTTTCCACGAAGGTCGGATCGACCACCGAGATCCGTGCGAGCTCCGACGTCATCGTCGTGAGCGAGCCGACGCTCGGCGCGACGTTGCGCACGAAGGGTCGCTTCTATCTCCTGTGCGAGGTCCTCCCGCAGGGCAAGCCGGGCGCGGACGTGGCCCGCGAGGTCGCCGACCTCGTACGCGAGCAGTACGAATACGACCTCTCGGCGGGCATCGAGGTCGCGCTCCGCAAAGCGCTGCGCGACGCGAACCGGCGGGCGGCGCATCGGCTCCGCGACCAGCGCGGTCGGGTGACCCTCCACGCGGCCTGCGCGATCCTCGTGAACAACGAGCTCTACGCGGCCCGGGTCGGACAAGCGCAGATCTTCCTCGTCCGCCGGGCCCGGCTGTTCCTGCCCGGCGACGAGCAGAACGAGCTCGCGGACTTCGTCCATCGCACGACCACACGGCGCGCCGCGTCCCTCGGCAGCGAGCCCGATCTGGTGCCGTCGGTATGGAAGCAGGCCATCGAGCCCGGCGACACGATCATCCTCGCCGGCGGCAACGCGGTCGCCGCTCTGGGTGCCGACGCGCTGTTGAACGCGGCCGTGACGCTTCACCCGCGCGCGGCGGCCGAGCACCTCCACAACCGGTTCATGGCCGAGGGTGGCTCGGGCAGCGACAGCGTCGTGTTCATCGAGATCTCCCCGGCGACGACGACCGCGCCGCGGATCCTGGCCGCGCCGGAGCCGAGCCGGCCACCGGAAGAGGTGGTCGTCGCCGAGACCATCCGCTCGCGGATCGACGCGATCTGGAGGCACCGGCCACGCATCGGGCGCGCGGTCGGCGCGGTCGCCACGCCGGCCGCCGGTGCGGTCGGCAGGGGCGTGGCGATCGGACTCGAGCTCATGCCGCGCAAGCGAACGCGGCTGGGACGTCCGATCCACACCGCGCGCGAACGATCGGCCCGCCAGCAGCGGATGGTCAGCCTGCTTGCGGTGGGCCTCCTGCTTGTGTCGATCGCCATCGGTGCGCTCGTCGTCCGGGACTACCAGTCGAACAGTGTCGTCGCGACCTACAACCTCGCCGTGATCGCCGCGACGAGCGACCTCGATTCCGCGCAGTCGCTGCTCGACCGGAAACCGGCGCCGGACGAGGAGCGTGCTCGGCAGCGGATCGACTCCGCGCAGGCTCATCTCGCCGAAGCGTCGTCGTCCCCTGCGGCGAACGCCAAGCAGCTCGCCGCGCTGACGGCGCGCGCCGAGGCGCTCTCGGATCGCGTGAACCACGTGCTCTTCGATCTCGCGTCGGTCGCCCCGGGCGCGAAGGCGGCGAGCTTCACCCAGACGCAGTTCGGCCTCTACGTGGCCGACCCCGGGAGCGGCCACATGTGGCGGATCTTCGAGCAGCCTGCCGGCACGACGATCGCCGGCCCGGTCCTCGAGAAGGGCAAGGTGGGCGTCGGGAACCCGCTCCTCGTGACTGCCGTGGCGAACGCCGTCTTCACCATGGACGATGCCAACAAGATCTGGAAAGCCGAGGGCAATACCGTCGCCGAGGTCACCCCTGACGGCACGAACAAGTGGAAGAGCGTGAATGGCCTCGCGAGCTTCACCGGCACGCTGTATGTCCTCGATGCGACCTCGGGACAGATCTGGCGCCACGAAGAGGATCGCGGCAGCTACCTGGCCGCGGATCCGGTGCTCGCTCAGCCGTTCGCGCCCGGCGCGATCACGTCCTTCGCGGTCGACGGCAGCGTGTGGGTCACGACGACCGCGGGCGACGTCGGGCTGTTCAAGCGGGTCGGCCTCGCGACGACGGCGACCAAGGCGGACTTCACGATCAAGTGGCTCGGAGATCCGGTGAAAGCGTCCGCGATCCAGGCGATCGATTCACAGGGCAGCATCTACCTGCTCGACGCGCCCGGCCGCCGGCTGGTGCAGCTCAGCCGCGACGGGCGCGAGGTCGCACGATTCGATCTGCCTTTGGACCTTCCGCCTGCGACAGCGTTCTTCGTATCCGAGGGCCAGCGCATCGCCTACACGGCTCACGGATCGAAGATCGCTGCGACCGACCTCAGTCGGTGATCCCGCTCTCCGACACGGATCAGTCGAAAGGCCTCGCGGTCGTCAACCGGCTGCTGCTCTTCATCAACATCGCGGTGTGGATCTACATCGTGAGCCTGCAGCGGACCCCAGGCGCGCTCGAGGCGTTCCTCGACCGTTATGCCTTCGACTGGTCGCGCTTCACGCACGATCTCGCCAGTGGCGCCTGGACGATCTCGACCTTCGTGCCGCTGATCAGCCACATGTTCCTGCACGGCGGCTGGCTGCACATCATCGGCAACATGCTCTATCTCTGGGTCTTCGGCGACAACGTCGAGCATCGTCTCGGCAGCCCGACCTACCTCCTCTTCTATCTGCTGTGCGGCATCGCCGCGGCCGTCGGTCAGGGCCTCGTCGCGCCGGCGCCGATGCTCGGCGCGTCCGGTGCGATCGCGGGGGTGCTCGGCGCATACCTCGTCCTTGCGCCGGGCGCGCGCATCCGCACGCTCATCTTCCTCGGCATCTTCATCACGGTCATCCAGCTGCCCGCGATCGTGGTCATCGGGTTCTTCATCGTCATCCAGCTCGTCGAAGGGCTGACGTCCCTGCGCCTCGAGGGTTACCCGGCGACGGAGCAGGTCGCGTACTTCGCGCACATCTTCGGCTTCCTCGCCGGCATCGTGCTGGTCTTCCTGCTTCGCGACCGCACGCGCCGCGATGCGGCGCCGTACCGCAGGTACGGGTAGCATTTTCCGGTGCCCGAGTCAGCCCCGCGTTCGGGCCTCGTGCTGTGCACGGTCGAGTCGGTGCGCGTGCACGTCCTCACCGGGCAGCACGTCGTGCTCCTGCAGCCGCAGGACTCGGAGCGCCTGGTCCCGATCTGGATCGGTGCGGATCAAGCGCACAGCATCGCGACCCGCATCGCAGGTATCCCGAGCGACCGTCCGCTCACCCACGACCTCATGATGTCGATGCTTGCCGCGGCCGAGGTCGAGATCACGCGGGTCGTGGTGAAGGATCTGGTCACGGATGCGTCCGGGCAGGGCAGCGTGTTCCACGGCAGCGTGTTCCTGCAGGTCGGCCAGCGCGAGGTCGAGATCGACTCGCGCGCGTCCGACGCGATCGCCCTCGCGGTCCGCTGCGATGCGCGGATCCTCGTGTCCGAGGGCGTGGTCGATCGCGCGTCGATCGCGGCGTCCGGCGAGGACGACACCGAGCCCGGCGAGCTCAGTGTCTTCCGCCAATTCATCGAGAGCCTTCCGGACGAGCCGGCGAAGGGTGGAGGCGACACCCCCGACGATCCGACCAAGGGAAGCAGCTGATCCCGCTCCGGTCCACCGCGTCGTGATCGATCCGGCGATCTGGCCGCTCGAGACGAGCGCCGACCGGCGCGCGCATCTCCGCATCGGCGGCGTCGACACGGTCGCGCTCGCGGACCGTCTTGGCACGCCGCTCTACGTCTACGACGCGGCGACGATCCGCGACGCGTACCGGCGGTACGTCGCCGCGTTCGCGTCCACGCGTCCGGTACGGGTGTCGTACGCGATCAAGGCCTGTGGCGTGCGCGGGGTGGCGTCGATCCTCGCGACCGCGGGCGCCGACGTCAGCGCCGCGTCGCAGGGAGAGCTGCTCGCTGCGAGGCGCGCCGGCTTCCCCCTCGCGCGGGCACAGCTGCACGGCAACGCGAAGACCGACGAGGAGCTCCGGGCCGCGCTCCGGCTGGGCGTGGGCCGCATCGTCATCGACGGCGCAGATGAGATCGACCGGTTGGCGCGATTGGTCGCGCGGCGGGCGCGTCCCCAGGACGTGTGGCTCCGCGTGTCACCAGGCATCGACGCGGACACCCATCCGCACCTGCGCACCGGGGTGCTCGACAGCAAGTTCGGCGCGCCGATCGCGGGCGGCGACGCGCTGGCGCAGTGCCGGGCCATCGCGGCGACCAAGAACCTGCGGCTCGTCGGGATCCACGCCCATCTCGGCACCCAGCTGCACGAGGCCGAGCGCTATCGCGAGCTCGGCGCGGCCCTCGCGGGTCTCGCGCGCGAGGTGCGCTCGGCGACCGGCGTCGCATTGAGGGAGATCGGCGTCGGCGGCGGCCTTGCGATCGCGTTGCGCAGCGACGACCCGGTCCTTGACCTGGCCGAGTATGCCCGCGCGGTCAGCGAACCCATCCGGTCGGACGAGGCCCTGCGAAAAGCCGTCCTGTACCTCGAGCCCGGCCGATCGCTCGTGGGCCGCGCGGGCGTGGCGTTGTATCGCGTGGTCGGGACCAAGCGGGTCGCTGGCGTGCGCACGTTCGTCTCGGTCGATGGCGGCATGGGCGACAACATCCGCCCGGCGCTGTACGGCGCGGCGTACACGGCGATCCTGGCCGATCGCGCCACGGCGGCGCCCACCGAGCGCGTCGCGATCGCCGGGAGGTACTGCGAAAGCGGCGACCTGCTCATCCGCGACGTCTCGCTGCCCACGCCCGAGCCGGGCGATGTCCTCGCGATCCCGGCCACCGGCGCGTACAGCGTCGCGATGGCCTCGAACTACAACCACCACGTGCGCCCGGCGGTCGCGCTCATCGATAGGGGGCGCGCGAAGGTGATCCGGAAGCGCGAGACCCACGCCGACATCTGGCGTCTGGAGCGCTAGCTCCCGCGCGGGCTGAGCCACAGGGAGAGGCGCAGCAGCAGCAGATCGCGGATCGCCTTGAGGATCACCCTGGGCGGCGTCCCCTTGGGCTCGTGGTGCATGCGCGGGTGGTGGGGAATGCCTACCTCCCTCGTGACGATCCGGTTCGCGCGGAGCGTGATGAGAAGCTCGGGCGAGAAGAACGCGCCGTTGGACCGCACGCGCGACAGCGGCACCCGCCGGAACACCTCGGCCCGGAACAGCTTGAACGCGCAGTCCACGTCGCGCCAGCCGCCCGCGAACAGCATCCGGATCGCCCGGTTGTACACCCGCGACACGACCACGTGCCACCACCCGTACTCGAGCGTCAGCCGGTAGCCCAGGACCGCGTCTACGCCCGGCGTGAGCGCCGCGGCCAGATTGCCGAAATCCGCGACGTCGAACTGCTGATCGCCGTCGGTGAAGAAGATGAACGGCTGCGTGGCGCTCTCGAGACCGGCGCGCACGGCGCCGCCGTACCCGCGGCCGGGCCGGTGGTGGATGACCCGTACCCGTCCATCCATTTTCGCGAGCGCGTCGGCGAGCTCGCCCGTCTTGTCGGTGCTGCCGTCGTCGACGACGATGACCTCGACCACCTCGGCGTAGTCCGGAAGGATCTCGAGCGCGCGCGCGACCATCGGGGCCACATTCAGCTCTTCGTTCCGCGCGGGAAAGAAGAACGAGAGCCCGGCCAGCCGTTCGGTCACAGCGGGATAACGCTAGCGTTCTCGACGTGGAGCGCCCGCTGCCGACGCGCCCTGCGATCAGGCCGAATCCGGACAACTGGGAGATCTGGATCGCACTCGCCCTCGGCTGCCTCGCCGTCGCCGGCTACGTCATCGCCGGCTGGGGCGCGCCGACGGTCTACGACTACTACGGTCGGCTCGCCGACGCGTTCGTCCACGGTCGCTACTGGCTCCTGGACGACCCTGCCTGGCTGAACGAGCTGCTCTCGTGCGGCGACGGGAAGTGGTGCGTCGCGTACCCGCCGCTGCCGGCCATCCTGTCCATCCCGCTGCTCCCGTTCGGGACCGCGACTGCGCAGGACCTCGTCTCGCAGCTCTGCGGTGGCGCGTCGGCCGGCGTGCTCTACCTCGCGCTCCGCGCGTACGGCGCGCCACGCTGGGTGGCCGTCACCGGGACGCTTCTGTCGGCGTTCGGCACGACCCTCTTGTTCAGCAGCGCCGACGGCCGCGCGTGGTATGCGGCGCACGCCGTCGCCATGCTGTTCACGACGATCGCATTCCAGGTCGCCGCACGAGGCGGGCCGGCGTGGTGGGTCGGTGTCGCAATCGGGCTCGCGGCCCTCGCCCGCCTGCCCGTGGCCGCGGCGACCCCCGCGCTGGCGCTCCTGGTCGCCCGGCGTGGGAACACCTCGTTCCGCGCGGCGTCCGTGCGTGTCATCGCAGGCGGCCTGCCGATGCTGCTGGTCTACGTCGCGTACAACCTCGCGCGCTGGGGCACGGTCACGGACGCCGGATACGCGCGTCTTACCGAAGGTGACTTCTTCTTCGACCACGGTCTGTTCTCGCTCGCGTACCTGCCGCGCCACCTCTACGCGATCTTCATGGAGCCGCCGGACCTCGTCCCGAACGTGTGGTACTTCCTTCGACCGCGGTTCGTCGGGATGAGCCTGTTCCTCACCACGCCGGCGCTCGTGTTCGTGTTCGCGGGCCTGCAGGACATCCGGCGCTCCGTCGTCGTGGCCGCGACCGCGCTGGCGGCCTTCCTCGCGCTCGTCCCGGATGTCACGCACGGCACCGTGGGCTTCGCGCAGTTCGGCTACCGGTTCAGCATCGACGCCCAGCCGTTCCTCATCGCCCTCGCGGTGGGCGGCGACGCCCTGCGCGATGGCATCTGGCGGAGACGTCCGTCGATCCTGTTCCTCGCCGCCTGCGTCATCGCGGTCGCGATCAACGTCTATGCGACCGTCGCGATCATCCGCTACGGGTTCTGGCAGTGAGCCTGACGGATCTGCACCGTCGCCGGGCGAACATCGCGATCGCGGTCATCATCCTCGTCGGCGTCGCGCTCCGGCTGCTCGTCACGCGGGCCCAGGGATTCCCGTCCGACGTCGGGACGTTCATGGCCTGGGCCGAGAAGCTCGCGGCCGTCGGCCCGGGTGGCTTCTACGAGCCCGGCTACTTCAGCGACTACCCGCCGGCGTTCCTCTACGTCCTCTGGGGGATCGGCGCGCTGTTCAACGGGGACGTCCTCCGCTTCGCGGTGAAGGCGATCAGCATCCCGGCCGACGTCGGGATCGTGCTGCTCATCGTGCCGCTCGTTCGCCGGCACGCCGGCAACGGCGCCGCGGTCTTCGCCGCCGGGATCTGGATGCTGCAGCCCGCGCCGATCTTCGCCGGACCGTACTGGGGTCAGGTCGACGCCGTCGGCACCGTTCCGTTCCTCGCGGCCCTCCTTGCCGCGGGACGGCGGCGCTGGGCGATCGCCGGCCTCCTTGCCGGCGTCGCCACGATGACCAAGCCGCAGTTCGGACTCGTGCTGGGCGTCGTGCTCGTCGCCGCGGCGATCGAGCTCGCCCGGGCACGCGACTGGCGGCCGCTCGTCCGATCGGCCGGCGCCGCGCTCGCGACGATGCTGCTCCTCGTGCTGCCATTTGGGATGACCCCGGGGGCGTTCATCGGCCTCGTGCGAAGCGCATCGGAGACCTATCCCTACTCGTCGCTGTACGCGTTCAACGGCTGGTCGATCGTGCTCGACTTCTGGAAGGACGACGCGGCCTGGGTGGTACCCGGCGCGATCCTCCTCATCGTCGGGCTCCTTGCCTCCGTCGTGCCGCTCTGGTGGCGCCGCGACACGGCGGCGTTGCTCGGGATCGGTGCGGCGACGGTCATGGCGTTCTACTTCCTGCCGACCCGCGCGCACGAGCGCTACCTGTTCCCGGCGCTCGCACTCCTGCTCCCGTTCGCGGCGACGCGGCGCCGGATGCTCGTGCCGTATTGCGTGCTCGCGGCAGCCTTCTTCGTCACCTTGTACTTCGCGTTCACGCGATATCCGCAGAACGATCTCGCGGCGCCGGCGTGGCTCGACGCGACGGTCTTCGGCCGGACCGGCCAGATCGCGATCGCGCTCGTGCTCATCGGCACGGCCGCGCTGATCTGCTGGCGGCTCGTGCGGGGCGAGGCGCGCTTCGAGCCGACGCTGGCGCTCGACGGCGGCGTTGTCGCGACGCTCGAGCCCGCGTCCTCGCCCTGGAGGCTGCCTGCCGGACTCGGCATCGGCGGTCCCGCCATGCGCCGCGACATCCTGATCGCGCTCATCGTCGCGCTTGCGGTCCTCGGCACGCGCGGCTTCCGGCTCGACTGGCCGCGCGATATGTACTTCGACGAGGTCTACCACGCGCGCACCGCGTTCGAGCTCCTCGCGCAGCGCGAGCCGTACGAGTGGACCCACCCACATCTCGCGAAGGAGATCATGGCCCTCGGCATCCTCGCGTTCGGAGACGACCGCGTCGTCGGGACCGAGCCCGCGCCCAGGGACGTCACGGCATTCACGGTGACGAACGACGGCCTGCGGGTCTACGGCCTCGGGGATGGGACGATCGAGGTCCGGCCGCGCGACGGGCCGGATCTCCGCGTCGTCGGCCACGTCGGATCGACCCCCAGGTACGTGATGGTCGAGGGCGACCACGTGCTCGTGGCCGCGGATCGGGATCTGGTCGACCTCTCGATGACCAGCCAGGTGAACGTCGATCAGGCGCTGTCGAGTCCGCCGACGGCGGCCGCATACATCGCAGGGCACATCCTCGTGGCGACCGCATCGACGACATCGGTCTACGCGCAGGTCGGATCGGAACCCCAGCAGATCGCGACCGGTGCGGTCGGATCCGCGGCGAAGAACGACCAGAGCGAGGCCTACCTGCTCGATCCGACCGGATCCGTCCACGTGATCGAGACGGCCGGTTGGAGCGAGACCAAGACGTATCCGAGCGTCGCGAAGGAGCGGGCCATCACGTTCTCGCAGGGACCGAACACGATCGTCCTCGCGCGAGCCGATGAGCCGACGCTCGACTCGATCAGCACCGACGACGGCCATCGGGACACCGTTCCGCTCGCGAACGCGCGGACGGGAACGTTCACGAGCGGCGTGACGGCGATGACCGTCGTGACTCGGACCGACTTCCTCTATGCGATCGCGGACGGCCGCGTGGTCGTCGTCGACGTGCACGGGCTCTCGCCGTTCGCGGCCATCGCGACACCGGCGACGATGCTCGGGGTCGACGGCACCGGCGACACGCTGGTCGCGCTCGGACCGTCCGGCGGCGCGGATCGCATCGACACCGGCCGGCTCGCCCTCGCCTGGCGGCTTCCCGGGGTCATCGCGGCGGCGCTGCTCGCGTTCGTGCTCGTGCTCCTCGCCCGGCGACTCTTCGCGTCGCGGCTCATTCCGATCATCGTCGGCATCGCCGTCGTTCTCGACGGCTCGATGTACGCCCAGGCCCGCATCGGCATGAACGACATCTACGTCGGCTTGTTCATCGTCGCGGGCTGGTACTTCATCGTCGCCGCGCACCGCCCGCGCTGGTCCGCGCGCGCCGACATCCTCATCGCCGGCGTGCTGCTCGGGCTCGGTGCCGCGTCGAAGTGGGCGGCCTTCTACACGCTGGCCGGCGTCCTCGTGGCCGCGCTCGCGGTCACCGCGTTCGCGTACGCGAACGGCCGCCCCGGCCGGGGCGGACCGCTCGACCTGCTCGCCGGCAAAGGACGGAATGCGGCGTTCCTGTTCCTTTCATTCGCGGTCATCCCGGTCGGCATCTACCTGGCGAGCTACGCGCGGTGGTTCGGCGGCCCGACCGCGCCGTACGGCTGGGATCTCGTCGAGCTGACGAAGCAGATGTACTGGTATCACTCGGGCCTGACCTCACCGCATCCGGCCGCCTCTCCGTGGTGGAGCTGGCCGATCGTGCTGAAGCCGGTGTACTGGTACTTCGGCCAGTCCGACAACGGCAACAACGCGTACATCTACGACGCGGGGAACCTCGCCCTCTTCTGGGGTGCGCTCGTCGCGACCGTGTGGTGCGCGATCGCCGCGATCCGGGCGCGCTCAGCCGTGCTCGGCTTCGTCGTCTTCGCGTTCCTCGTGCAGTACGTCGCCTGGATCCCGATCTCGCGGGTGCTGTTCTTCTACCACTTCTTCACGGCGCTGCCGTTCTATCTGCTCGCCCTCAGTGCGTGGCTCGCGTATCTCTGGGATACGGGGCGGAGGAGCTCGGTGGTCACGTATCTCGCGGTCGCGGCGGGGGTCTTCGTGTACTTCTACCCGTTCGTCTCGGGCCAGCCGGTCCCGGGCTCGCAGGCCGCCATGTTCTTCGTCCTCCCGACGTGGCAGTACGACTGCCAGTTCTATCCCTCGTTCGTGTGCTCGCTGAACGCGCCGGCGAACGTGCCGTTCGCGGCGATCGCGCTCCGCATCGGCGCGGCCAGCGTCATCGCCGCGCTCGCGGCGGGCGCGTTCTTCGTCGCGCGCTCCCCCGGGCAGGCGCTCGCGACCGCACGCGACGTCCTAGGGCGAGGCGCTGGGGGTGGGAGCGACGCTCGGTGAGGGCGAGGGGCTCGGGCTCTCCGATGGGGAAACCGACGCGGACGCGCTCGGCGACGCCGATGGGGCCGACGCCGGCACCGGGGTCGCCAGCAGCGCGCCGAACGCGCCCGCGACCCCGACCAGGATCAGCAGCGCGAGGATGAGCGTGCCCGCGAGGGCCCGCGGGATCACGGGCCGGCGCGCGGCGAACACGATCACGGTGATGTTGTCCTCGCCACCGCGAGCCCGCGCGAGCTTCACGAGCGCGTCAGCGGCGCGATCGGGCCGATCGGCCGCGGCGCTCGCGATCTCGGGATCGGTGACATGGCGGGTGAGGCCGTCGGAGCAGAGCACGAGCCGGTCCGCCGGCTGCAGCGTCTCGACGAAGATGTCCGGCTGCACGCCGCGCGGATCGCCAAGGAACCGGGTGATGCTGCTCGCCTGATCGCCGCTGTGGTCGGTCGTGAGCTGGCGGATCGTCTGTCCGCGGACGAGGTACGCGCGGGAGTCCCCGAGGTTGGCGACCGCGGCCTCGCGCCCGCGGATCGCAGCGGCCACGAGCGTGGTCGCCGCGCGCGAGAAGCGTTCGTCCCTCGAGGCCGCGAGCACGGCGGCGTTCGCGTGCTGCACGGCATCGCCGAGGGCGGTCCGCGCGCTGTCGCGGAAGGACGGCGGCGAGAACGACCCGGCGAGCCCCTCGA
Source organism: Saccharimonadales bacterium (SeqCode) (assembly GCA_035493615.1). Classification (GTDB taxonomy): domain Bacteria; phylum Chloroflexota; class Limnocylindria; order P2-11E; family P2-11E; genus UBA4735. The sequence continues at coordinate 40,742 of DATJHW010000139.1, read as the reverse complement.
TCGCGGCGGTGCTCGCGATCTCGCCGCCGGCCTCGCCGCCGACGCCATCGGCGACGGCGATGAGCGTGACGCCCGCGTAGTCGCGTGCCAGCCAGCGATCCTCGTTCTGCTCGCGGACGATGCCTCGATCGGTCCGTGCCGCGAGGTCACTCATTCTTCTTGGCGCAGTTCCCCGGCACGATGACCAAGCTCGCGGACGCGCCGGATTGGATCGTTGTTCCCGCGGCCGGCTGCTGGCTGACGACCGAGCAGGCCTTTCCCTTGGCCAGGGGATCCATCGTCCACGGGATCGGACCGCGGAAGCCCGCTGCGATGAGGGCTGCCGCGGCCTCATTCACGTCCTTTCCGACGACATCAGGTGTCGCGTGCGCCGCTCCGGCCGTCGGCGTGGGCGTGCCGTTCGTGCCACCGACGGTCACCGCCGGGAAGCGCGCGAAGAAGAGCACGACCGCGACGAGGATCGCGAGGACGACGCCAAGCGCCAGGAGCGTGTCGAGCCGCGGCCACCGCCGGGCGGACGACGCGATGATCGGCCGCAGGACCCGGGTGACCGGATCGTTCACCGCGTCCGACAACGCCGTCGCGAACGTGCCGGCAGTGGGGTAGCGGCGCAGCGGATCGCGCGCGAGCCCCCGCGCGATCACGGCGTCGGCGGTCTCCGAGAGGCCCGGGTTCGCCGAGCGGATGTGTGGCGCGCCGCGCTCGAGCCGGTCGCGCAACAGATCCTCGTTCTCCGCGCCCACGAACGCGGGCTGACCGGTGAGCAGCTCGTACGCGACGAGCGCCAGGCCGTACACGTCCGTGCGCGGCGTCACGGTCTTGCCCTCGACCCGCTCTGGCGCGATGTACCGCGCGGTGCCCACGAGCTCGCGCTCCTCACTGTCCCGGGCCGCGCGCGCGATCCCGAAGTCGGTGAGCTTCGCGTTGCCCGATCCGTCGACGATGACGTTCGCCGGCTTCACATCGAGGTGGACGAGTCCGGCCTCGTGGGTCGCGTCGAGCGCGCCGGCGAGCTGCCGGATGAGGGTCGCGACCTCCGCGGCCGGGAGCGCGCCGCGCTCGGCCACGATGTCGCGCAGCGATCGGCCACGCACCTCCTCCATGACGATGAACGCGTCGTTCCCATCCTGGCCCTCGTCGAACACGGTCACGATGTGCGGGTGGCTCACCGCGGCGGCCCGGCGGGCCTCCATCGTGAAGCGCTCGCGGAACGCCGGCTCTGCCTCGGGGCCGAGCACCTTCACCGCCACGTCGCGGTCGAGCCGCTCATCGCGGGCGCGCCAGACCTCGGCGGTCCCGCCGCGATCGATCCGCTCCGTCAGCCGATAGCGGCCCGCCAGGAGGCGACCCGCGTGGTCAACTGCCGGCGTGCTCACCCGGACTCCAACGGCAACTTGAGTGCCGCACCCCGCTAGCCGGTGGTGAGGGCCACGAGGACCGCGAGGGCGTCCTCGTAGATCGAATCGCTCCGCGCGATGGTGAGCTCCTCGCCGAGCAGCTCGCTCACGCCGGGTCGGCCGAGCGGGACGATGCGTTCCGACATGCCGCGACCGCCGACCGTCACCAGTGCCGTCGCGTGGGTGGCCGTCTCCGAGCGCTTCACGACGAACTCGGCGTGCCGGCCACCCACCTCGGACTGGATGCGCAGACCCGAGAGGTCACCTTCATCGAGGCCGGGGATGAACCGTGGTCGAACGCGCACCGGGATGTCCTGGCCGTCGGGCCGCCGCATCGCGAAGAGGAGCCCGCCGGCCTCGGACGGGGCGAGCGATTCGACGGCGCTCCAGCCGAGCCGCGACGCGAGCCACCCGATGAAGAGGAGTGCCTGCGACGGGTGGATCTCACGGCCATCCGCGTCGACCGCGAATCCGACCCGGATCCCGGTGATGGTGTCGAGGAACGGCCGCCACGCGGGAACGTCGAAGAACTGCGTGACCAGCTCGCGCCAGGGCGTGATGCGTGTCCAGTTGAAATCCGTCACGCCGTACCGGTTCGCGCCGGATCGAGCGACCGCGTGCAGCCGGGGCAGCGTGTGGTCGGGCCGCGCGAAGTCGCCGGAGTCGACGATCAGCCGGTCGGCGAGCCACACGAGGTCGTCGAAGTACGGCAGGTCGAGCGGCGGGGTCTCGGTCCACCAGAGGAACACCGGCAGGTCGGGAAGCAGCAGCGGGATCACGGCACTCACCAGGCGGCGATCCGCGGCGCCGCGCGCGCGGATCAGGATCTGCTCGTAGGTCACCTGCTGCGCCCCGTCCGGATGCGACAGCTGGCAGTGCATCTCGAGCTCGGCACGGCCGCCGGGCTCACGGTCGGCGACGATGACGATCGCGCGTGACGGATGACGCGTCGCGAGCTCGTTGACGGTCTCTGCCGCCCGGCGGGCATGGATCTCGCGCGTCGCGAACACCACGAGATTGAGGACCGAGGCGCGCGCCACCGGAACGCCCTGCTCCTTCGCGTGCGCGCCGCTCGACCGGCGGAGGCGCGCGAGCTCACGCTCGAGGGCCGAGACGCCGTCGGTGCGGGCGCCCCAGACGCTCTCGTCGATCGTGGTCATGACGTTCATCGCTAGGGCTTCCGCCAGGTCCGCCCGTCCTCCGCGATGAGCAGATCCGCCTCGGCCGGGCCCCACGTACCGGCCGGGTAGACCGGCACCGGGCCGCGGCCCTTCGCCCAGGCCTGCGCGATCGGGTCGACGAAGCGCCACTGCTGCTCGACCTCATCCTGGCGCGTGAACAGCGTCGCGTCGCCGCGCAGCGCATCGATGATGAGCGTCTCGTACGCGTCGGGCGCGTCCACCATGAACGACGCTCCGTAGACGAAATCCATGTTGACCGAGCGGATCCGGATGCCCTGCACCGGGACCTTCGCGCCGAACTTCAGCGAGATGCCTTCGTCCGGCTGGATCCGGAGGACGAGGGCGTTCGGCTCCATGCCCTCGGCCGCCTCCTGCGAGAACACCGCGTGCGGCGCCGCGCGGAACTGGATCGCGATCTCAGTGGTGCGCTTGGGCAGCCGCTTGCCGGTGCGCAGGTAGAACGGAGTCCCTTCCCACCGCCAGTTGTCGATGAACGTGCGGATCGCGAGGAATGTCTCGGTCATCGAGTCGTCGGCGACATCGTCCTCGTCGCAGTAACCCGGCACCGGGGCACCCTCGATGAACCCCGGGCCGTACTGGCCACGGACCACGTTGGTATCGGTCTGCTCCATCGTGATCGGGCGGATCGCCCGCAGCACCTTGAGCTTCTCGTCGCGAACGGACTTCGCGTCGAACGAGACCGGCGGCTCCATGCCGACGAGGGCCACCAGCTGAAGCAGGTGATTCTGGAGGATGTCGCGCAGTGCGCCGGCCTGCTCGTAGTACGCGCCGCGCTCCTCGATTCCGAGCGACTCGGCCACGGTGATCTGCACGTGGTCGACGTACTGGCGGTTCCAGATGGGCTCGAAGATCCCGTTCGCGAACCGCAGGACGAGGATGTTCTGGACGGTCTCCTTCCCGAGGTAATGGTCGATCCGGAAGATCTCGTCCTCGGTGAAGACGCCCTGCAGCTTCTCCGACAGCTCGGTCGCGCTCTCGAGATCATGGCCGAAGGGCTTCTCGACGACGACCCGCGCGTTCACGTTCTCGGTCAGGCGGTGCTGCTTGATGAGGTCGGTGATCGGACCGTACGCCGACGGCGGCGTCGCGAAGTAGAACAGCCGGTTGCCGTTCGTCCCGGCCCGGACGTCGAGGTCGGCCAGGGTGTGGCGAAGGGTTTCGTAGCCCTCACCGTCGCGCGTCGAGACGTAGTGGACGCTCTCGGCGAAGCTCCGCCAGACGTCCTCGTTGATCGGCTTCGTGCGCGAGAACTTCACGAGGTCGGCGTGCAGGCTCTCGCGGAAGTGCTCTGAGGTCAGGTCGGCCCGGGCCGCTCCCACCACCGCGAAGGCCGCGGGCAGGAGCCGCTGCAGCGCGAGGTTGTAAAGGGCGGGCACGATCTTCCGCGCCGCGAGGTCGCCGGTGGCGCCGAAGATCACGAGCGCGCAGGGCTGCGGCGTCCGCGCGAGCCGCGGACCGGCGCGCAGCGGGTTCGCCAGCGGCGGCGCGACGGTCACTCCGTCTTCACCTCGTGGCCGCCGAACTGGTTGCGGAGGGCGGCGGCGACCTTCATCGCGTAGCTGTCCTCCTGGCGCGAGGTGAAGCGGGCGAAGAGCGCGTGCGCGAGGGCGGTCATCGGCACGTCGTGCGCGATCGCCTCCTGGATCGTCCACCGGCCCTCGCCGGAATCGGCGACGTAGCCCTTGATGTGCTCGAGGTCGCTGCCCTCGGCCTCGAACGCGCGCTCGGCGAGCTCAAGGAGCCACGAGCGCACGACGCTGCCCTGGTTCCAGACCCGGGCCACCGACTTCAGGTCGAGGCCGAACTCGCTCGCGTGCAGCAGCTCGAATCCCTCGCCGTACGCCTGCATCATCCCGTACTCGATCCCGTTGTGGACCATCTTCGTGAAGTGGCCGGCGCCGCTCTTCCCGAAATGCGCCCAGCCGTTCGGCGGCGCGAGCGTGTCGAGGAGCGGAGTGACGATCGCGACCGCGTCGGAGGGCCCGCCGACCATCATGCAGTAGCCGACCTGCAAGCCCCAGATCCCGCCGGACACGCCGATGTCGAGGAAGCGGAAGCCCTGCGCCCCGAATTTCTCGGCGCGCCGCTGCGAGTCGTGGAAGTTCGAGTTGCCGCCGTCGACGAAGATGTCGCCCTTCGATGCGTGCTTCGCGAACTCGTCGAGCGTCTCGTCGGTCACGGCACCCGCGGGCACCATCGACCAGAGGACCCGCGGTGATTTCAGCTTGGAGACGAGCTCCTCGATCGTGTAGGCCGCGACCGCGCCGTTCTGCACGGCCTCGTCCACCGGGCCACGGCTGCGGTTCGATGCGACGACCCGATGGCCACCCTTGGCCAGCCGGGTCGCCATGTTGCCGCCCATGCGACCGAGGCCATAGATGCCGATCTCCATGTTGCGGTCTCCAATCCGTGCACGCCCTCGACAGGCGTAGGGTAATTCCATGGCCACGACCAGCCGGACGCCCACGAAGGTCGACCTCCATCGCGAGCTCGCACGGCAGCTGCGCGCCGATTCGATCCGCTGCTCGACCGCCGCGGGCTCGGGCCATCCGACCTCGTCCCTTTCGGCGGCCGATCTCATCGCCGTGCTGCTCGTGACCCATCTGCGCTACGACTGGTCGGCCCCGAAGGCCCCGGCGAACGACCACCTGATCTTCAGCAAGGGTCACGCCTCGCCGCTCTACTACGCGATGCTTCGGGCGGCGGGCGCGATCGACGATGCCGAGCTCATGACGTTCCGGAAGATGGGCAGCCGCCTGGAAGGGCACCCGACGCCGATCCTGCCGTGGACCGACGTGGCCACCGGCTCGCTGGGTCAAGGCCTGCCGATCGCGGTCGGGGAGGCGCTGGCGGCGAAACGTCCGCTGAACGCGCCGTTCCACGTGTGGACCCTGACCGGCGACAGCGAGCTCGCCGAGGGCTCGATCTGGGAGGGCCTTGACCACGCCGGCCACGAAGGGCTCTCGAACTTCACCGCGATCTTCGACATCAACCGCCTCGGCCAGCGCGGTCCCACCGAGCTCGAGTGGGACGTCGACGCGTATGCCGCCCGCGTGACGGCGTTCGGCTGCGACCCGATCGTCATCGACGGCCACGACCTCGCCGCGATCGACGACGCCCTCGGACGCGCGCGGCAGGCCGAGCGGCCCACGGTCATCGTCGCCAAGACCGTGAAAGGGAAGGGTGTGTCGTTCCTCGAGAACAAGGAGGGCTGGCATGGGAAGGCCCTCGACCCCGAACAGGCGAAGCAGGCCCTCGCCGAGCTCGGGGCCGTCCCATCGCGCACGTTCGCGACCATGAAGCCCGACCCATGGACGCCGCGGCCTGCGCCTCCCGCGAAGACGCCCGCGCTCCCGACGTACACCGAGCCGCTCGCGACGCGGAAGGCCTACGGCGAGGCGGTCGCCGCCCTGGGCGCGGCGCGCGCGGACGTCGTCGTGCTCGACGCAGAGGTCAGCAACTCGACGCACGCCGAGGACTTCAAGAAGACCGCGCCCGATCGCTTCTTCGAGATGTACATCGCGGAGCAGCAGATGATCGCCGCCGCGGTCGGCATGCAGGTCCTCGGGCTCGTGCCGTTCGCGTCGACGTTCGCGGCGTTCATGACCCGGGCCTTCGACTTCATCCGGATGGCCGCGATCTCCGAGGCGAACATCCGGCTCTGCGGATCGCATGCCGGGGTGTCGATCGGGGAGGACGGCCCATCGCAGATGGCGCTCGAGGATCTCGCGATGATGCGCGCGGTCTTCGGCAGCACCGTGCTCTATCCGTGCGACGCCAATCAGACCGCGCGCCTCGTCGCGCTCATGGCCGACCTGAAGGGGATCAGCTACCTCCGCACGACCCGGGAGAAGACGCCGATCCTCTACACCGACCGGCTCGACGACTTCCGGATCGGCGGCTCGCGCATCGTGCGCGGAGGGGGCGCGGACGATGCGGTCGCGGTGATCGCCGCGGGGATCACGGTCCACGAGGCCGTGAAGGCCGCGGACCAGCTCAAGGACCAGGTGAAGGTGCGGGTGATCGACGCGTACTCGGTGAAGCCCATCGACGCCGATGCCCTGGTCGACGCGGTGCAGACCACCGGTGGCCTGCTCGTCGTCGTCGAGGATCACTGGCCGGAGGGCGGGATCGGCGACGCGGTACTCGCCGCGCTCGCGGAGACAGGAGTGAGCGGCGAGCTCGTCGGGTTCGTCCATCTGGCGCCCCCGAAGATGCCCGGATCGGGGAAGCCGGCCGAGCTCCTCGCGGCGGCCGGTATCGACGCGGCGGCGATCGTCGCCGCGGTGAAGGAGCTCGCCGCCTAGCTGACCTCGCGCGACCGTCTGGCATCATGTACTGGCGCGAAGGGGAGGGCCTGTTGGACATTTCCATCGTCCTCATCGTCATCGTCGTCATCCTCGTCCTGTTCCTCGTCACCACGTACAACCGCCTGGTCACCCTGCGGCAGCGGGTGAAAGAGGCCTGGTCGGACATCGACATCCAGCTGAAGCGGCGTCACGACCTCATTCCCAACCTCATCGAGACGGTGAAGGGATACGCGGCGCACGAGCGCGGCACGTTCGAGGCGGTCACGAACGCGCGGGCGCAGGCCGTCGCGGCCGGAGCCACCGGCTCCCCGCAGCAGATGGCCCAGGCCGAGAACGCGCTGACCGGCGCCCTGCGGTCGCTGTTCGCCGTGGCCGAGAACTATCCGCAGCTGCAGGCAGTGCAGGAGTTCAAGGACCTGTCGGAGAACCTCACCGCGACCGAGGACAAGATCGCGTTCGCCCGCCGGTTCTACAACGGGAACGTCCGCGACTACAACACCGCGCTCCAGACGTTCCCGACGAACATCCTCGCCGGAACGTTCGGCTTCAGGCCGGAGCAGTACTTCGAGCTTGCGGACCAGACGGACCGCGAGGTCCCGCAGGTGAAGTTCACCTAGCAGGATGGCCCAGCCAGGCGGAGCGAGCTTCGTCCCGCGCGTCTCGATGTACGAGGCGCAGGCGCAGAACCGCTGGCGCACGGTCCTGCTCATCTTCTTCTTCACGGTGATCGTCGTCGCGATCGCGTTCGTGTTCGGTGACATCTTCGGTGGCAGCTCGAGCGCGGGCGTCGCGTTCATCCCGCTGGCGATCGCGCTCTCCGCCGGGTCGTCGCTGTTCTCCTACTTCGCCGGAGACAAGCTCGTGCTCGCGCAGAGCCGCGCGCAGGAGGTCCCCGAAGGTGAGGAGAAGGTGCTCCGCGACGTCGTCGAGACGCTCGCTCTCGGGCTCGGCATCCCGACGCCGAAGCTCTACGTGATCGAGGATCCGGCGCCCAACGCCTTCGCCACCGGGCGCGACCCGAACCACGCGTCGGTCGCGGTGACCCGCGGCCTGCTCGAGACGATGGATCGCTCCGAGCTCGAGGGGGTCATCGCCCACGAGCTCTCCCACGTCGGCAACCGCGACATCCGGGTGATGCTCCTCGTCACCGTGCTCGTCGGGACGGTCGCGCTCCTGTCCGACTGGCTCCTTCGGTCGATGTGGTGGGGTGGGCGCTCGCGAGACCGCAACAACAGCGGCGGAGGAGGGATCCTCCTGCTTGTCGGTCTCGTGCTCGCGATCCTCACCCCGATCATCGCGACGCTCATCCAGCTCGCGGTCTCGCGCCAGCGCGAATATCTGGCCGACGCGTCGGGCGCGTTCCTCACGCGCTACCCGGAGGGCCTCGCGAGCGCCCTGCGGAAGATCGCAGCGGACCAGCATGTGCTGAGCGTGGCGAACAAGGCGACTGCGAACCTGTACATCGCGAACCCGCTGAAGGACCACCCCTTCCAGTTCGACGGTCTCTTCGACACCCATCCGCCGATCGAGGAGCGCATCAAGCGGCTCGAAGCGATGGCGTGACGCCGGATCCACCTCCGGAGCAGCCGCGGCGTCCGTCCGATCAATCGCTTCTCATGGCCGTCGGTGTCTCCATCGCGCTGGTGGCGGTCGCCATCCTCGGCGGCGTCGGGATCTCGCGCCTCGCGCGGCCACCCGCGCCATCACCATCCCCGACCCCCACGCCGTTCGTCCGCGTCTCGCCGACCGAGCCTCCGGACACGGGACCGCTCGTGTTCACGCAGCCGTTGTCGGCGGGGTGCGTGGCCGGCGACGCGGTCTACGTCGTTTCCGACGGCGGCGGCATCGGCCGCTACGTGTTCGATCGCTGGCAGCTCATCGATGCGACAGCGCGCTCGCTGTCGGCGACGCTCTGCGTGGGCGACCAGCTGACCGCCGTGGGTGGTGGCGGCCGGGTCATCACCATCGACGATCGCCTGCAGACCATCCGATCCGACACGATCCAGTTCGCGGACTTCCTCGGCCTCGCGCCGCTCGCGGACGGGGTCCTGGTGGTGGGCCGGATGGGCACGGTCGAGCGGCAGGACCCCAACGGCTGGGGCCTGTATGCCGCCGGCATCGACGAGGACCTTTACGGCATCGCGACGTTCAGCCCGACGTCGGCGTGGGCCGTCGGGGATGCGGGGGTCACCTACCGGTTGGAGACCGCTGGCTGGCGCCCGGTCGCGACCGGGGTGACCGCGACGTTGCGGGCGATCGCCGCGCGCGCCGTCGACGATGCCGTGGTCGTGGGCGATGACGCGACGGTGCTCGTCTGGGATGGCACGTGGAAGAGCGTCGTGCCTCCGGCCCACGTCGGCTTCCATGCCGCGCTCCGGATGGGCGACGGGACGTTCCTCGCCGGCGATGACGGCACGCTGCTCCGGTTGAGCGGGACGCCGGCGTCACCGGTCTTCACCCGCGTCGATCTCGGGACGACGTGCACCTTGCGGGCGCTGTTCACCCGCGGCACCGAGCTTTGGATCGTCGGCTCGGATGGTGGGCATGCGGGCGTCTGGCGGCTCTCGGCAGGCGGCGCCATCTTTCACTGGGGGCAATGCGCGTAGCGCCTGGCGGGAGCGCGCATAATCTCGCCGTTCGCGGCACGCGGGCGGGAGGATGAACATGCGGAAGCTCTCTGCGGTTGCGCTCGTGGCGGCCTTCGTGGTCGCCGCCTGCGGGGGCGGGGCGGGCGGCGGGGGGACGGCCACCGGCGCCGCGGCGACTACGGCGGCGGCGATCCCGGCGGGTCCGATCAAGATCGGTGCGGTCCTGCCGCTGACGGGCTCGTTCAGTGCCTCCGGGACCTACTTCAAGCAGGGCTATGAGCTCGCGACGAAAGAGATCAACGACGCCGGCGGTCTCGACGTCGGCGGCTCGAAGCATCAGATCACGCTCAGCATCCTGGACGATGGGAGTAACGGGACGAAGTCGCGGAGCCTTGTCGAGCAGCTCGTGACGCAAGACAAGGTGACCGCGCTCCTCGGCGGCTACGACACCGGGCTGGTCGAGGCGCAGCAAGCCGTGCCGGACCAGTACAAGATCCCGATGGTCGAAGGCGGTGGCGCTGCGTCGGCCATCTTCACGCGCGGCAACAAGTACCTGTTCGGCACGCTCGCGACGATCGACGATCTCGGCAAGAGCACCATGGAGTTCCTCAAGTACTGGATCGACCAGGGCAAGCTCCCGAAGCCGCTGACGGTCGCGCTCGTGTGGGAGAACACCGATCACGGTAAGGACTACCAGGGGGCCGTCAATCTGGCGGCGAAGAACAGCCCCGACTACTTCAAGGTCGTGCTGGACCAGGGCTTCGAGCTGAACGGCAGCGACTTCACCTCGTTGCTCACCCAGGTGAAGGCGGCGAACGCCGCCGCATTCCTCTCGGACGCGCACCTGCCGGACTACATCACGATGCATCGCCAGTACACCCAGCTTGGGCTGTCGCACAAGTTCGTGTCCTACGGCGCGCGCGGTCCGGACCAGAAGGGCCGCGACGCGCTCGCCGCGGCGGCGGACTATCTGGTAGCCGGGCTCTGGTGGACGCCGGCGCAGCCCGACGCAGGCAGCCAGGCCTTCACCGCGAAGTGGAAGGCCGCGTACAACGTCACCCCGGACTGGTTCCAGGCGCTGTCCTATGAGACGGCCCGTGTGCTCTACGCGGGCATGACCAAGGCCGGCTCGCTCGATGGGACGAAGATCCGGGACGCGCTCGCGTCCCTCGATTTCAGCGGGTCCATCGTGCCGGGTGGGCATATCTCGTTCGATCCGACGGGCAAGCCGAAGACCCAGATCGTGATGACCCAGAACCTCCCGGGCAACAAGGTGGCGCTCGTCTGGCCGAAGACCGTGTCGGGCTACAGCGACGCGATCATGCCGTTCCCATCCAAGTAGGACGTTGACCGTCGACGCGCCGCGGGATGGGCGCCTGCTCCGGCAGGTGCCCACTCCCGCGTAAACGTCCGCACATGCTCGATTGGTCGAACGTCAGCACGCTGGCCGTCGCAGCCATCCTGACGGCGGGCCTGTACGCCACCATGTCGTTCGGGCTTGCGCTCGTCTACGGCGTGATGAAGATCATCAACCTCGCGCACGCCGCAACGATGATGCTCGCGGCATTCGCCGTCCTCAGCCTCAACCGGGCTTTCGCCCTCGATCCGATCATCGGCTCGATCGTCATCCTGCCGTTGTTCTTCGTTGCCGGAATGACGCTTTATTCGGTCGCCGTCCGCCGCGTGGCGGCCGTGCCGATCGCCTCGCTCCTCCTCCTGTTCGGCACCTGGCTCGTCGCTCAGAACGCCGCGTACCTGATCTGGGGCAGCGAGGACCAGTCCATCGTCACCCCGTACACGTACTCCACGATCGACGTCCTCGGATTGCACATCGCGGTCACCCGGATCGTCCCGTTCGTCATGTCGTTCCTGATGCTCGGCGCGATGCGCTGGCTCCTCGGATCGACCGATCTGGGCCGGGCGATCCGCGCGGTCAGCCAGGATCCGACCGCGGCCCGGCTCTCGGGCATCTGGCCGGAACGCACCGCGATGATCGCGTTCGGCATCGGGACGATGCTGTCAGCCTTCGCCGGTGGCATGTTCACGCTCATCTTCTCGTTCACGCCTGACTTCGGTGGCGTCTTCCAGCTGAAGAGCTTCGCCATCATCGTCCTGGGCGGCCTCGAGAGCTTCCTCGGCGTAGCGCTCGGAGCGCTTGTGCTTGCCACGATCGAGTCCTTCTCGATCCTGATCCCCGGCTGGCGCGCGAGTCTCGTCAATCTGCTTGCGTTCGGCTTGCTCGTCATCGCCCTGGTCGTTCTCCCAGGGGGCATCGCCAGTCTGATCGCGCGCCGGACCGGCCGAGCGGTCCAGTGACGTTCGGCCGCAACCCGTACCTCACCGGAATCCTCGTCGCCGGCGTCTGCGCGATGGTCCCGATCCTCCGGCCCGATGACCTGACCATCCTCGGTGTCGGTTTTCTCACGTTCATCTTCGTCACGCAGGCTGTCTCGTGGAACCTCGTCGGCGGCTTCGCCGGCCAGGTCTCATTCGGCTTCGCGGCGTTCTTCGGGACCGGTGCGTACGTCACGGCGATCCTCTGGTCCCACGCGGGTTGGGATCCGATCTTGACGCTGCCGTTCGCCGGGCTCGCGGCGATGGTGGTCGCGTTGCTCGTCGGGCTTCCGTGTTTTCGGCTCTCAGGACCGTACTTCTCCATCGCGACGATCGGTGTCGGCGAAGCGGCACGGGTCATCGCCATCAATCTCGACAACATCACCGGCGGCGCATCCGGTCTTGTTCTGCCGTTCAACGTGCCCGAGAAGGCCTGGTTCTACCGCGCGGGACTCATCCTCGCGACGATCACCTTCCTGGTCGCGGCGTGGATCCGGCGACACCGCTTTGGTCTCGCGCTGTTCTCGTTGCGGATGGATCAGTCGGCAGCCGAGAGCCTCGGCGTCCCGACCGCGTTATTCAAGAACCTCGTGCACGTCGTGGCTGCCTTCTTCGTCGGAGTGAGCGCCGGCCTGTACGTGGTCTACCTCTCGTACGCGCATCCCGACCAGGTGTTCGGGTTCGACCTCTCCATCGGCATGGTGCTCATGAACGTCATCGGCGGCATCGGCACGTTGTGGGGTCCGGTGCTCGGCGCGTTGATCTACTTCCCGATCCGTCAACTCGTGCTGTCGGATCCCCGCCTCGTCGCGGTGAACCTGCTCGTCTTCGGTGCCCTGCTCATCCTGATCATTCTGTTCGAGCCCGGAGGTCTGCTCGGGCTGCTCGCCCGTGCCGGTATCGTCGCGCGCAGCGGGCTGCGCCTGGCGCAGCCCGCGGAGAAGCGACCAGAGTGAGCGAGACGCTTCTACGTATCGACCACGTCAGCAAGCGATTCGGGGGCCTCGTCGCGGTGAACGACGTCTCGCTTGACATCGGGCGTGGCGAGATCGTCGGCCTCATCGGGCCGAATGGAGCCGGGAAGACGACCCTCTTCGGTTGCGTCGTTGGACTGATCCGGCCCACAGCCGGGACGATCACGTTCGAGGGCCAGCGGGTCGATGGCCTCTCGCAGCACGCTGTGGTCCGCCGCGGCATCTGCCATAGCCATCAGATCCCCGCGCCGTTCCCATTCCTCGACGTGCGGGACAACATCAGGGTCGGTGCATCCTTCGGCCGCCGGCGTGCGGAGGCCGCTCTGGTCGTGGACCGCGTCCTCGTGCGGACCGGCCTCGAGGCGCTCGCGACGACGCCCGCGCGCAACCTCTCCGTCGGGAACCTCAAGCTGCTCGAGCTCGCCCGCGCGCTCGCGACCGGGCCCGAGCTCATATGCCTCGACGAGGTCGGGAGCGGCGTGACGCCGGTCGAGCTCGATCGCATCCTGCAGCTGATCCGCGACCTGAACGCGGAGGGCACGACGATCCTGTACATCGAGCACAACATGCGCGCGATCGGCGCGGTCTGCCAGCGGGTCATCGTGCTCGACTTCGGTCAGAAGATCGCCGAAGGGACCCCTGCGGAGATCGGCGCCGATCCGCGGGTCATCGAGGCTTACCTCGGTGCACCGATCGGCGCCGGCGGGTGAGCCTGCTGACGGTCGAGGGCCTGTCCGCCGCATACGGCCGGGTCACGACGCTCTGGGATGTCTCGTTCACCGTGGCGGCCGGCGAGATCGTGACGCTCGTCGGCTCGAACGGAGCGGGGAAGACGACGACGCTCCGCGTCCTGAGCGGCCTGCTGCCGGTGCGCGCGGGACGCGCGATCTTCGACGGCCAGGATCTCTCGCGGCTCCGCAGCGACCAGATCGTCGAACTCGGCGTGGTCCACGTGCCCGAGGGGCGGCTGCTTTGGCCGCGGATGACGGTCGAAGAGAATCTCGTGCTCGGGGGTTACCTGCCGAAGGCGAAAGCCAAGCGTTCCGAGAACCTCGAACGCATCTACGTTCAATTTCCGCGGCTCCGAGAGCGGCGCAGGCAGCTCGCCGGCACGCTCTCGGGTGGCGAACGGCAGATGTGCGCGATCGCACGCGGCCTGATGGCGATGCCGCGCTTGCTCATGCTCGACGAGCCCTCGCTCGGCCTCGCACCGATCCTCGTCGCCGAGATCTTTCGGACGATCCTCGCGTTGCACGAGCAGGGGATCACCGTCCTGCTCGTCGAGCAGAACGTGCACCGCGCGCTCGAGATCGCGCAGCGCGGGTACGTCCTCGAGCTGGGCAGGGTCGCGAAGACCGGCAGCGGGCAGGAGCTCCTTGCCGATCCGCACATGAAGACCGCGTACCTGGGGCTCTAGCGCGCTCCCGGCCTGGAGGCCGTATCGTCGCTCGCAGTGACCGAGATGCCCCCCGTGCTGACCCCCGCGTACAGGCTCGTCATCCGTCTCGAGATCGACAACCGGCCGGGCATGTTCGCCGATGTCGCGCGCACCATCGGTCAGCGGGGTGGCAGCCTCGGCGCCATCGACCTGGTCGAAGCGACGCCGACCAAGCACGTCCGCGACGTCACCGTGGACGTCCCCGACGAAGCGACCGGCGAGCAGCTCGCCGCTGACCTGCGTGCGGTGCGCGGTGTGGTCGTGCGCTCGATCTCCGACCGAACGTTCCTCATGCACCTCGGCGGCAAGGTCGCGATGGCCGGCCGCGTCGCCGTCCGCAATCGCGACGATCTCTCGCTCGTCTACACCCCCGGCGTGGCGCGCGTCTCGCGAGCCATCGCGGCCGACCCGGAGCGCTCGTGGGCACTGACCCAGCGCGCGAACGCGATCGCCATCATCTCGGACGGCACGGCCGTGCTCGGCCTCGGGAACGTCGGCCCGCTCGCCGCGCTGCCGGTGATGGAGGGGAAGTCGCTCCTGTTCGCGGACCTCGCCGGCGTATCCGCGTTCCCGATCGTCATCCAGCCCGGTACCGTCGACGAGACCGTCGAGGCCGTCGCGCGCATCTCCGTCGGCTTCGGCGGCATCAACCTCGAGGACATCGCGGCGCCGGCGTGCTTCGAGATCGAGCGCAAGCTGCGCGCCCGTCTCGACATTCCGGTGTTCCACGACGACCAGCACGGCACGGCCATCGTCGTGCTGGCGGCACTGCGCAACGCGGCGGCGGTCTGCAGCGTGTCGATCGGCGATCTCCACGTCGTCGTGCTCGGCGCCGGCGCGGCGGGCATCGCGACCGCCCGGCTCCTTTCCACGGCCGGAGCGAAGCACGTGGTCGTGGCCGACCGCCATGGCACGGTCACGACGAAGCGCACCGATCTCAACGACGAAAAGCGCGCGCTCGCCGAGGCGCTGGGTGCGACCGGCGGGTCGCGCTCCCTCGCGGAGGCGCTCAAGGACGCGAACGCGCTGGTCGGCGTTTCCGGCCCGCGCCTGGTGAGCGTCGACATGATCAATACGATGGGCCGTCCGCGCATCGTGTTCGCGATGGCCAATCCCGACCCGGAGGTCGACCCGGTCGCGGCGGCACCCCTGGTCGACGTGATGGCCACGGGGCGCAGCGACTTTCCGAACCAGGTCAACAACGTGCTCGCCTTCCCTGGCGTGTTCCGGGGACTGCTCGATGCCCGCGCGAGCACGGTCACGACGAACATGGAGCTCGCCGCCGCCGCGGCGCTCGCGGACAGCGTGCCCGCGGCGCTGCGCTCGGCCGAGTACATCCTGCCGTCGGTGTTCGACGCGCAGGTGGTCCCTGCGATCGCGAAGGCCGTGAGCGCGGCCGCTCGCGCGGACGGCGTCGCCCGGCGGACCGATCGCGACGCCGCGCCGGGCGCGGCCGGCCGGTCGATCGCGGGGTAGCTGGCACCGCGGTTGCAGCCGGGGGCCGCATGAAGGAACCACAACACTCCGACGACACGCCGCTCCGCGCCGTCGAGGATGCGCTCGATCAGTCCGACGGTGTCGTCGACGACGATGCGGACTTCACCGATCAGCCGCTCTCGACCGACGCGCAGGCGGTCGTGGAGGACGGTGACGGAAGCGAGGTCTTCTTCCCGCCGACCGATCCGGTGCTCCGTCCGGGCGCGCACGGCGAGCCCGAGATCGCCGGTGGATTCTCGCCGACGGCCGAGCCGCCGGCGCCCGAGCGCTCGTCCGACGGCGGCGTCGGCGATGAGGCGATCGCCGATGCGGTGCGCGACGCGCTCGCGCTCGACGCGTCGACGGCGGACCTTCAGCTGAGCGTCGAGGTGGCATCCGGCGTGGTCCGCCTTCGCGGCACGGTGTCGTCGATCGAGGATGGCGAGAACGCCGAGGCGGTCGCGAGCGCGGTGCCCGGGGTGACCGAAGTGGCCGACGAGACCGACCTGGCCTAGCGGCCCTTCCAGACCGGCGCGCGCTTCTCGAGGAACGCGGTCACACCCTCGCGGAAGTCCTCGGAGCCGTATGCGAGCCCGACGATGTCCTCGCCCGCGCCGAGCCGCTCGCGCTCGGACTCGAGCACGCGTAGCACCGCCAGCTTCGTCGCGCGGATCGTGAGCGGCGCGTTCTGGCTGATCCGCTCCGCGAGCGCGTGGACGTGGGCCTCGATGCGCTCGAGCGGCACGACGTCGTTGAACGCGCCGGCGGCCTGCGCCTCGACCGCGGTCGCCAGGCGGCCGGTGAAGAGCAGCTCCTTCGTCACGGCGGGCCCGACGATCTGGACGAGCCGGGCGATGTTCCGGAGCGAGAGCGTGTTGCCGACGGTCCGCGCGATCGGGACACCGAACCGCGCGTTGTCGGCCGCGACGCGCATGTCGCAGGCGAGGGCGAGCGCCGCGCCGCCGCCCGCGGCCACGCCGCGGATGAGCGCGATCGTCGCCTTCGGGAGCCGCTCCACGGCGGCGATGGTCCGCTCCACGTGCTTCTCGTACACGAGGGCATCCTCGAGCCCGCGGATCTCGCCGACCTTCCGGATGTCGCTACCGGAAACGAACGCCTCGTTCCCGCTGCCCTGGAAGACGACCACCCGGATCGCGTCGTCGGCCCCGACGTCGGCGCAGATGTCGAACAGCGTCGAGTACATCTCCTGGGTGAACGCGTTGCGCGCCTCTGGCCGGTCGAACGTGACCTGCGCGATGGGGCCGCGCTTCTCGAGCCGGACCGTCACAGCGCGTCGATCTCCGCGGCGGGGATCCCGGCCTCCGCGAGGACCTCACGGGTGTGCTCGCCGAGGAGCGGGGCGGCGCGACGCATGACCGGCGGGGTGTCCGAGAGGTGCAGCGGCGATCCGATCGCGCGGACCGAGCCGAGCGTCGGATGCGGAAGGTCGACGAACAGGCCCCGCGCCGCGAGGTGCGGGTCGGCGAAGACGTGGGCGAGGTCGTTGATCCGGCCGCACGGCACGCCCGCATCCGAGAGGGCTGCGATCCAGTCGCCGGTCGTCCGCGTCGTCGTCACCGTCTCGATGATGGACGCGAGCTCGCCAGCCCGCTCGTTGCGCGTCGATCCGTCTCGCCACGCGGGATCCAGCTCCAACCGCTCGAGGCCGGCCACCCGGCAGAACGCCTTCCAGGTGGGTGGCGTCGTCGCGCCGATCGCGACGTACCCGTCCGAGGTCTTGAACGCCTGGTACGGCGCGGTCAGCCGGTGCGCGGATCCGAGCGGCCCGGGCACCTCGCCGGTCTCCAGGTAGACGGCCGACTCCCAGATCGCGAGCGACACCCCGCTTTCGATGAGCGACAGGTCGATGAGCTGTCCGCGCCCGGTCCTGCCTCTCGCGACGAGCGCGGTCACGATCGCGAACGCGGCATAGAGCGCCGAGGCGAGATCCGTCACCGGCACGCCGACCTTGACCGGCGGCCGGCCGGGCTCGCCGGTCACGCTCATGAGCCCGCTCTCGGCCTGAAGGATGAGATCGAGGCCGGCACGGTCGCGATGCGGGCCGGTCCGGCCGAATCCGGTGACCGAGCAGTAGATGAGCCGCGGGTTGCCCGGCCCGAGGGCCTCGTAGCCGAGGCCGAGCGCGTCGAGCGTCCCGGTCCGGAGGTTCTCGATCAGCACGTCCGCAGTGGCGGCGAGCGACCGGAACGCCCGCGCGCCGCGCTCGGACTTCAGGTCGAGCGCGACGCTCCGCTTGTTGCGGTCGAGGCGCAGGAAGCCCGCGCCGTCCGGGCTGCCCGGAGCGAACGGACCGAGCGCGCGCGAGTAGTCCCCGCCGGCCGGCGACTCGATCTTGACGACGTCCGCGCCCATGTCCGCAAGCAGCGTCCCGGCGTACGGGCCGGCCATGAAGTTCCCGAGCTCGAGGACCCGGATCCCATCAAGCGCTTCGGTAGGCACGGATGACCCTGTCGTAGAAGGCGAGGAGCTGGTCGGTGACGTGTGACCAGTCGAACTCGCGCGCGCGGATCGAGCCGCGTTCGCCGAGCTGATTTCGCAGCGCGGGCTCGGTCACGAGGCGCTCGAGCGCGCTGCATAGCGCGTCGACGTCGCGAGGCTCGACGAGCAATCCGGAGAGGTTGCGCTGGATGACCTTCTTGTAACCGTGAATGTCGCTCGCGACCGCGGCGGTCCCGGCGGCCATCGCCTCGAGCAGCACGATGCCGAACGACTCCTGGCCGGTCGACGGCGCGCAGAAGACGTCCGCGGTCTTGTAGAAGCGGGCCTTGTCCGTCTCGCTCACCCGGCCCGCGAACAGCACGTCGGATACGTGCTCCCGGTGTACGAGCTCGCGCAGGTCGCCGAGCTCCGGGCCGCGCCCGCAGACGATCAGGCGCGTGTCGGGGTAGCGCTGCTTGAGCTTCGCGTAGGCCTCGACGAGGTACCGCGCGCCCTTGCGGGGCTCGAGCCGACCGACGAACAGGATGTTCGTCTTGCCGTCCCGGTACTCCGGGAACGGCTTCGCGTTCGCGAAGAAATCCACGTCGACGCCGTTCGGGATGATCTCGTAGTCGCCCGGGAAGTAGCGCGAGATGAAGTGGCGCGCCGCGCTCGACACGGCGATCCGCCCGTCGAGCTTGTTCATGTAGCGCCGTGCGATCGGCCGGAATGCCCAGTAGCTGAACGAGAAGCCGCCGAACGCGTGGAACGTCGCGACCTGCGGGCACGATTTGCGGTCCAGGATCTGGGCCGAGAGCAGTGGAACGAGCGGTTCGTGGTGGTGGATGATGTCGAACCGCTCGCGGTCGAGGATGCGCGTGACCAGGTACTCGAGACGGGCGGACAGGGTGATCCGGCCGACGCTGCCGTTGTACGGGACCGCGATCGCCTGGCCGATCTGGATCACGTCCTGCGCCGGCGGATCGTCGCCCCACGGCGCGGTGATGATCCGGACCTCGTGCCCGCGCCGGCGCAGGTTCTCGTAGGTCTCGCGGATGTTGTCGTTCGCGCCGCCGGGCCGCGGATACGCGTAGGGACTGACGATGCCGATCTTCATGCGGGCTTCGTGGTCCGCCTGACCCGCCGCCGCGCACGCTTGTACGGGTCGCGGACCATCGAGCGCCACTGTTGCGTCGCCACGCCGTCCAGATGCTCGCGCAGCGTCCACGGGCGGCCGTGCGCGCGCGTCGTCCGCGCGTGGATCGACGCGCGCAACGCGTCGACCCCGTCGCCCGGGAACTCGGTCCAGGCGGTCCCGACGAGCTTCGCGTGGTGCGCGTCGCTCGACCCCGTCTCGGCCACGCGGAGGACGTGCTCGTTGAGCTGGCGGGCGCGGCCACCGCGGACGCGGCCCGCGTAGCTCGGATTGCGGATCTCGATCGCGTCCACGAACGAGGCCTTGTCGCCGCGGGCGGCGAGCGCCCGCAGTGCCCGCTCGCCGATGGAGAACGTGAGATAGGAGAGCGGATGCGGCACGATCGCGATGCCGCCCGCGCGGTGGATCGCCATCACCGTCTCCGGCAGGGAGCGGAACATGGGGATCTCATCCTCGACGCAGAGTGCCAGGAGGTGGCCCGCCCGGGTGGTCACTTCGATGCCGGGGACGACGATCACCGCCGAGCCTCGCTTCGCGGCGAGGTCGCGGAGGAGGAACGATCCGCGGATGTCGTCGTGGTCGGTGAGCGCGATGATGTCGAGGCCCACGGACTCGGCCGCATCGAGGATCTCCGCCGGCGAGTTGAGCCCGTCGCCGAGATCCGAATGGAGCTGCAGATCCGCCCTACCCACGGACGCGACCGTAGCCCAGCGACATCACCGCCGCCAGACCGGCTCGAAGACGGACCACTGCTCGGGGGCCTGACGGACGTGCCGCTCGAGCACCGGCACCCAGCGGCGCATGCCCTCGCGCACGTCCAGATCGCGGTCCCCGGTCCGCGGCAGCTCGAGGGCAGGCTCGAAGACCGCCCGGAGCACGTTCCCGTCGCGGTGGGCGAAGGCCGGTATGAGCGCCGCACCCGTCCGCAGCGCGAGCGCGACGTGCGCCGAGGGGAGGAGCGCCGGCCTGCCGAAGAACGGCACGCGCTCGCCGATGCCGGTGACCGCACGATCGGCGAGCACGCCCAGGATGCCGCCGCGCCGGAGGATTCGGGCGATCCCGAGCGCCGAGTCCGTCTCCACGAACCGCAGGCCCATGCGGGTCCGTGCGCGATTGATCGCGTGGGCGAGCTCGGACGTCTCGTTCTCGATCGGCAGGGTGATCTCGTAGCCGTTCGCGACGATGATCTGGCCACACACCGACACCGGCCCCACGTGCGCGCTCGCCAGGATCACGCCCCGGCCGCGCGCGACCGCCGAGACGAACAGCTCCCACCCGTCCGTCACGACGGTCCGGCGGACCATGTCGTGATCGAGCCGCGCAAGGCGGAAGATCTCGATGTAATGCCGCACCTGCTCGACGAACGCCTGCCGGACCAGTCGCTCGCGATCCTGCCGCTCCGGCAGGACGATCGCCAGGTTCTCGCGCACCGCCTCGCGCGCACCCCCCGATGCGCGGTAGGCGATCGCGCCGCCGGCCGTCGCGACCGGGACCTCGAATGCTTGGGGGAGATGGGGCAGCGCCCGCTCGGCGAGGCGGACCGCCGCACCGGCGATCACGAGCTTGTGGCGATGACCGGCACCGGCCACATCGGCCGGAAGATGTACCACTGGTCCGGCCAGCGGCGCACGAAACCCTCGAGCCCGCGTGCGATGGCCTGCGTCGCATGCTGGACGTCCTCCGCCGCCTGCTTGGTGCGCTCGACGAAGATCGGCGCCAGCGCGATACCGGTGAAGGTGTTGTCCTGCCGGCGCACGCATGCCGACACGACGATGGGCGCGCCCGACACCCGGGCGAGGCTCGCGGCGACGGCCGGGAACGCGGTCGGGGTGCCGAAGAAGTCAGCGTCGACGGTATCGAAGGCCTGAGCGCGCGGGCCGAGATCCATCATCAGCCCGACCATCTCGTTGCGCCGGAGCGCGCCGAGGACCTTCTTCGCCGCGCCGTCTGGCGAGAGGAGGGTGATGTTCTTGTGCGCGCGGTTGCCGACGAGCAGGTCCATGAGCCGCTGGTTCTCGAGCTCGTCGGCGATCACGTTGAGCGGGATCTCGTCGGAGATGCGCGCGCCGCCGAGCTCGAAGTTGCCGAAGTGGATGGACACGAAGATGACGCCTTTCCCGAGGGCGAGCGCCCCGCGCAGGTGCTCCCAGCCCTCAACGGTCACGAGGCGCTCGAAGTCGGCGACGCCGAGCCGCGGGAACCGCATGATCTCGACGATGTATTTCGCGAAGTTGCGGAACGACCGCCGCGCGACCCGGGCGACCTCCGGATCGGTCCATGGACGTCCGAGGACGATCGCGAAGTTGTGCTTCGCGATCTGACGTTTCGCGGTCCAGACCATGTAGCCGATCTCCC
The DNA here is from genome assembly GCA_035493615.1 of Saccharimonadales bacterium (SeqCode). GTDB lineage: Bacteria > Chloroflexota > Limnocylindria > P2-11E > P2-11E > UBA4735. The sequence goes on along the minus strand of DATJHW010000139.1, from coordinate 19,073 downwards.
CGAGGACCACCGCGAAGGCGTAGAGCGGGCGGGCCGGGAGCCGCTGCGCGAGGCGTGCCCCGATCAGCCAGCCCCAGTAGCCGATGCCGTGGGCGATCCGGGCGATCAAGACGCCTTGCCGGCGAGGGTCTCGTTGTCGCGCCCGGCGATGAAGTCCTCGACCCGCTTGCGGGCGATGTCGTCGTGGATCTGCTTGGGCGGGGACTTCATGAAGTACGAGGCCGGCGCGACGACCGTCCCGCCGAGGCCGCGATCGAGCGCGAGCTTGCAGCAGCGGATCGCGTCGATCACGACGCCGGCGCTGTTCGGCGAATCCCAGACCTCGAGCTTCACCTCGGCGTTGAGCGGCACGTCGCCGAACGTCGTGCCCTCCATCCGGATGTAGCACCACTTGCGGTCGAGAAGCCACGGCACGTAGTCCGACGGGCCGACGTGCACGTCCTTCGGGTCCATCTCGTAGTCCAGCATGCTCGTCACGGCGTTGGTCTTGCTGATCTTCTTCGACTCGAGCCGCTCCCGCTCGAGCATGTTGAGGAAGTCCGTGTTGCCGCCGAAATTCAGCTGGTACGTACGGTCGAGCCGGACGCCGCGATCCATGAACAGCCGGGTGAGCACCCGGTGGGTGATGGTCGCGCCGACCTGGGATTTGATGTCGTCGCCGATCACCGGCAGCTTGCGGTCGGCGAAGCGCTTCTGCCAGTACGGCTCGCGGCCGATGAACACCGGTACGCAGTTGATGAACGCGCAGCCCGCGTCGAGGATCTGCTCGACGTACCACTTGGTGGCTTCCTCGCTGCCGACCGGTAGGTACGAGACGACGACGTCGACCTTCCGCTCCTTCAGGATCGCCACGATGTCGTCCGTCGGGCCTTCGGCCTTCTTCACCACGGACGCGAGGTATTTTCCGATCCCGTCGTGGGTCATGCCGCGCGACACCTTCACGCCGGTCTTCGGCACATCCGCGAACCGGTAGGTGTTGTTCGGCTCTGCGTAGATCGCATCCGCGAGATCCTTGCCGACCTTGTTGCGGTCGACGTCGAACGCTGCGACGAACTCGAGGTCGCGCAGGTGGTAGCCCCCAAGCTCGACGTGCATCAGACCGGGGATCTTGTCGCCGGACTTCGCGTTGCGGTAGTAGTGGACGCCCTGCACGAGCGAGCTCGCGCAATTGCCGACCCCGATGATCGCGACGCGGATCGGGCGCCGGCGGGTGGTCGGCCGCCCGACGCGGCGCGTGGTGGTCGCGGTCTTCGTGGTCTTGCGCGCGGTCTTGGTGGAAGCGGGCATGGCTATCGGGTCCCTTTCTTCTGAGTCGAGTTGAGGCCGCGGGCGACGAAGGCGATGCGCTGGATGAGCGTGACGATGGACAGGAAGGCGACCGCGGCGACGGCGACGACGAAGATCTCGTACAGGCCGAGGACGCCCCAGAGCCCGATCCCGACAAGGAGGACGGTGAGCCGAGCCTCGCGCGGCATCAACCCCACGGTCGCGGTCGTGCCCATCGATTCGGCCTTCGCTCGGACGTAGCTGACCAGCGACGATGTGACCAGCCCCACGAGCGCCGACCAGAACAGGACGCTGTCGCCCAGCGCCGCGCCGAGGGCGGCCATCCCGCACGAGAGCGCCGCATCGGAGACGCGGTCCAGGGTCGAATCGAGGAACGCCCCGAACCGCGTGCCGCCCCCGGCAGCCTTCGCCAGCTGGCCGTCGAGCGTGTCCGAAAGCGCGCCGGCGAGGAGGACGACCAGCGCCGGTAGGGGCCGAGATGACGCGAGCAACACGGATCCCGCGATCGTGATCAGCACGCCGACCACCGTCACGGCGTTCGCGGTGACGCCGAACCGGTGCAGGCCCCGCGCGAGCGGCGCGAGCGTGAGTCGTGTGCCCTCGGCCACTTCGTCCGGCATGAGGCCGTGGCTCATCGGGAGCTGCTCGGATTCATCAGCGTGCGGAAGCCGCGTTCGTGGAGCTGCGCGAACCGGTCCCGATCGAACGAGCAGCGGACCTCGCGACCGACGCGGACGGTCTTCACGACACCCGCGCGGCGGAGCCGGCGCAGGTGCCACGACAGGAGCGGTTGGGACAGGTGCAGCCGGACGGCGAGCTCGGTCACGGTGTGCTCGCCCTCGGTCGCGAGCAGCTGCAGGACCCGGAGGCGGGTGTCGTCCCCGAGCGCGCGGTAGTAAGTGCGGAGATCGCGGACGGACGCCTCGGTCAGCAAGATAGCCTCTCCCCGTGCGCGGTTGGGCGACGTAGAAACTATGGCTTATGTATTGTCGCAGCGGACAAATTCATGTCAACAGCGCGGTCGGCGGGCTATTTCCGCGCGGTGCTGAAGATCTCGGTGAGCTCGGCGACGGTCTTCTCGGCGCGCCCCTCGCGGAACGCGTCGGCCACGCAGGTCTCGAGATGGGCGCCGAGGATCATGGCATCCACGCGCTCGAGCGCCTTCTCGATCGCCATCGTCTGTTTCAGCACATCGACGCAGTACTTGTCTTCGTCGACCATGCGCTCGACGGCCTTGAGATGACCCGCGATCGACCGGAGCCGCGCGGCCACGTCCTTCTTGGTGTCGGTCTTCATGCGCGCCATCGTACCGCCGGACCCGGGGGGTGGGGGAGGGGAGGGCGCCGGTACCCGCCATACTCGGCAGGTGCCACATCCGCGCCGGTCGCAACGCCCGACCGGGGTCTCACCCCTCTTCTCGGCCGAGGTATCCGCCGCGACCGGTGAGCCGCTCGCGAAGCCATTGGCCGCGCGGGTCCGCCCACGCGATCTCGACGAGTTCGTCGGCCAGCCCCACCTCGTCGGGCCCGGCCGGGTACTGCGCAAGGCGATCGACGCCGGTCAGATCCCTTCGATGATCCTCTGGGGACCACCCGGCACCGGGAAGACGACGCTCGCGGCCATCGCCGCGAATCGCGCGAAGGCGCGCTTCGTCGCGCTCTCAGCGGTCTCGGCCGGAGTCGCCGACCTTCGCCGCGTCATCGAAGAGGCCCGCGAGCTGCGCCGAGCCACCGGCGAGCGCACCGTCTTGTTCATCGACGAGATCCACCGCTTCAACAAGGGCCAGCAGGACGCGGTGCTGCCCTATGTCGAGGAGGGGGACGTCACGCTCATCGGAGCGACCACCGAGAACCCGTCGTTCGAGGTCATCTCGGCGCTCCTGTCGCGCTCGCGCGTGTTCGTGCTGCAGCCGCTGGGCGAGGACGACGTCCGGCTGATCGTCGAGCGGGCCATCGCCGATCCGCGCGGGTTGAACGGCACGGTGACCGTCGCGCCGGATGCGCTCGGCTCGCTCGTGGTCGTGGCGAATGGCGATGCGCGCGTCGCGCTCAACACGCTCGAGCTCGCATCCGACGCGGCCGCCGCCGATCCGCAGGGGATCCGCCACGTCGACCTCGCGGCCGTGAAAGACGCCCTCCAGCGGCGGTCGCTGGTCTACGACCGCGCCGGCGACTCGCATTACGACACCATCTCCGCGTTCATCAAGAGCCTCCGTGGCTCCGATCCGGACGCGGCGCTCTACTGGCTCGTCCGGATGATCGATGCGGGCGAGGACCCGATGTTCATCGCGCGCCGCCTCGTGATCCTCGCCGCCGAGGATGTCGGGCTCGCGGACCCGCAGGCCCTGGTCATCGCCGCGGCCGCGCAGCAGGCGGTGCACCTCATCGGGCTGCCCGAGGGCTACTTCCCGCTCGCAGAGGCGAGCGTGTACCTCGCGCTCGCGCCGAAGTCCGACTCGATCAAGCGAGCCGCCGGTGCGCTGACGGCCGACATCGAGGGCACCCGCGCGGATCCGGTGCCGCTGCACCTCCGCAACGCCGTCACCGGCCTCATGCGCGGGCTCGGCTATGGCAAGGGCTACAAGTACGCGCACGACAAGCCGGAGCACTTCGATCCGGACGAGACGTTCCTGCCCGAGTCATTGACCGGACGCCGCTACTACGAGCCCACGGACCTCGGCGCGGAGGCTGCGCTCAAGTCGCGCGTCGACGCCCTCCGCCGAAGCGTGACAGCAGCAGTCCGAGCTCGAACAGGAGATACATCGGCACCGAAACGAGGGTCTGGTTGAACGGGTCCGGCGTCGGCGTGATGATCGCGCCGATCACGAAGCAGATGATCAGGATGTAGCCGCGCCGCCGTGCGAGCCAGTCTCGCGAGACCAGGCCGATCCGGGTCAGCGCGAAGATGATCACGGGCATCTCGGCGACCAGGCCCACCCCGAGGATGAACGTCGTGACGAACGAGATGTACTCGCTCGCTCGGGGCGATGCTTCGAACACGTCGGAGCCGAACGTGAACAGGAACTGGATGGCCTGCGGTAGCAGGATGAAGTAGCAGAAGGCCATGCCACCGACGAACAGCGCGAGGATGAACGGCCCGAGCAGGAGGATGAACCGCCGCTCCCCCGGCCGCAGCGCGGGATCCACGTACGCGTAGACCTCGTAGAGGATCACGGGCATCGCGAGCGCGATGCCGCTGAAGAGAGCCACCCGCATGTACGTCGTGAAGCCCTCGGTGGGACTGATGATCTGGAGCGGCTTGCCGAGGTGGGCGGGCTGCTCGAGGGCGAGGATGATGTCCTTCGCGAAGAAGAAGCCGATCACGGTCCCGATGAGCACGGCTCCAGATGCGATCATCAGCCTGTTGCGCAGCTCCGCGAGATGCTGCATCAGCGACAGCTCTTTGTCCCGTTCCGCGAGCGTCTTCCTCACCGCGCAAGGTTAGAATCACTCTCGGAGCAGGGCATTTCGACACGCCCCGGCACGCCCCCGTAGCTCAGTGGATAGAGCGCAGGCCTCCGAAGCCTGAAGCAGCGGTTCGAGTCCGCTCGGGGGTACCGGCCGGCGCGTCGGGCGATCGCCGTCGTCGCGAATGTCACGGACGTCCGATGCTCGCAAGCGGCTTGCATTGGTCGGCCTCGTGTCCGGACCGATCAGTCCGCCGATCGTCCGCCGGTACGACCCGGCGTTCATCCCGGCCTATGTCTCGAACGGGCTCATCGGCCTGCGGGTCGGGAAGATCCCGCAGCTCGAAGGCCTCGCCATCGTCGGCGGGCTCGCCGCGGTGCATCCGGTCGACAAGGTCGAAGGCTTCGCGCGCGCGCCCTACCCGCTGTCCGGTGACGTCGCGGTGAACGGCAAGCAGATGAGCGACCAGCCTGACCGCGTGCGCTTCATCAGCCAGGAGTACGACTTCTCGTGCGGCGAGCTGCGGACGCGCCTCGCGTTCGCGACGCCCGACGCGACCGCGACGATCGAGGTCGTCACCTTCTGCAGCCGGACGCTGCCCTGCGTCGTCCTGCAGGAGACGAGGGTGACCGTCGACCGGGCGTGCGACCTCGCGATCGCCGCGAAGGTCGACCACACCGGGATCGATGGCACGCTCGCGAAGCGTGAGGTGAACGCGCCCGGGACCGAGAAGGTCGTCATCGACGGCACGTTGCTCTGGGAGACGCACGGTGGCCTCTCCCGGTGCGGCATCGCCTACGTGACGGACCTCGTCACCACGGCCGACGTCGACACGACGCGGAACGAGCAGAGCGAGACGGCGCCGCTGTCGACGACGTACCGCCTGCGCGCCCGTGCCGGTCGCGCGTACGCGCTGCACCAGTACGCCGCCCTCATCCCGAGCGACCTCCACAGCGAGCCGCAGCTCCAGGCCGGGCGGATGAGCTCGATGGCCGCCCAGATCGGCTTCGACGCGGCGCGGAAGGACAACCGGGCGGCATGGGCCGATCTGTGGAAGGGCCGGGTCGTGCTCGTCGGCGCGGACCGGCGCTGGCAGGAGCTCGCCGACGCCGCGTTCTACTACCTGCACAGCTCGGCGCACCCGTCGTCTCTGTTCAGCACGTCGATGTTCGGCCTCGCGTACTGGCCGAACTACCACTACTACCGCGGCCAGGTGATGTGGGACATCGAAGGCTTCGTGTTCCTCCCGATGTTGCTCACCGATCCGCACGCCGCGGAGGCGCTTCTTGCGTACCGCTCCGAGCATCTGGCCGCCGCCGAGCGGAATGCCGCGATGAACGGCTATCGCGGCCTGCAGTTCCCGTGGGCCAGCACACCGCTCCATGGCGAGGAGGGGATCCGGACGGACGCGCCGATGGTGTTCTTCGAGCAGCACGTGAGCCTCTCGGTCGCGCTCGCGTTCGCGCGCTACGTGCACGCCACCGGCGACCTCGACTTCCTGCGCGAGCACGCATGGCCGGTCCTCGAGGGCGTGGCCACGTGGATCGAGAGCCGCTGGGGACGGACCCGGCGCGGCTACGAGATCAAACGCACGCTCGGCATCGACGAGCAGCGCGAGCATCCGGTCGACAACCCGGGCTACGTCAACATGGCCGCGTCAGTCGTCCTGGGCGAGGCCGCTGCCGCCGGCCGCCGGCTGGACCGCGGCGACGCACCGAAGTGGGCGCGGATGGCCAAGGCGATGTACATCCCGACCGACACGCGCCGGCGAGTCATCAAGAACACGGACACGTTCACCGCCCGCGCGAGCGGGCGCGGTTCAGCGACACCGGAGGTGCTCTACGGCCTCTTCCCCGTCGGGTATCCGCTGGACGAGCGCACCGAGCGCGAGACGATCCACTTCTATCTCGATCGCGTCGACCCGTATGTCGGATCGCCGATGCTCTCGCCGCTCCTCGGGACGTATGCCGCGCGCATCGGCGACCGGCGCCGGTCGCTCCGGCTGTTCCAGGAGGGCTACGCCGAGTTCATCAACCCGCCGTTCACCGAGACGGACGAGTTCAGCCGCACGCGCTTCCCGGAGAAGCCGCGAGTGGGTCCGTTCCAGGCGAACCTCGCGGCGTTCCTGACGGCCTGCATGTTCGGCCTGACCGGCGTCGCCGTCGGCCCGGGCGACCCGGCGACCTGGCCCGCGCGCCCGGTGGTGATGCCGGCGGGGTGGGATGGGGTGGAGATCGAGCGCCTCTTGGTCCGCGGGAAACCCGCCCGGCTCGTCGCGCGCCACGGCGACAAGCGAGCGCGCCTCGTCCGCTAGGGCTCCTGCAGCTCGTTCGCCGGGCGCAGCCGGTTCACGTTCAGCCAGTACTTGCCGAAGCGGTTCTTGATGAGCCACTCTTCGCCGTTCGCCGAGCTCCGGACGAGCGTGCCATCCCGCCATTCACCGCTGTCGGCGGCGCGGTATTGCACCGTGGCACCGGGTCGGAGCTCGAGGGGCGGCGTGATCATTTCGTCATCACACTAGCCTCGTCCAGCCGGCGGACGTACTCGCCGAACAGCGGCTCGACGAATTCGTAGCGGCCCCGCGCGAGATGCGTGACCAGGCCCCGGGCCTGCAGCGCCGCGAGCGCCCGCAACACTTCGGCCCGCGGGACCGAACCCGCGCCGTCGCTCGCGTACAGCACGGCGCGGTGGGCCACGCGCTTCGCGACCTGCTGGAGGTACTTGCCCTTCCCGAGGTCCGCCCAGTGCAGGGCGAACGGACGCTCGAGCTCGCGGAGGGACTGCTCGATCGCGACGCCGATTGCCTCGGCGCTCACGACGCGCAGCCCCGCGTCGCGCATGAGGTAGTACAGCGCGGCGCACACCTGCATCGTGTCCTGCGGATGGCCGCCGGTCGCATCCAGGATCCGATCCACGTCGGCGTCGGTGATGGTGAGCTTCCGCTCGCTGAGCTTCTCCTCGATGTACGACAGCCAGTCGTCCGGATCGATGCCGAAGCGATGGCCGGCCGCGTCGGCGAGGTCGAGGGGCAGCGCGAAGCGGTAGAACGCGCGGCCCTTCCCGCTGAAGAGCTGCTCGAGGATGCCCTCCTCCGAGCCGAGGAACGCGTACGACACGGCCCGCTGGGCCTGAAAGCGTGTGCGCATGAGGTCGAACACCCTCGGGCCGAGCTGGCCCGCCGCCTGGAACTCGTCGAACGCCACGACCACCCGCCTGCCCGTCTTGGCCGCGAGCGCCCTCGGCAGATCGAGCGCGCCGTCGAAGAACCGGTGGGCGTTCTTCTCGCGGGCCAGCTCGAGCGCGAGCTCCACGTGCTCGTACCGAACCTTGACCGTCGGCCGCATCCCCGAGGCGACGGCCTTGGCGTGCTCGAAGCTGCGTTCCGCGCCGGATACGTTCTCGAGGATCGCGTCGACCAGCCGCTCCCCGAGCCCCCGGACGTCGGTCGCGCCCATGCAGTCGACGTACGCGGTGGGCAGGCCTTTCCGGCGCAGGCGCCGCAGGATCTCGAGCATCACGGACGTCTTCCCGATCCGGCGCGGCCCGGCGATGAGGATGTGATTGCCGTCGGCCAGACGCGCGGCGGCGCGGCGGATGTACCCCTCGCGGCCGACGAGGTCTGCGGCCGGCACCGGACCGCCGAGCGGGAAATAGGCCGCGGGCAGGGGAGCCTTGGCGAACGGTCTTGGCATCGGCGTCAGCATACATCGGACGCATACAGTGGACGCATTCGGCGTATACACGGTAGGCTGTCGGCGTGGCACGCTCGGCAGAAGCTCAGTCCAGGCTCGATCGGGCCGTCGCGGCGATCGATCGCGAGCTCGCGGCGAACCTCGAGCTGACCAGCATGTTCGATCAGACCAAGCAGCCGTTCGTCCTCGAGAACGGCCAGTGGCACCTCCACGCCGGGACGATCGCGGCGGAGCTGCCGGACGCGCACGCGTTCGCCGCCGAGCTGTATGCCCGGATGCCCGACGCCGAATCGGCCATGGAGCGGCGGGGTCCCGCGAATTCCCTGAAAGACGAGGACCGCGAGATCGTCGAGCGCTGGGAGGGAGATGCCCGGGAGGCCCAGCGCCGGCTCCGGACAGCCCTCCTGCGGCCGGCCCCGTCGGCCCTCCGCCGCCTCATCGCTCGGCTGCCTGGCTGGCTAGTGCGCTCCTAGGACAGCCTCGGCACGCTCCGTGCATCCTTGGGGGCAGATGCCGCTCAGGAATGGGAACGGGCCGAGTTTTCGTGCCTACCGCGCCTACCGGATGCCCAACCGCCGCGCTCGCATGTCGCGCCGCCCGGGCGCCGGCGCCAAGCTCGGCGCGACGGCCGGCGTCCTCACCGCGATCCTCATCACGTTCGGCATCTTCGCCGGCACGGCCGCGGCCGCGTTCTTCGGCTACTTCGCCGCGGACCTTCCGGCGGCGCATGACCTCGCGACCGTCCCGGTCGCGCTCTCGACGTACATCTACGACCGCACCGGCGAGCATCTCCTGTACACGCTCGAGGACCAGCGCCGCGAGCTCGTGACCTTGCCCGAGGTCCCCGTGCTGATGCAGGACGCGACGATCGCGATCGAGGATCACAGCTTCTGGACGAACCCGGGCATCGACCTCGGCGGGATCATTCGCGCGCTTCAGGTCAATCTCGCGGCGGGCGGGGTCAGCCAGGGAGGCTCGACGATCACGCAGCAGCTCATCAAGACGCGGCTGCTCGGCGACGAGCCGACGATCACCCGGAAGATCAAGGAAGCGATCCTCGCGGTCGAAGCGACGCGCACGTTCAGCAAACAGCAGATCCTCGAGATGTACCTGTCGCAGATCTTTTACGGGAACCAGGCCTACGGTCTGAAGGCCGCGGCGAAGACGTACTTCGGCGTCGCCGATCTCACTCAGCTGACGCTCGGGCAGATGGCGCTCCTCGCGGGGCTGCCGCAAGCACCGTCGGACTACGACCCGGTGCAGAACCCGGCCGCGGCCGCGGCCCGCCGCGCTCTCGTGCTCGACGCGATGGTGGAATACGGATACATCACCCAGGCGCAGGCGGACGCCGCGAACGCCGAGCCGATCAAGGTCACGCCCGCGGAAACGTCGCTCTACGCGCCGCACTTCACCTTCCGTGCACGCGAGCAGCTCATCCAGCTCCTCGGCGAGAAGGCCGCGTACCGCGGTGGCTACCGCGTGTACACGACGCTCGACTGGAACATGCAGCAGCTCGCGGAGAAGGAGGTCACCGACCACGTCAACGGGCTGAAGTTCGCGAACGTGAATAACGCCGCGCTGATCACGCTGGATCCGACCACCGGCGAGATCCTGGCGTACGTCGGCAGCAAGGACTACTACGACCATTCACCGAAGGTGCAGGGCGACTACGACGTCGCCGGCATCGCGCTGCGGCAGCCGGGATCGACGTTCAAGCTGTTCACGTATCTCACCGGGATGCTGAAGGGCGGGATGACGGCGTCCACGGTGCTGAACGACATCCAGTTCAACATGTCCGACGGCAGCGGGTCGACGTATTCGCCGAAGGACGCGACGAAAGAGCAACACGGACCCACGACCATCCGTCAGGCACTGCGCGAGTCGCTGAACCTTCCGGCGCTGAACGTGACCCGTATGGTCGGCGTGCCCGCGATCATCGACACGATCCATCAGCTCGGGATCAACCGCGACTTCGATCAATCACGGCTCGGGATCAGCTTCGGCATCGGCGCCGGCGAGATGCGGCTCATCGACATGGCGAGCGCCTATCAGGTCGTCGCGAACTATGGCCGCCGGATCGAGCCGACCTTCATCTCGAAGATCGTGGACAGCGGCGGCAATGTGGTGAAGGACTACACGACCAAGCCCGAGAGCAAGCAGGTCCTCGACGAGCGGTACGCGTGGGTCATGACGAACATCCTCAAGGACAACACCGACCCGGTGCACGGCTCGTTCGTGTTCGGCCCGTTCACGTCGATCGGCCGGCCGGCCGCTCTCAAGACCGGCACGACCGACAACCTCCAGGACGTGCTTGCGATCGGCTACACCCCGACGCGCCTGACCGCGATCTGGATGGGGAACTCGGATAACTCCGAGATGAACGGGATCAGCTCCGCGCTCGGTCCCGGCATCCTGTGGCGTGACTACATGAAGATCGTCACCGGCGCGCTGCCGCCCGACGGCTGGGCGCGGCCGGCGGGCATCGTCGACCGCGTCGTGTGCGTGAACCCGGCCCTCACCGGCGGCAACGGCTCCGGCCTGCTGCCGGGCCCGAACTGCCCGCCGAGCTTCCGGTGGACCGAGCAGTACGTGCAGGGCACCGAGCCGACCATCGACGACCGCAACGTGTACCTGCCGGGCGGCTGCTACAAGATCAGCATCCCGTTCAGCGACTGGGCCGCCGACATCGGGAAGTGGGCGAGCGCCGCCAACGGTGGTGCCTACAACTACGGCCGCTTCAACTGGAACATCTGCGGCTACTCGGCTCCGAAGCCGAGCGGCTCGCCGGCTCCGTCGGGCGGTGCTCCCTCGCCGACGCCTCCGCCGCCGACCCAGCCGCCGAAGCCGACGAAGAGGCCCTAGCCGAACCTAGACTCCGCGCGTGGTCGCCACCGGTGCGGAGCGCTCCTTCTACACGCCCGTCGACGCGGAGCTGCAGGAGCTCCAGCGGCGGCTCCTCGAGGTCGGCAGCGGCGCGCATCCCACGTTCGCCGCCGCGGTCACGCACCTGTTCGGATCGCCCGGCAAGCTGCTGCGACCGACCCTCGTCTTCCTGTCGGCCCGCTTCGGCCCGTCACACGATCACGAGGTCGTCCTGAATCTCGCGCAGTCGCTGGAGCTCGTCCACACCGCGTCGCTGGTCCACGACGACATCGTCGACGAGGCGGAGCTCCGGCGGAACGTCGCGACGGTGAACGCGACGTGGGATGACGACGTCGCGCTCATCGTCGGCGACTACCTCTTCGCGAAGGCGTACGCCCTCGCGGCCGTGCTGCCGAAGCCGGAGGTCATCGCGATCGTGGCGCAGACCGTGTTCGCGCTGTGCGATGGCGAGCTGAACGAGGTCACCGCGTCGCGGTCGTTTCCCACCGAGGCCGCGTACTTCGAGCGCATCGAGCTGAAGACCGCGTCGCTGTACGCGGCCTGCTGTCAGGGTGGGGCGCTGCTCGCGGACGCGGATCCCGAGCACGTCGCGGCGCTCGGCGCGTACGGCACGAACCTCGGTCTCGCGTTCCAGATCACCGACGACGTGCTGGACGTGGCAGGCGACGAGACCGACTTCGGCAAGACCGTCGGCCGCGATCTCGCCGAGGGCATGCCGACGCTGCCGATGATCTACGCGGTCGAGGAGACCGACGACACGAGACTTGGAGCGCGGATCGTCGCTCCCGGAAAGAGTCCGGGCGAGCTGCGCGATCTGCTGCGGATCATCCGTGAGTCGGGCGGCGTCGAGCGCGCGCGCGCGAAGGCGCTGTCGTTCCACAATGAAGCGGTCGCGGCCCTGGGCGCGCTGCCGGATCGACCCGAGCGCGACGCGCTGAGCGAGATCGCGGACTTCGTGGTGCGCCGGGTCCGCTAGGCGGCGCCTCCGGGACGGCCGCCGCGGCGGCGGCCGCCGCGGCGGCGACGGCGGCGCGGCGGCCCTTGGCCGGGTGCCGGCACCGGCGTCGCGCGCTCCTGGCGCGGGACCTCGTCTGAGCCGTACGAGCCGACGCCCTTGGTGTGCGCGGGCACGCTGTCGAACGTGACCCCGAGCTCCTCCGCGGTCAATGTCGCGCGCCCCCCGCCGTCGACCATCCCGACGACGATCGCCTCCTTGGTCATTGACACACCCTGCACCTGCGCGCACCCGCCGGTGCCGCACTGGCCACCGACGCACGATGGGATGTGGAACGTGTCGCCGAGCTTCGGCAGCTTGCCCTTCACTTCCTGGTACGTCTCGAGCTCGTAGATGAGACAGCACTTCAACCGGCCGCAGACCCCGGTGAGCTTGGCCTGATTGAGCGGGAGGTCCTGCTCCTTCGCCATCCGGATCGAGATGTTCGAGAACTTGTCCAGCCACGACGAGCAGCAGAGCTCGCGGCCGCACGTCCCCACGCCGGTCAGCAGCTTCGTCTCGTCGCGTGCCCCGAGCCGGCGCAGCTCGACGCGCGTTCCGAATCCCGCCGCGAGCTCGACGCTGAACGGCGCGAGGTCGAGGCCGGTCGCCTCGGTCGAATAGAAGACGACCACGTTGCCGCCGTCGAATTGCCAGTCGGTCCCGAGCACATGGACGTCGAGTCCGAGTCGCTTCGCCGTGTCGGTCGCGGTGCGGGTCGACTCCTCTTCGCGCCGCTTGTGCTTCGCCAGCTCGAACTTGTCGGTCGCCGTCGCCTTGCGCACGAGCGTGCCGAGTGGCGGGTCGACCTGGACCAGCGGCGAATCGGTGGGCAGGATCTGCACCCGGGCCGCGTCCTGGCCGAGCTCGGTCTGCACGATCACCCACTCGTTGATCGCAAGGTCGTCGACCGGGCCGGGCTCGAAGAAGTACATCCGGCCGGCCGTCTGGAAGCGCGCGCCGACCACAGTCCGGCTCATGCGGCAGCCCCGTCGAGATAGGGGAGCTTGAGGGCGAGGATCTCGAGCATCGCTCGCGCGTTCGCGTTCCAGAACAGGTCGCGCCGCAGCCGCTGGACGAGCAGGGTCGCGTCGACGAGGTCGCGAGCGGGGTGCTTGGCCGCGATCCGGCCCGTTTCGGCGGCGCGGTCGGGCCGGAGCGGCGCGTCCTCAAGACCGCGTGACGTCACCGCCGCGTCGCGGAGGAGCTCGACCCAGTGGTCGAGCCGCAGCTCGATGGCCTCGGATCGCTTGCGCATGTCGCTCTCGTCCGCGAGCTTCGCGGCCCACTCGAACCGCTCAGTCAGGCGGCTGCCCACGAGGTCGAAGAACTCCTTCTCGATCGCCCTTCGGGTGGTCCGCTCTCCGCCCTCATCCGCGGCGAGGCGGATCGCCATGCCGGGATGGCCCGCGGCCGCCGCGGCGATGGCGTCGGCGCCCTTGACCCCGCGCTCGCGGAGCGCCGCGGCGATCTCGCCCGTGGCGACGGACCGAAGGACGAGCGGCTGGACCCGCGAGCGGACCGTCTCGAACAACGACTCGGGCGTGAGCGTGACGAGGAGCAGGACCGCGTGCTTCGGCGGCTCCTCGACCGTCTTCAACAGCGCATCCTGGGCCACGTCGCTGAGGTCGGCCGCGTCGTCGATGATCACGACGCGCGTCCGTCCCTCGAGGGGCCGCAGCACGAGATCCTGCTGCATCGCGCGGACCTGATCGATCTCGATCTTCGTCTTGTTCGCGGTGTCCCGCTCGAGCAGGCGCACGTCGGGATGGACGCCGCGCTCGATCTTCACGCAGTTGCGGCATGTGCCGCAGCCCCCGGGCGGGCGCTCGGGATCGAGACAGTTGAGGGTCTGCGCCAGGCGAAGCGCGATGGTCCGCTTGCCGATGGATCGCGGACCGTAAAGGCCGTAGGCGTGGGCGACGTCGCCGCGCGCGGCGCGCGCGCCCAGCCGGTCGAGCATCACGCGCTGGCCGATGACTCCCCGCATCACGGTCATGCTAGCCGCGCGATCTCGTACGCGGCTTCGGTCCTGGCCGCGATCGCCGGCCAGGTGAACCGGTCGGCCACGCGCGCGCGACCCGAGGCGCCCATGGCCGCGGCCCGAGCCGGATCCGCGAGCAGCGTGAGGATCGCGTCGGCGATCGGCCGCGGCGCGTTCGCCGCGTGCAGTCCATCGATCCCGTCGCGCACGACCTCACGCAGTGGCGCGATGTCACCGGCGATGACCGGCCGGCCGGCACACCAGGCCTCGAGGTACGTGTGGCCGAAGGTCTCGTGCTCCGATGGCATCGCGAAGATCGTCGCGCGCGCGTACGCCTCCGCCTTCTGCGATTCATTCACGATCCCCGGCTCGGACCAGCGCGGGTCCGCGAGCGGTACGGGCCCGAGGAAGCGGCGCTGCCCGATGACGACGAACCGCGCGTCCGGACGCTCGCGCCACACCAGACGCGCGGCGTCGCGGAGCGCGTCGTAGCCCTTGTATCGCTCCTTCCGACCGACGAAGAGGATCTCGGCCGGCTCGGGGGCGCGAGCGGGGATCGGCGCGCGCATGATCGGCCCGACTCCGGTGGCGACCGCGCGCGCGGCACCGTGGGCCCGGTACCAATCCGCTTCCCAGTCGGTCAGGCCGATGACGGCATCGTCGCGTCCGTAGCGCGCGACGTCCGCGGGCCGATCGCCGGAGAACGGCTGTCCAGGATGCACGAGCGGCGTCTCGACGAACGCCGCGCCGGAGCGCCGGGCCGCGCGCTCGTAGGGTGCGGCCCACTCGCGGGCCAGGCAATGGACGACATCCGCGCCGGCCACCGCGCTCGCGAGCCGAGCTGCTCCGACCAGCGACACGGGCAGGACCGCGTCGAGGAGCGCCGTCGGGCTTGCGATGAACCGGAACACGAGGCCCTCGTCCTCGATCGTGACGTCGCCGGGACCGGCTGCGTACACCCGCTCGGGGATCCCGATGCGGCGGTGTTGGGGCCGGAGGCCGACGAGGGTCACCGCGTGACCCCGATCCCGCAACGCCGTGGCCAGGGCGCGGGCCTGCGCCTCGGATCCGCCGATGGTCGAAAGGAGCTTCTTCGCGATGACGACGCGCATCGGGCCGAGCCTAAGCGGCGGTCGTGGCCTTCTCGGTCCCCACGGCGGTCGCGTATGCCGCCTCGACGCGATCGATGACGGCGTCCCAGCTCCAGCGCGCGGCGACCTTGGCCCGGCCCCGCTCGCCCATCGCGCGGGCCCCCGGCGGATCGTCGAGGAGCCGCAGGATCGCGCGGGCGACCTCGTCCGCGCGCTGACGGACCACGAGCCCGTCGACGCCGTCGGCGATGACCTCGCGCAAGGCCGGGATGTCGCCGCCGATGACCGGCTTGCCGTGCAGCCACGCCTCGAGGTACCCAAGCCCGAACGTCTCGTGCCGAGACGGCATCGCGAAGAGCGATGAGGCCTCGAGCGCGGCGTCCTTGTCGGTCGCCGACGCGTTCTCGAGGTGGATCACCCGGTCATCCGCGTAGCGCTGGAAGTCGTCGAAGAACGTCGAGTAGAACCCGGGGAGCCCGATGAAGACGAAGCGCGCGTCCGGGTGTGTGCGCCACACGGTCTCGGTCGAATCGAGGAGCTGGATGTAGCCCTTGTACCGCTCCTTGCGTCCGACATACAGGACGATCGGCGCGTCCGGCGGGATGCCGTACTTCGCCCGGAACCCGGCGGCATCGCCGGTCCCGGTGGCGTTCGGCCCCATCCCCGTCGTGACAAGTCGTGCACCGTCGATCCCGTGCGCCGCGTACCAGTCGCGCTCCCAGTCAGTCATCGTGGTGATGACAGCCGCACGGCGGTAGCGCGCGAAGTCCGCGGCCGTGTCGCCTCCATGGAATTGCCCGGCGTGGGCCAGGGGCGTGAGCACGAGCGGGATGCCGATCTCTTCCGCGACGTCGATGCTCGAGTCGAGATATTCCCGGCCCACGTTGTGGATGAGGTCGCGGTCCTCCGCATACCGCTCGAGCAGCTCGCCGCGCATGAGATCGACGAGGGTCGTCGCATCCGCGGCCATGCCGAAGATCCCGCCGCGGGGCTTCACCTGCACGACCTCGACGCCCTGATCGACGAAGACGCGGTGGTCGTCGTACACCCGCGGCCCGAAGGACGCACCGCGATACGCGGTCTCCTCCTTCTCGGCCGGCCACGCGCAGACGACGCGCACGTCGTGCCCACGCACGGCCAAGCGCGTGGCGAACTGGTACGCGAGGCTCTCGGATCCCCCGATCGGGCAGAAGCCACGCTTCGTGAAGAGCAGCCTCATTCGCGGCCTGTCGAACGCACGAGCGATGCCAGACCGACCGCTAGGAAGCGGCCGCGGATTCTTCGACGCCGAGGAACTTGAACCACTTGCGCTCCCCGGCGCGAATGTAACTGGAGAACAGGTAGCTCGGAGTGGACGGTGGCCGGAAGGGCGAGCGGGCGAGCGCCATGTGCGACTCCTGCAAGGTGCGGCCGCCCTTCTTGTGATTGCACCCCTTGCACGCCGCGACGACGTTCTCCCACGTGTGCTGGCCACCACGATGGCGTGGGATCACGTGATCAAGGGTGAGGTCGTGGCCGCGCTTGCCGCAGTACTGGCAGGTATGGTCGTCGCGGATGAGGACTTCCTTGCGGGTCATCTTCAGGACCGGGCGGGGCCGCTTGATGTGGTAGGCGAGACGGATCACGGACGGCGTGACGATCGATCTTCGCTCGCTCGTGACGATGTGCCCGTTCTGCTCGATGACAACGGCCTTCTGCTTGTCCAAGAGCACCACCGCGCGACGTACGTTGCACACGTTCAGCGGCTGGTAGTCCAGGTTCAGCACGAGGACGTTCGCGTCGACCACGCCCATGTTCCGATTTTAGGGGCCTAGCGGTACGATTGGGCTTCCGATGGCACAGAACGGGAACGGACACAAGGGCGATACCGCCGGCACCGCCAAGGCGACCTGGACGGTGAAGTCCGGCCTCGCCCAGATGCTCAAGGGCGGCGTGATCATGGACGTCGTCACCGCCGAGCACGCCCGGATCGCCGAAGAGGCCGGCGCCGTCGCGGTCATGGCGCTCGAGCGGGTGCCGGCCGACATCCGCAAGGAGGGCGGCGTCGCGCGGATGAGCGATCCGCAGCTCATCACCGAGATCATGGACACCGTCACGATCCCGGTCATGGCGAAGGCCCGCATCGGCCACTTCGTGGAGGCGCAGGTCCTTCAGGTCCTCGGCGTCGACTACGTCGACGAGAGCGAGGTCCTCACACCGGCGGACGAGAAGTTCCACATCGACAAGCGGAAGTTCGACGTGCCGTTCGTGTGCGGCGCGCGCGACCTTGGCGAGGCGCTCCGCCGGATCAACGAGGGCGCGGCGATGATCCGCAGCAAGGGCGAGGCGGGCACCGGCAACATCGTCGAAGCGGTACGCCACATCCGCGAGATCACCGGCGGCATCGAGGCGCTCGCCGGACTCGATGAGTCGCAGCTGCGGGAGAAGGCGGCGGAATACCGTGTGCCGCTCGATCTCGTGCGCGATGTGGCCAAGGCGAAGAAGCTTCCCGTCGTGCTGTTCTGCGCCGGTGGCATCGCGACGCCGGCCGATGCCGCGCTGATGATGCAACTCGGGGCCGAGGGCAACTTCGTCGGGAGCGGCATCTTCAAGGCGTCGGACGATCCGAAGGACCAGCTCCGGCGCGCGAAGGCGATCGTCGAGGCCACGACGCACTTCATGGACCCGAAGCTCATCGCCGACGTGTCGCGTGGCCTTGGTCAGGCGATGCGCGGCATCTCCCTCGAGACGCTCGCCGAGGGCGAACGCCTTGCCGTCCGCGGTTGGTGATCGCTTAGCTCGCGCCGGCGTCCTCGGCCTTCAGGGCGATTTTCGCGAGCACCTCGACACCTTCCAACGACTCGGCGCCGATGCCGTCGATGTACGGCGGCCGGAGCAGCTCGACGAGGTCGACGCGCTCGTCATTCCCGGCGGAGAGAGCACCACGATCGGCAAGCTCGCGCTGCTCTATGGATTCATCCCGAAGCTCAAGGAGCGGGTCGCCGACGGTATGGCGGTGTGGGGGACGTGCGCCGGCGCCATCTTCATCGCGCGCACCGTGCCTGGCCACCCGCATCCGCTTGCGGAGCTCATGGACATCACCGTCCGGCGCAACGCGTTCGGCCGTCAGCTCGACTCGTTCGAAGCCGACCTCGACGTGCCCGCGCTGGGCAGCGACCCCTTCCACGCGGTGTTCATCCGCGCGCCGCTCATCGAGGCCGTCGGTCCGGGCGTGGAGGTGCTGGCGCGGCTTGATGATGCGAGGGCAGGGGTCCCCGGGAGCGCAGCGACGATCGTCGCCGCGCGCCAGGATCACCTGCTCGCGACGTCGTTCCATCCGGAGCTCACGCATGACGGCCGATTCCACGACTACTTCCTCAAGCTCGGAAAGCACTAGGCCGTGTCGGTCCGGCCGGCGATGCCGATGGACCTGCCGCGGGTCACGCGATTCCTCTCGGCCGCAAGCCATGAGCCGGATGCGATCCTCGGCTCGGTCCTGCCGCAACCACTCGTGTCGAGCGCTCTTGCAGGCTGGCGGAAGCTCTTGCCGGGCACGATCGGCATGCGCGGCCGGCTCCGCCTCTACATCGAGGAATACCGCGGCCGCCTGTGCGCGGTCGCGCTGATCTACAACAGCCGGCGGCCGGAGTGGGTGATCCTCGCGATCGCGGCGGTCCCCGATCCCGGTGGTGCGGAGGGGTCGTTCAAGCTGCTGTCGCACATCTCGGCGTCGGCGGCGCAGCACGGACAGCTGCG